>JANLYV010000203.1:0-4802 GCA_031365825.1 Rubrivivax sp. | reverse complement strand
CGGCGGCACAACTCGCCGCCGACTCGCGCAAGTGGGGCGAGGTCGCCAGACGCATCAACCTCGGGCTGGAGTGAAACCATGGAGGTGAACCCGACATGAACAACGACCTCACTCAATGCAGCGCCACTGAACTGCTGGCGCTGTACCGCTCGAAGCAGGCCTCGCCGGTGGAGGCCACGCAGGCCGTGCTCGACCGCATCGACCGCTTGAATCCGCAGTTGCTGGCGTTTTGCCATGTCGCGTACGACGACGCCTTGGCCGCGGCGCGGGTCAGTGAAGATCGCTGGTTACGCGGTGAACCCTGCGGGCCGCTGGACGGCGTGCCGACCTCGATCAAGGACCTGATCCTGACCAAAGGCTGGCCCACGCTGCGTGGCAGCCGCACCGTCGATGCCGCACAGGCCTGGGACGTCGATGCGCCCGTGACCGCGCGCCTGCGCGAGGCCGGCGCAGTCTTGCTGGGCAAGACCAGCACGCCCGAATTCGGCTGCAAGGGCGAAACCAATTCGCCGCGCACCGGCATCACGCGCAACCCCTGGGACTTGTCGAAAACACCCGGCGGCTCCTCGGGCGGAACGGCCGCGGCGGTCGCGGCGGGCCTGGGGCCGCTGTCGGTGGGCACTGACGGCGCCGGCAGCGTGCGCATCCCGGCGGCGTTTTGCGGCAACGTCGGTTTGAAGCCAAGCTTCGGGCGCGTGCCGGCTTATCCGCTGTCGCCTTTCGGCAGCGTCGCGCATCTGGGGCCTCACACCTTGAGCGTGAGCGACACGGTGTTGATGATGAACGTGATGGCCCAGCCCGATGCGCGCGACTGGACGTCGTTGCCACCCGATGGCCGTGACTACCGCGTCGGCCTGGACGACGGCATCCGCGGCTGGCGCATCGCCTGGTCGCCGGCGCTGGGCTACGTCGATAACGTGCATCCGGAGGTGGCAGCGGCTTGTGCCGCGGCGGTGCTCAAGCTCGAAGCATTGGGCGCCTGTGTCGAGGCCGTCGACCCCGGTTTCGAGAACCCGCTGGACATCACCACCGGCCTGTGGTTCCTCGGCTCCTGGTCCATCTGGAACACGTTGACGCCGGCACAGCAGGCCGTGGTCGACCCCGACTTCGCGGCCGAGGCGCAGCTGGGCGCGAAGCTCGGCGCGCTCGACGTGCAGCAGCTGGTGCAGCGCCGTGCCGCCTTGGGCACGCACATGCGCCAGTTCATGCAGCGCTTTGACTTGCTGGTGACGCCGACGGTGGCCATCCCTGCGTTCGAAGCCAAAGCCGCCGGTCACAGCGTGATGGACCCGCAGGCCATGCTCGGCTGGACGCCCTTCAGCTACCCCTTCAACCTGACGCAGCAGCCGGCCATCACCATGCCGTGCGGCTTGACCAGCACGGGCCTGCCGATTGGGCTGCAGCTGGTCGGGACTATGTTCGGCGACGCCGCCGTGCTGCGTGCGGCAAGGGCTTTCGAGTCGGCGTGCCCGGTGCCGCGGCCAGGCCTGACTTGGGCGCAGCGGCGATGAAAGTCTGGTTCACCGGCGACGCCAGCGCGATGGCGCAAGCCATCGTGCGCGGCGAGTTCAGTGCCGCTGATGCCTTGCAGCGCACGCTTCACGGCCTGCGCGAGCAGGGTGCCGCGCTCAATGCCGTGGCGCTGTGGCGCAGCGAGCTCGGTTTCGAACAGGCACACGTGCTCGATGCACAACTCGCTGCCTGCGCCGACGACGCGGCCCGCCGCGCGCTCTTGCAGCGCCGTCCCTTCTTCGGTGTGCCCTTGCTGTTGAAAGACGTCGGCCCGGCCAGCGCGCACCCGGGCATCCCGTCGCGCATGGGCTCACGCCTCTTCGGCGACGCGGGCCATGCCTGGCCGAAGATGGGCACGCTGACACAGCGCTACCTCGACGCCGGCTTCGTGCCCTTCGGCCGCAGCACCAGCCCCGAGATGGGCATCAGCGCCAGCACCGAAGCGCTGGCCTACGGCGGGCCGACGCGCAACCCCTGGAGCCTGGCGCACAGTGCGGGGGGCAGCAGCGGCGGCGCGGCCGCGCTCACGGCCGCAGGCCTGGTGAGCATCGCGCATGCCAACGACGGGGCCGGCTCGATCCGCATCCCGGCTTCGTGCTGCGGCTTGATCGGCTTGAAGCCCTCTCGCGGCCTGCTGCCGATGGGCCCCCTGGCCGGCGAAGCCTGGGGCGGCCTGGCCATCGACCACATGCTCACGCGCAGCGTGCGTGATTGCGCCGCCGCGCTGGACGCGAGCGCCGGCAGCGACGCCGGGGCGCCCTATGCCGCACCACCGCGGCCGGCAAGCTTCCTCGCTGCGCTCGACGTACCGCTGCCGCCGCTGCGCATCGCCATCTGCACCACCTACTTCGACGGCGACGCCGTGCACGCCGACGTGGCCGCCTGTGTGCGCTCATTTGGTTTGTTATGCCAACGCCTGGGCCATCACGTCGAAGAGGCGCGGCCCGAGCTGAACACGCTAGCCCTCGTGCAGCCACTGATGCAGGTGGTGGCCAGCGGAACGGCGATGACGCTGGAAGGCATCGCACGCCAGCGCGGCCGCGCGATCGGCGAAGGCGAGGTCGAGCCGGTGACCTTCGGTGCGCTGAAGGTCGGGCAGGGCATCAGCGGTGCCGCCTACCTGGCCGCGCTGCAAAGCCTGCACGCGCTGGGGCGGCGTTTGGCGGCTTTCCACGAGCGCTTCGACATCCTGCTGACGCCGGTGCTGGCTGAACCGCCGCCGCTCATCGGCCGCTTCGCCATGAACAACCCCGACTTCACCGACTACCGCCTCGGCCCCGCAGGCTTGTGGCGTTATTCGCCCTTCACGCCGCTGGCCAACGCCACCGGCGCGCCTTCGATCTCGTTGCCCGCAGGGCTGTCGAGCGACGGCCTGCCCATAGGCGCGATGCTCAGTGCGCGCTTCGGTGACGACGCGTTGCTGCTGCGCCTGGCCGCGATGTGTCTGGTGTCCATGTGGCAGGGCGCGGACCAGGCCGTGGCGCTGTCTCCATGACCATCACGGACGACATTACAGCGCTCGACGCCTGCGCCCTGTCGACGGCCATCCACGCGCGCGAGTTCAGCTGCCGCGAGGTCATGCAGGCTTATCTCGCGCGCATCCATGCGCTGAACCCGGCCTTCAACGCCATCGTCAACCTTGCGCCCGACGATGGGCTGCTGCCCCAGGCCGACGAGCGCGACGCGATGCTGGCGCGCGGCCGCAGCATGGGCTGGATGCATGGCTTTCCGCAGGCCATCAAAGACACGGCGCATGCCCTGGGCTTCCCCAGCACGCTGGGTTCGCCGCTCTTGAGTAGCGCGATGCCGGCCGCCGACAGCATCTATGTGGCGCGTTTGAAGGCGGCCGGGGCCATCGTCGTCGGCAAGACCAACATGCCCGAGTTCGGCCTGGGCTCGCACACCTACAACCCGCTCTTCGGTGCCACCGCCAATGCATGGGACTTGAACGTCAGCGCCGGTGGCAGCAGCGGCGGCGCGGCGGTGGCGCTGGCGCAGCGTTTGTTGCCCGTCGCCGATGGTTCTGACTTCATGGGCTCGCTGCGCAACCCCGCCGGCTGGAACCATGTCTTCGGCCTGCGTCCGAGCCAGGGCCTGGTGCCGGCCTGGCCCAAGCCCGATGTCTGGCTGAGCCAGCTTTCCACCGACGGGCCGATGGCGCGCACGGTGCAAGACCTGGCGCGGCTTTTGCAAGTGCAGGCTGGGCGTGATGCGCGCGCGCCGCTGTCGGTGAATGTCGACACCGGCACGCTCGTGCCCGCGCCCGATGCCAGCGCGCGCGGCTTGCGCATCGGCTGGCTGGGCGACCTGGGCGGCTACCTGGCGATGCAGAGCAGCATCCTCGCGGTCTGCGAGCAGGCCTTGTCGCGGCTGGCGGATGATGGTGCCGTGGTCACGCCGCTGGCCCTGGGCTTCGCGCCCGAAGCGGTGTGGGACGCCTGGCTGGTGTGGCGGCGCGCGCTGGTGGCGCCGTCGGTGGCGGCGGTGCTCGGTGGGCCCGACGCACGCGCGATGGTCAAGGCCGAAGCGCTATGGGAATACGACCAGGCGCAAAGCCTGAGCTTCGCGGCCTTCATGCACGCCAGCGTCGTGCGCAGCGAGTTCTACGTGCAACTGTGCCGTCTGTTCGAGCGTTATGACTTCCTGGCATTGCCCACGGCGCAGGTCTGGCCTTTTGCGCTGGCCGAGACCTGGCCGCGGCAGATCAACGGCCGCAGCATGGACACCTACCACCGCTGGATGGAGGTCACCGCCTACGCCACGTTCGCGGGCCTGCCGGCCATCAGCCTGCCAGCGGGGTTCGACGCCAGCGCTCGCTGGCCGATGGGCTTGCAGTTGATCGGCAAGCCCCAGGGCGATGCGGCACTGCTGCGTGTGGCCCAGGCCTATGAAAACGCCAGCGCGGCACTGCTGCAACGGCGGCCGCCGTTGCCGGCGGCGACGACGACGCTGAGCGGCTAACGCCGATCGGACGTGGGGTCGTCCTGCAGCCGGACGAAGTCGCTGAGGCTGCCTTCGCTGACCTGCAACTTCTCTTCGGTGAGAAACGACGAGATGAAGGCGTTCTGGTGCAGATGCTCGGCCGCCCGGTCTGGCGGCTCGAGCTGCAAGCCCAGCAGCGACTGCAGCCGCGACAGCGCCGTGTGCTGTTCCTGCACCGGCAGGCTGGCCAGCTGTGCGTGTGCCTTGCGCAGCGCCGCGTCGGGGATGTCCACCAACCCGTTCTGGCCGTGCTGCTTGAGCACCTTTTCCACCACCGCCAGGTGCTGCAGCACCTGGCGCAACTTCGG
>JANLYV010000163.1:0-19542 GCA_031365825.1 Rubrivivax sp. | reverse complement strand
GTAGGTCAGCCCGTACCAGTGAATTTGCACCGGCCCGAGCGAAAGCGCCACCGGGTCGATTTGCGGATGCACGAGCATCAAGGGGCTCCAGAAAATTCGATCGCGGGCGATTGTCGCTTCGAATGTTGCTGCACATGGTTGACGAAGCGCTGCACCACGGGCGGCGTGCCCTCGCGCCAGACCAGGCTGGTGTGGCACATCAGCGGCACACCGCGCACGGGACGGTAGACCACGCCGGGCCGTTGCAACTGCATCATGGAAGCCGGCACCCAGGCCACGCCCATGCCGGCCGAGACCAGGTTGACGATGGTCTGCATCTGAATGGCCTCTTGCGCGATTTGCGGCGTGACGCCCTGCGAGCGGTAGAAGCCGAGCACGGCGTCGTAGAGCGACGGCGTGATGCGGCGCGGGAAGATCACGAGCGGCTCATGCGCCACGCGTGAGAACGACAAGGTCTTCTGCGCCGCGCGTGCATGAACTTCAGGCAGCGCCAACACCATCGGCTCAGTCAGGGCCAGGTGGGTCACCATGCCGACAGGCGCTGCATGCGGCGCATGAAGTACGAAGCCGGCGTCAATCTCGTCTGCGGCGAAGGCGTCGAGTTGCACATCGAGTGTGGCCTCGCGCAACTGCAGCGCGACTTGCGGGTGTTGTGCGCGAAAGCTGCGCAGCCACGTGGGCAGCGGGCCATAGGCGATGCTGGAGACGAAGGCCAGCCGCACCCGGCCGGCCTGCCCGGCGGCCGCGGCCTGCACCTGCTGTGGCAGCGCGTCGGCCAGCTGCAGCAGCCGGCGCACTTCGGGCACCAGCGCCTGCCCGGCTGGGCTCAGCGCCACCGAGCGTTGGCTGCGGGCGAAGAGCGGCGCACCCAGCCGCCGCTCCAGTGCCTGGATGGCCTGGGTCAGCGGCGGCTGCGTCATGTGCAGACGGGTGGCGGCCCGGCCAAAGTGAAGCTCCTCGGCCAGGACGAGGAACTGACGCAAGGGGCGCAGCTCGATCATTGATTCACCCTGCATATCAAAAGTGGCGTTGTTATCTATTGGACACCATGGGCTCGCCGCTCCGATACTGGCGCCCGCACCCAACAGGAGACGCCCATGGCCAGCAACCGTCGATCCAGGAACATCACCGAAGGCGTGGCGCGCGCGCCGAATCGGTCGATGTACTACGGCATGGGCTACACCGAGGCCGACTTCGGCAAGCCCATGATCGGCGTGGCCAACGGCCACTCGACCATCACGCCGTGCAACTCGGGCCTGCAAAAGCTTGCGGATGCGGCCGTGGATGCGCTGCGCGACGCCGGTGCCAACCCGCAGATCTTCGGCACGCCGACCATCAGCGACGGCATGGCCATGGGCACCGAAGGCATGAAGTACAGCCTGGTCTCGCGCGAGGTGATTGCCGATTGCGTCGAGACCTGCGTCGGTGGCCAGTGGATGGACGGCGTGCTCGTCATCGGCGGCTGCGACAAGAACATGCCCGGCGGCATGATGGGCATGCTGCGTGCCAACGTGCCGGCCATCTACGTCTACGGCGGCACCATCCTGCCGGGCAAGTACAAGGGGCAGGACCTGAACATCGTCAGCGTGTTCGAGGCCGTGGGCCAGTTCAGCGCCGGCAAGATGAGCGAAGAAGATTTCTGCCAGATCGAGCGCCGCGCCATTCCCGGCAGCGGCTCGTGCGGCGGCATGTACACCGCCAACACCATGAGTTCCGCGTTCGAGGCACTGGGCATGAGCCTGCCGTTCGCCTCGACCATGGCCAATGTCGAAGACCCGATCGTCGAACACACGCGGCTGGCCGCGCGCGCGCTCGTGGCGGCGGTGAAGGCCGACTTGAAGCCGCGCGACATCGTCACCAAGAAGTCGCTCGAAAATGCCGTCGCCGTGATCATGGCCACCGGCGGCTCGACCAACGCCGTGCTGCACTTCCTGGCCATCGCGCATGCGGCCGAAGTCGAGTGGACCATCGACGACTTCGAGCGCATGCGGCGCAAGGTGCCGGTGCTGTGTGACTTGAAGCCCAGCGGCAAATACCTGGCGATCGACCTGCACCATGCCGGTGGTATTCCGCAGGTGATGAAGCTGCTGCTCAAGGCCGGCCTGCTGCACGGCGACTGCATCACCATCACCGGCAAGACCGTGGCACAGAACCTGGCCGACGTGCCCGACGTGCCGCGCACCGACCAGGACGTGATCCGCGCCATCGGCAACCCGATGTACGAACAAGGCCACCTCGCCATCCTCAAAGGCAACCTTTCGCCTGAGGGTGCTGTGGCCAAGATCACCGGGCTGAAGAACCCCGTCATCACCGGCCCGGCGCGCGTGTTCGATGATGAACAGTCTGCACTGGCAGCCATCATGGCGACGCAGATCAAGGCCGGCGATGTGATGGTGCTGCGCTACCTCGGCCCCAAGGGTGGCCCCGGCATGCCCGAGATGCTGGCACCCACCAGCGCGCTCATCGGCCAGGGCTTGGGGGAGACCGTGGGCCTCATCACCGACGGCCGTTTCTCGGGTGGCACCTGGGGCATGGTCGTCGGCCATGTCGCGCCCGAGGCGGCGGCGGGCGGCAACATCGCGCTCATCGAAGAAGGCGATTCGATCACCATCGACGCGCACAAGCTGCTGCTGCAGCTGAACATTGCTAACGCTGAACTCGAACGGCGCCGGGCGGCATGGGTGGCGCCGGCGCCACGCTACACGCGCGGCGTGCTGGCCAAGTTTGCGCGCAACGCGTCGAGTGCCAGCACCGGGGCAGTGCTCGACGGCGATTGAGGCGGGCTCGCGATCAATCGATTCGGAACCACCGTTCGCCCTGAGCCTGTCGAAGGGCTTCGACAGGCTCAGCCCGAACGGAGTTCCTACATCGCTGAACCCTGGTCGGCAGGAGGCGGCAACAGCGCCAGCGTGTCAGGGCCCGCGCCGGCGCCCGTCTTCGTTGGTGTCGGGCGAGACGTTCTCGCGCTCCTCGGGAGTCTGGGCACGACGTCGTGCGCTCTGCATCGCACTCAAGCGCCTGGAGCGGCGCGTGTTCAACCCCAGTGCTTCCATATCGCGCTCGCGGCGCTTGACCTTGCGCTCTTCCATCTTGTCGATGGCCTTACGCTGCGTCAGGCCGGTGGCGTCGGCAAAGGCCCACCACAAGGTGATGGCCGCAAATGGCAGCGCCACCCACCACCAGCTCATGTCGGTGAACGGGCCGACTTCGGCGACCTTGAGAATCAGCAGTACGGTTCCCAGAATGACAAGCAGCATCTTGATTCCTTCACGGCCGGCGGCGTGCATGCACGCGCGTCACCCAATGTAGCGCCATTCGACGATGCATCAGCCGCCTGCGCGCTCGCCCGACACGCGCGTGGTGGCGACCGCGCGATGCAAGCCCTTGAGCATCAACTCACCGGCGGGCTCGGTGGCAAAGCCATCCCCCAGTGCCGCCAGCACCCGCGGCGCGATGAGGATTTCACCGCCCGCCGCTTCGCCGCACAAACGTGCCGAAAGATTGGTGACGTTGCCGATGGCGCCGTAGTCGATGCGGCCTTCGAAACCGATGGCGCCGATGGTGGCGTAGCCCATCGCGATGCCTATGCCCAGCTGCAGCTCGTAGCCACGTTTGCGCCAGCCGGCGGCCAGGGTCGCCATGTCGTGCTGCATCTTCAGTGCCATGCGCACCGCGCGCGCCGCGGGCTCGCTGATGACGACCGGGTCGTTGAAGAAGACCATGATGCCGTCGCCGGTGAAGCGCTCCAGCGTGCCTTCAAACTGCAGGATCAGCGCACCCATCGCTGCGTGGTATTCGCGCAGCACGCCCATCACCTCTTCGGGGTCGGCCGTCTCGGTGAAGGCGGTGAAGCCGCGCAGGTCGAGGAAGACCACGGCAATCTCGCGCCGATGGCTCTTCAGCGGGTCTTCGGCGCCACCATCGACGATGGCCTCGGCCAGCGCCGGCGAGAAGAAGCGTTTCAACCGCCCCATGCGTTCAACCTGCGCCACGCCCTCGGCCACGCGCTGTTCGAGCGTGAGATTCCACTGTGCCAGCGCCGACTTCTGCTGCTGTACTTCGTCGTAGAGCTGTTTGATGCGCAGCAGCGAGCGCACGCGCGCCATCAGCTCGGCCTGGTTGATGGGCTTGGAGAGGAAGTCATCGGCGCCGGCGTCCAACCCCGTGATGCGTTCCTTGGCTGGGTCCAGCGCGGTCACCAGCACGATCGGCAGGATCGCGTGTTGCGGGTCGGCACGCAGCGTGCGGCAGACGTCGTAGCCCGAGATGCCAGGCATCATCACGTCGAGCAGGATCAGGTCGGGTGGATCGTTAGCCACACTTTGCAACGCTTCTTCGCCCGAGGCGGCCGTGCTGATGCGAAAGCCCTTCACCGCCAGCACATCGGCCAGCAGCTTGACGTTCTTGGCGACGTCGTCGACGACGAGGATGTGGGCTGCTGTCTGGGAAGTCATCTGGCAAGATCACGCGCCGCGGCCGTCTTTGAGGAAACGCTCCACCGTGGCGATGAACGGCTTCAGCGAAATCGGCTTGGTGAGGTAAGCGTCGAAGCCCGAGCTCACGATCTTGTGCTGGTCTTCGGGCATGACTGAGGCCGACACCGCAACCACCGGCACCGCATCCAGCGCACGCATCGCGCGGATCTGCGCCAGCGCCTCGATGCCGTCGATGTCGGGCAGCTGGATGTCCATCAGGATCAGGTCGGGCTGCTTCTCGCGCGCCAGGCGCACACCCTCGTTGCCGGTCACGGCTTCGAGCGTTTGATGGCCCTTGTGCTGCAGGATGTCGCGCACCAGTTTCATGTTCTTTTCGTTGTCTTCGACGATCAGGATCGTGCTCACGGCATCACCTCCAGTTGCAACAGGGGCAGGCTCACCGTGAAGGTCGAGCCCTTGCCGGGTTCACTGTCAAGGCGGATCGTGCCGCCGTGCAGTTCGACAAAACGTTTGGCCAGCGCAAGGCCCAGGCCCGTGCCCTCGGCCTTGCGCAAATGATCGCCGCTGGCCTGGCGGAATTCTTCGAATACCAGCACCTGCTCGGCCGGCGCGATGCCCACGCCGCTGTCGCGAACGCTGATGTGTACCCACGGCGCTGCAGCCTGGTTCGTCGGCGCACGCGCGCTTGCACCCAGAGCTGCCAACGCCTGTGTTGCCTGCACGGTGACGCTGCCGCCAGCGGGCGTGAACTTCACGGCGTTGGACAGGAGGTTGAGCATCACCTGCTTCAACTTGCGCGCGTCCGCGACCCATGGCGAGAGGCCTTCGTCGGCGGCCAGGGTCAAGCTCAGGCCCTGGCGCAGCGCACGCTCGCGCACGAGCGTGAGCGAATCCTGCAACAGCAGCTCCAGGTCGACCTGGCTGAGCTCCAGCGCCATGCGGCCGGCTTCGACCTTGGAGATGTCGAGCACGTCGTTGATCAGCATCAGCAGGTGTTCGCCTGAGGAGTGGATGTCGCGCAGGTACTCCAGCTGCTTGTCATTCACCTCGCCGAACATCTGCTCGGCCAGCACGTCGGAAAAACCGATGATGGCGTTCAACGGCGTGCGCAATTCGTGGCTCATGTTGGCCAGGAATTGCGACTTGTGCTTGCTCGCGGCTTCGATGATGCGCGTGCGCTCCTGCACACGCTGTTCGGTCAGCGCTTCGTTCAGCGCATCGTTCTCGAAGCGCATGTGAATCGAGGTCGAGATGACGCGATGCGCGCGGTGCACGAAAAAGAGCACGATGACGGTGACGATGAGCATCGCTGCCACCATCGCCGGCGTGTAGGTCGAAGGCGTGGTCGACAGGCGCCACATCAGCGGCAGCACGAGCGCCAGGTTGTAGGCGTAGGCACTGGCTGGGTGCAGGATGGTGCCGCTGAGCGCTGCCACCTGGCTGGCCATCACCGCCACCACCAGAATGGCGATGCGTTCCGGGCCGGGCTCGAAAAACAGCAGCATGCCCAGACCCCACACCGCACCCAGCACCAAATGCAGTGCGGCGTACGTCAGGTGCGTGGCCAGCATCTGCCCTTGCACCGGCACCATCGCCTTCAACTTCCACAGGGCTGCAAATGTGACCAGCAGGGTCAGCGCAATCAGCAGCGCCCAACGCTGGAAAGTTGGCGTCCAGTCCCAGCCATAAAGAACATAGCCCAGCAGCACGGCACCGAGGACGTTGCTGACCATGCCGACGCGGAAATTGGCGTTCAGAAGCTCCAACTGTTTGACCAGCGTGGCGTGATCCCAGCGGCCAGCGTCGCGTTCCAGCGCAGACGCTGTGTTCATGGCCGGCGCCTTCATTGCAGGCTCTCCACCACCAGCAGGGGCAGCGTCACGGCGAAGGTCGAACCCTTGCCGGGCTGGCTTTCGACGCGAATCGTGCCGCCATGCAGCTCCACAAAACGCTTGGCCAGCGACAGGCCCAGGCCCGTGCCCTCGGCCTTGCGCAGGTAGTCGCCGCTGGCCTGGCGGAATTCTTCGAAGACCATCGCCTGCTCTTCGGGCGCGATGCCCACGCCGGTGTCGATGACGCTGAGCTCAACCTGCGTATCTCCTCCGTTGGCAAGCCGCATGGCGCGTACCGTCACACTGCCACCGGTGGGCGTGAACTTGACGGCATTGGAAAGCAGGTTCACCACCACCTGCTTCACCTTGCGCGCATCGGCCACCCATTCTTCGAGCCCATCGTCGACCTGCAGCGCCAGCGTCAGGCCGTTGCGTTGCGCGCGTTCGCGCACCAGTGTGAGCGAGTTCTCCAGCAGCAGGCCCAGATCAAAACAGCTCAGCTCCAGCTCCATGCGGCCGGCTTCGATCTTGGACAGGTCGAGCACGTCGTTGATGAGCGTCAGCAAGTGCTGGCCTGAAGAGTGGATGTCGTGCAGGTACTCCATCTGCTTGTCATTCACCTCGCCGAACATTTGCTCGGAAAGCACCTCGCTGAAGCCGATGATGGCGTTCAGCGGCGTGCGCAGTTCGTGGCTCATGTTCGCCAGGAATTCGCTCTTGTGGCGGTTGGCGACCTCGAGCTGGCGACTCTTGTCCTGGATTTCGTGAAACAGCCGGGCGTTCTGGATGGCGATCACGGCCTGGTCGGCGAAAGTCTTCAGCAGCCCGATCTCCTTGTCGGAAAAACCCGTCGCCGGCTGGCGGATGACGTACAGCGCACCCACTGCGCTGCCTTCCCAGACCATCGGCGCGAAGGCCTGGGAGTAGCGGCCTATGCCCAGGCGCAGCGCCACGCCGCGCACGCCGTCGGGCACGCCTTCGTCGGCGTGCGTGTCGATGTAGTGCAGCACCTGGCGCGAGCGAATCGCCTGCGCGAAGCCGGCATCGACGCGCGCGTCGGCAAACATGCCCTCGAGCTTCTCGCGCGTGGCGCCGTGGTGCGCGCCCAGGCGCATGCGGCCGTCGTCGTCGACCAGCAGCACGCCTTGTTCGGAACTGTCGAATAGCCGCTTGCAGCTCATCAGGATCTTCTCGAACACCGGTTGCGTGTCGGCCACCGAACTGCTGATGACCTGCAGCACCTCGGCGGTGGCTGTCTGTTGTTCGAGCGCTTCCTTGGTTTCATTGAACAGGCGCACGTTTTCGATGGCAATCACGGCCTGGTCGGCGAAGGTGGCCAGCAATGCCATCTGCTTTTCCGAGAGCGAACCCGGCGTGGCTCCGGACACCGAAAGCACCCCCAGCACGGTGTGGTCGCGCATCAATGGCGCGCTGGCAATGGCGCGGAAGTTCAAGCGCGCCGCGTTGGTTCTGGCGTACAGCGGCGCGGTGCTGGCGGTGATGTCTTCGACCTGTGAGGCCTTGCGGTCCAGCGCCACCGCGCCTACCAGGCTGTCGCGATCGATGGGCATGGCATCGGCACCATGAAAGCCACCGGGCAGGTCATCGCTGATGGCCTGGCGGCGCAGCATGTTGCCGTCCACCAGCCGCAGTGCCGCACGGCGCCCGAAGAGTTGTGCGGCACTCTTGACGATGGCGTCCAACACGGGCTGCACGTCCGACGGCGAACCGGCGATGACGCGCAGGATGCCGGCCGTAGCGGTCTGCCGTTCCAGGGCTTCCTTGGTCTCGTTGATCAGGCGCACGTTCTCGATGGCGATCACCGCCTGGTCGGCGAAGGTCTTGAGCAGGTCGGCCTGCTTCTGCGGTGTCTCGCCCGAGTCGGGCCAGGCCAACACCACCACGCCCAGGCAGGCACGGTCCTTGAGCATCGGTGCGGCGACCATGCGGCGCCACGTGCCGGCGGTGGCGAAGGCTTTTGGATAACGTGCATCGGCATGGGTGTCGTTGATGGTCACGACACCGCCACTTTGCATCACGCGCCCGGTCAACATGTCCGGATTGGGCGCGCTGGGGTAGTGGCGTCGCGCGTCCTCGACGGCTTCGCTCGACCAGTTGCGGTGCGCCGTCAGGTGCAGCAACTGCCCGTCGTAGCGAAAGATCGCCGACAAGGGGCTGCCGAACAGCCGCGCCGCGCTGTCCATGATGGCCTCGAACACCGGCGCCACATCGGTGGGCGACTCGCTGATGACGCGCAGCACGTCGCTGATGGCGGTCTGGTAGTCCAGCGCTTCGCTGACCTCGGCCGTGCGTGTGGCCACCTTGCGCTCGAGCCCCGCATACGACTCGCTCAACTGCGCACTCATGCGGTTGAACTGGTCGGCCAGGCCTTCGAGTTCGTCGCCACTGTGGATGACGATGCGCTGGTCGAGCTGGCCTTCGCCGATGCGCCGCGCGCCTTCGTCGAGCGTGCGGATGGGCCGCACCATGCCACGCGCCAGCGCACCCGCGGCCAACGCCGACACGGCCAGGCCAGCCAATAACAACAGACCCGTACGGAGGATGGATGCGTTCAGGCGCGCGTAGACCTCGGCCACCGGCTGCTCGACGAAGACACGCCAGTCGAGTGCGGCGATGGGTGCCACCGCGGTCAGCACCGTCGTGCCGTTGAGGTCGTGCGAGACCATCGCCGGGTCACCGGACTTGTCGAACTTCACGTTGTCGCGCACATGCGCCAGCGTGGCCAGGTTGGTCTTGCGCAGCACCAGGCCGATGTCGGGGTCGGCCACCAGGTTGCCGGCCTTGTCCAGCACATAGGCCTTGCCCTTCTCGCCCACCTTGATGCGCGACACCACATCCCAGATGAACTTCAGGTTGACCTCGGCCACCGTCACCGGGCCCTTGTCGCTGCCGGTGCGGATGGCCACCGTCATGTAGGGCTCGGTTTCCTTGCGAAAGTAGACCGGCCCGTACCACGGCGTGGCGCGCTTGGCCAGCTTGAAGGCCGGCTCGTCGCTGCGGTCGCGCGCCGAGCCGGTGATGTCCATGCCCAGGCGCGAGACGGCGTTGCGCTCCTTGCCGTCGGCGTCGATCAAGGCGATGTCGGTCACCTCGGGCGCCTGGCGCAGCAACTTGGCGAATTCCACGCGCCGCATCTCGTTGTCGGCCATGTCGAGTTGCGGCAGCGCGGCATAGGCCAGGTTCTGCGAGATCTGGCGCACGTACTGCTCGATGCGCGAGGCGGCGGCCACCGCCTTCTCGTATTGCAGGCTGGCCAGCGCGGACTTGTTTTCCTGGTACGAGAAGTACAGGTTGATGCCGCTGCTAACGAGCAAAACGAGGGTCACCAGCGACAGGATGAGCAGCAGGTATTTGCGGAACAGGCGGCCGCGGTGCATGTCCTGCGGCGCGGCCGGCCGCGCGGTGCCGGCCGCGCCGCCAGCGTTGTCTGATGGAATCGGCTCGACAGGTTGCATGGCGCTCATTGGACCACCTCGTCGGCGCGCAGTAGCAGCGCTGGCGGCAGGCTCAGGCCGAGCGCGCGGGCCGTGCCCTGGTTGATGACGAGCTCGAAGGTCGAGAGTTGCTCCACCGGCAGCTCGGCCGGTTTGGCGCCGGCAAGAATGCGGTCGACATAGGCGGCGGCCATGCGCGCCAGCTTCACCCGTTGTTCGCCGTAGTGCATGAGGAAGCCGTCGTAGGCGTTTCCGTAAGCAGGCAGGCGATGCTTGATGAAGAGCTGCGCGATGTGCTGCATCTGTGGGCGAAAGAGCGGGAAGTCCGAGACGATGGCGGCGTCGACGCGGTCGCGCACCAGTTGCCGAATGATGGGCTCGAGCGAGTCGACCGCAGCCACGTCGACGAATTCAACCTTCAGCGCAAGCGCCTGCGCCGAGCGTTTCAGTGTCGCGTCCAGCCCGGCGAACCAGGGTGCCTGGCGTGTGCCGGCAGGTGCAAAGTAGGCCACGCGGCCGGGCTTGCCCAGCGCTTCCACCAGCAGCTGCAATGCCTTGGCGATGATGTCGAAGCCTTGTACCGACGTGCCAGTGAGGTTGCCGCCGGGCCGCGCCAGGCTCGCCACCAGGCCCATGCCCACCGGGTCGCCCGAGCTGTAGAAGACGACCGGAATGCTGGCCGTGGCGCGCTTGGCTGCCAGGGCACTGAGCGTGCCGCGCGCCGCGTAAATAACATCAGGCTTGAGCGCAACCAACTCGACGGCGAGTTGGTCGACGAGCTCGGCGCGGTCGCCCTGGCCGAAACGTTTTTCGAAGACGAGGTTGCGGCCCTCGACACGGCCGCGCTGCGCGAGTTCGTCGACGAAGGCATTCCACACCGGGCCCTGGCCGTCGCTGATGTCGGGGCCGAGCACGCCGACGCGGTGGACCTTGGCTGCCATCTGCGCCCAGGCCCAATTCGACATCACCATCAGCGCACCGGCAGTACCGGCCAGCGTGGTGGCAAGTTCGCGCCGGCGCGGCGTCATCGGATCACCTCGTCCGCACGCGCGCGCAGCGCCGGCGGCACGGCCAGGCCCAAAGCGCTGGCCGTGCGCAGGTTGATGACCAGCTCGGTGCGCGTGGGCAACTCGAAGGGAATCAGCGCCGGCTTGATGCCGCGCAGCACCTTGTCGAGCTGGATCGCGGTGCTGCGCGTCTGGTCCTCCCAGTCGAGCCGGTAGCTCATCAGGCCGCCGGCCTCGACGAAGTCGCGGTGGCCGAACATGGCCGGCACATGTGCCGCGAGCAAGGCTTGCGCGAAGTCGGTGGGCGCTATCGCAGCGGTGTTGAAGGCCAGGGCGGCGATGCGTTCACCGGCGCGCGCCGTGAACAGGGCGCGGCGAAGATCTTCAAGCTGCTCGAGGTCATGCACGGTGGCCACCCAGCCGAGCCCTTGCGCACGCGCCACCGCGCTCGCCACGACGCCCGTCAGCGCCTGGCGTTGGCGTTTGGGTTGCAGCACCATCAGCCGTACCGATGCGGGCGCCATCTCGCGCAGCAGCTCCAGCTGTTTGAGCACCGACTCGGTGGTGGCCCACGAGACCCCGGTGATATTGCCGCCGGGCGCGGCCAGCGTGGCAGCGAAGCCCGCGCCCACGGGGTCGCCGACGCCGGTGACGATAGGCACCGTGCGCGTGGCCTGCTGCAAGGCCTGCGTGGCCGGCGTACCGCGCGCGAGCAAGGCATGCGCGCCGTCGTGCACCAGCGACTGCGCCAGTGCCGGCAGCCGCGCCGAGTCGGTGTCGGCATAGCGCCAGTCGATGACCAGGTTGCGCCCTTCGTGCCAACCCAGTGCGGCCAATGCAGGCGGCAACTCCCGGCGCAGGAAGTCCCAGATCTCGGGCGTGTCGAACAGCAGCACACCCAGCCGCCGCCGCACCTCCTGCGCATGGATGCTGCGCAGCGACGGCGCGGCCAGTACGATCGCTACGGTCAGCGCGGCGCGACGCTTCACTCGATCACCTCATCGGCGCGCAGCAGCAGCGACTGCGGGACCGTGATGCCCAGCGCCCTGGCCGTCTTCAAGTTGACGATCATGTTGAAGCGCGTCGGCTGCTCCACCGGCATCTCGGCCGGCTTGGCCCCGGCGAGGATTCTCTTGACGTAGATCGCGGCACGCCGGAATTGCTCGGCCTGCACGAAGCCGTAGCCGAGCAAGCCACCTGCGACGACGGTTTCGCGCGCCGTGCCGATCAGCGCGATGCGGTTGTTGACGCCAAATGCGGCAATGCGCTCGCGCACGCTGAAGAACATCGCATCGGGCATCTGCAGTAGTGCGTCCGGGCGCAGCCGGGCGACAGCGTCCAGCGCCGCGCCCAGATCGTCGGGCGAGCTGGCGTTGCAGGCGGTGGCCTCGATGCCCATGGCCAGTGCCGCGCTGCGCACCTGCTCGAACAATTTAGGCCCCGACGAATTGCCCGGGTTGACCAGCACGGCCACACGCCGCGCGCGCGGCAGCAGCTCGCGCAGCAACTGCAGGTGCTTGACTACCACGTCCTCGTTTTGGGTCGACAGGCCGGTGCTGTTGCCGCCGGGGCGGGCGTAGCTGGCGATCAGGCCGCTGCCCACCGGATCGTTGGTGGCGACGAAGATGATCGGCAGGGTGCGCGTGGCCTGCTGCGCCACGCGCACCGAAGCGATGGTGTTGACCATCAGGATCGAGGGTTTGCGCGCCAGCAATTCATCCGTCAGCGCGGCGAAACGCTCGTAGTGACCGTCGGCATAACGTTCATCCAGCAGGTAGTGCTGGCCCTCGATCAGCCCCTGCTCGCGCATGCCTTCCTTGAACGCCGAGGAGCGCGCCAGCTCGCCGCTGGCGCTGCCCGGCCAGACCCAGGCGATGAGTGGCAGCGTGGCTTGGGCAAGGGCCGGCAACGCAGAAAGAAGAGGCGCCAAGGCCAGGTGGCGTCGCAGTGTGTTCATCGAATCACCTCGTCGGCGCGCAGCAGCACGGTGTTCGGGATGACCAGACCGATGGCTTGGGCGGTCCTCAGGTTGAGCGTGAGCTCGAAGCGTGTCGGCTGCTCCACCGGCAGCTCGGCTGGCTTGGCGCCAGCGAGGATTTTCTTGACGTAGTGCGCCGAACGGTGGCAGGCCTCGGCCAATGGCGCGGCATAGGCGGCGAGCACGCCGGACTGCACTAGTTCCGACTGGCCGGCAAAGGTCGGGATGCGTTGGGACAGGGCCCAGCTCGCGATGCGTTCGCGCTGGCCACTGAAGACGGCGTCGCGGATCATCAGCAAAGCGTCAGGGTGAGTCGCTGCGATCGCAGTCAAGGCGGCGTCGAGGTCGTCGGGCGAGGTTGCAGTGAACGCTTGCGTGGCAAGCCCCAGGCCGTTGGCGGCAGTGCGCGCCTGCGCGGTCATGGCCGGATTCGAGGCGTTGCGCGGGTTGTAGAGCACGGCCACATGCCTGGCGCGAGGCAACACCTGCCGCAGCAGCTCTACGTACTTCGCCATCAGGTCTTCAGACTGGTTCGACAGACCGGTGGCGTTGCGGCCCGGCCTGGCCAGACTTGCCACCAAACCACTGCCGACCGGGTCGTTGACGCCGACGAACACAATGGGTACGGTCTTGGTGGCCTTCAGCGCCTCCTGCGCCGAAGCAATGGTGGCCACCATGATCAGCGCTGGCTCCGCCTTGAGCAGCTCGGTCGTGATCGCTGCGAAGCGCTCGTAGTGGCCTTCGGCATATCGCACATCGTGCACGTACTGTTTTCCCTCCTCCATTCCGAGCTCGCGCATGCCGTCCTTGAAGGCCGCGACGCAGGGTGCATGCACGGCTTCGCTGCTCGGCCCGATGCGCGCAATGCGCGGCAGTGGCTGCGCGTGCAGCAGCGGCGCCAGAAGCATGGCGCAGGCCACCAGGGCGAACCGCGACGCGATCATTCGATCACCTCGTCCGCACGCAGCAGCAGGGCAGGCGGCAACACCAGCCCAAGTGCTTTCGCCGTTAGCATATTGACCGACAACTCTACGCGCGTGGGCTGCTCCACTGGAAGGTCGGCTGGCCGCGCGCCGTCGAGCAGCTTCTTCACGTAGTAGGCCGAGCGCCGCCACAGCGCCACGCGCGACGGGCCGTAGCCGAGCAGCGCGCCGGCATGCGTGTACTCGGGGAACTGGCTGATGAGCGGCACGCGATGGCGCAGCGCCAGGGCGCTGATGGGCGCGCGCTGATCGAGCAGTGACGAGTCGGGCAGCACCATCAGGGCGTCGGGGCGCGCGCGCTGTAGCGCGGCATCGAGTGAGCCCAGCTGCTCTTCGCCGGCGAAGTCGAAGGCCTGGGCCTCCAGCCCCGCCGCCCGGGCCACGACGACCGTGCGCTCGAACAGCGTGACGTTCGACGAATTGCCGCGGTTGAGCAAGACCAGCACATTCCCGGCCCGCGGCAGCATCACCCGCACCAGCTCCACCACCTTGGGCGTCAGGTCTTCGGCCATGTTGGCGATGCCGGTGATGTTGCCGCCCGGCCGCGGCAGGCTCGCCACCAGGCCGGCGCCTACGGGATCGTTCATCGACACCATGACGATGGGCACGGTGCGGGTGGCCGCCTGCGCCGCGCGTGCCGATGTGATGGTGGTGGCCAGGATCACGCTTGGGCGCAACGCGAGCAGCTCGGCAACGTGCGCAGTGAAGCGTTCGTAGTGGCCCTCGGCCCAGCGCACGTCGAGCACCACGTCGCGGCCGACGACCAGACCCTGGTCGCGCAGGCCGGCGACGAAAGCGTCGACCAGGATCGTGCTCGACGCCGCGTGGCCACTGCCCAGCAGCGCGATGCGCCGCGGCGTTGGCTGGGCGCGCAGCGCACGCGGCAGCACGCCCACCCATGCGGTGGCGAATGCGGTGGCCAATGCGGCAAGCGTGAGCTTGCGTCGGATCATTGAATCACCTCGTCGGCGCGCGCCAACACCGCTTGTGGCACGTTGACGCCTAGCGCCCGCGCCGTTTTCAGGTTGAGCACGAGGCGGAATTCGCGTGGCTGCTCCATCGGCATCTCGGCCGGGTTCGCGCCTTTGAGGATGCGCCCGGTGTAGCGGCCGGCACGGCGATAGAGGTCGCCGAAGTCGGGGCCGTAGCTCATCAGGCCGCCTTGCTGCGCGCCGTATTCCAGCTCGAACATCATCGGCAGCCGGTACTTCAGCGCGGCTTCGGCATGTTCTTTCTCCAGCCCGTTGCGCGTGGACAGCAGCGTGGTGATGACGGCCTGCACCTTGGCGTCCACCAGCTTCTTGTAGCCCGCCTCCAGCTGCTCGGGCCGCTCGACGTTGACCATCACCAGCGTCAGGCCGAGCTTCTTCGCGGCCAGCACGGCGTGGTCGATCTCCTGGCCGCAGGCGGCGCGCATGGCTTCGTCGATGACGGTGCCGACACGCTTCAGGCCGGGCACCATGTCCATCAGGAGCTGCATGCGTTTGACCGTCAACTCGTCGTTCAGGGTGGTGACGCCGGTGACGCGCGTGCCGGGCCGCGCCAGCGACTTGACGAAGTCGAGCTCTACGGGATCGAGGATGCTGGCCACGACGATGGGCGTGGTCTTGTCGGCGAACCACGCGGCCGTGGCCATCGGTGTGGCCGGCGCAAAGAAGACGTCGACCTTCTCCGCCGCCAGGGCACGCGCGATGGGCTTGAACCGTGCAGCGTCGTTCGACGCCGAACGGCGCAGCAGTTCGACGTTCGTGCCGGGTGTGAAGCCCTCGTCGCCCAGGCCCTGCACGAAGCCCTTGAGCGTCATGTCGTACAGCGCACCGCTGTCCTGCCAGCTGAGGTAGGCCACGCGCGGCAGCCGGGCCTGGGCCGCAGCCGTACCCATCAGCGTCCACACCAACACGAGTGTTAGCCAGGTTTTCATCGT
This sequence comes from Rubrivivax sp., assembly GCA_031365825.1. Classification (GTDB taxonomy): domain Bacteria; phylum Pseudomonadota; class Gammaproteobacteria; order Burkholderiales; family Burkholderiaceae_C; genus Rubrivivax. The sequence goes on along the minus strand of JANLYV010000163.1, from coordinate 3,927 downwards.
CAGCTCCTTATGGGATGACTTCATCGGCGCGAAGCAGCACCGCAGGCGGAATGATCAGGCCCAGCGCCCGGGCCGTGCCGGCGTTGATGACCAGCTCGAAGCGCGTCGGCTGCTCCACCGGCAGATCGGCCGGTTTGGCGCCGGCGAGGATCTTCTTCGCGTAGTCGGCCGAGCGGCGGTAGAGCTCGCGCCGATAGGTACCGTAGGACATCAGGTTGCCGGCCCGGACCATCACCGACGACTGCGTGAAGGTCGGCAGCTTCAGCCTCAGCGCGAAGGCGGCGATGCGCTCGGCCACGGTGTCGCCGAAGAGCGAGTCGGGCACGATCAGCAGCGCGTCGGGGTGGTAGGTGGCCACGGCACTGAAGGTGTCTTCCAGTGCGGCCGGCGTGCTGGCTTCGAAAGTGCGGGAGTTGATGCCGAAGCTGGCCGCGGCGTCGCGCAGGCGCTGCGCCATCTTCGGATTGGACGAATTGCCGGGGTTGCTCAGCAGCGCGATGCGCGTGGCGCGCGGCAAGGTCTGGCGCAGCAGCTCGATGTACTTGGGCAGCAGGTCCTCGTTCTGGTTCGACAGGCCCGTGGTGTTGCCGCCCGGCCGTGCCAGGCTTGCCACCAGGCCGCTGCCCAATGGGTCGTTGGTCGAGACGAAGATGATGGGCACGGTCTTGGTGGCCCGCTGCGCGGCGGTCACCGAGGCAATGGTCACGACCATGATGATCGCTGGTTTGCGTTGCAGCAGATCGTCCATGAAGCCCGGGAAGCGCGTGTAGTCACCACCCGCATGGCGTTGTTCCACCGTGTAGTTTGTGCCCTCGATCAGGCCGTTAGACAGCATGCCCTCCTTGAAGGCCGCGAGGTAGTCGTCAGCGCCGGCCACGCTGCCGGGCCAGACCCAGGCGATCAGCGGCGGCGCGGCCGGCTGCGCCAGCGCGGGTGCGCCGCAAAGGCCGAGCCAGACCAAAAGCGAAGCGAGCCAGACTTTCATTCGAGCCCCTGGCCGGAGAACGTCGATGGTGGCGGCGCGGCGCGGCGATGTGGCCGCGCGCCGCGCGCCGCTGGTGGCCATGATATCCTTACCTCGTAATACTTATCGAAAGCCGGCATGGATGCCTCCACCGTCACGAGCAAAGGCCAGGTCACCATCCCCAAGGGAATCCGCCGCGCGCTGGGCATCCGCCAGGGCAGCCGGGTGACGTTCGCGGAGAGCAATGGCAAGGTCGAGTTGCGCGTGCTGCACCGCGCGCCGGCCAGCGTCGAGTCAGGCTTCGGCATGCTCGACGCCGGCAACAAGCGCCTGCCGGTCGATTTCGACGCTGCGAGCCTGCTGGCGCCCAAGGCCGGCAAGCCGCGTACCGGCAAGGCCACCGGCAAGCCATCCAGTAAGCGCTGATGCTGGCGCTGGACACCAACCTCCTCGCGCGCTACTACGTGCGCGAGGGTAAGGCGGCCCGTGCGCAAGAGCAGGTGGCTCGGGCCGTGATCGACGGTGGCGCGCGGTTGTTCGTAGCCAAGACCGTGGTGCTCGAACTCGAGTGGGTGCTGCGCGGTGTCTACGGCCACCCGCCCGAGGCGGTGTGCCGGGTGCTCGACCATCTGCTGTCGCTCGATCACATCGAGGTCGAGGATCGATCCACGGTCGAGTCCGCGCTTGGCAATTTGAAGCGCGGGCTGGACTTCGCCGACGCGTTGCATCACGCGTCCAGCCGCGCCTGCGAGGCGCTGCTCACCTTCGATGCGCGCGGTTTTGTCGGCAAGGCGCGGCGGCTCGCGATCACACCGCCGGTGCGGCTGGCGGCTTGAGCTGCGTTCAACGATGTTGGGCGGTGCGCCGCCCGCACATGGGCTTGGGCGGCGCTTCATGGAATCGCCTCATCGGCGCGCAGCAGGTTGGACTGCGGGATGGTGATGCCGCGTGCCTTGGCGGCCTTGAGGTTGATGGCCAGATCGACAAGTCGTATGCGCAGACTGCTGGCGATCGTCGAGAAGGCATAGATCACATCGACACCCTGGCCTGTCAGCTTGGCGACTGCCACATCCAGCTCGCTCGGACTTGACAGGTCGGCCCGAACGATCGTCATACCGAGTGCTGCGGCCGCCTGCTCGATGCTGCGCAGGCTGGCAGTCGATTGCGGCTCAGTCGGGTCGCGCAGGAGCCCGACGCGCTTGGCACGGGGCAAGATCTCGCGCAAGAGTTCGAACCGCTTTGGCACGAGCGACTCGGTGACGTTGACAACTCCGGTCGCGTTGCCGCCTGGGAGCGCGAGGCTGGCGACGAGCCCGATACCCACCGGGTCGGTCAAGGATGCAAACACGATCGGTATCGTGCCCGTGGCCTGCTTCGCGGCCAAAGCTGCCACCATCGTTGGCGCATAGATCAACCCCGGCTTGCGCGCCGCCAGCTCGGCCGCGAGCCGCGGTGGCTCTTGCTGCTGATCGTCCGCATAGACGGAAGGAAACCGTGGACGACGAGTTCACCACCGTGGCCGACGTCGCCGCGGCGGCACTGCTGTTCGCGGGCTTCGAACGCAACGCGCTCACCGGCCAATCGCTGTTGGCGAGCCACGGCTGGTTCATGCAGTAGCGGCCCCCGGAGCCTATCGGCAACCGGCCGTCGCCAGCCAGCCAGGCAGTGGGCCCACGTCCTCGAGCACATGGGTGGGGCCGATGTAGTACACATGGTTGTCGAGTGCCGACACGCCGACGTAGGAGTTGGTCCCGCTGTAGTAGCGGTAGTAATACGCCTGGTACACCGACGAGGGCACAGCCAATGGCGCGAACAGCTGCGGGTAGTGCCCTTCAGCCCAGTTGAACAAGCAATCGGCCGACGCCACCGCGCTGAACGGCGTGCCGTTGAAACGCAGGATCGGCGCCGAGAACACCTGCAGCACGCCATCGATGAACTTGGGGTTGTAGGTGGCGAAGTTCGGGCCGGTGTACCAGCCTTCGAGATTGACGGTTCCCACCGGCTGGCTCGGAATCCAGTTCGGGATATTCAGGCCGAGGTTGTAGACGTTGTCGTAGGCAACGAAGTATTTGTGGCCCGCCCGCAGCAGCACCGGCGTGAAACTGCCGCCCAGGTTACCGCCCGAACCATCGGCCGTGAAGGTGGTGCGCGCCAACAGCTCGCCGACAGCGCTGGTGTCGTAGATCGACGCAGTCACCGTGCGCGGCAGGATCGTGCCCTGCTGGCTGAAGCTGCCGATGCTGCTGAAGGTGGTAAACAGCCCGTCGACTGCGTAGCTGAAGCTCGGCACATAGACCCAGCCGATGGTGTTGGGCGCGAACACGAGAAACGGCGTCGTGGCGCTGCCGTTCACGTTGTCGATCGCAGGGCTCGCGGCGGCTGGCCCGGGCGCCAGCGCGAAGAGCAGCGCCAGCAGCGCGGCGCAGAAACGGGGCACCCATCGGCAAATCATCTGAACTCTCCTTCAGGGGCTCGATGGTTGCCGATGATAGAAGGTTGGGGCCTTGGCGCAAGGCCCCTGGCGCTGCGCTCGCGCCGAGCTGGCGCGCGCCGCGGTGCCGCTGGTGACGACGATCACATCGGCCTTCCACTGCACCAGTTCCGCGGCGAGGGCGGTGTAGCGCTCGTTGCGGCCTTCGGCAAAACGCTGTTCGACCACCAGGTTGCGGCCCTCGACGTAGCCGAGCTCGCGCAGGCGCTGGAAGAAGGCGTCGACGGTGCGCAGGTCTTGCGGTGTGTTGGTGGCGGTGTAGCCGAGGTAGCCGACGCGGTAGACGCGCCCGGTCACCTGGGCGTTGGCGGCGCGCTGCGACAGCAGCGTCGCAACGCTGGCAAGCACGTGTCGGCGCCGAATCATTCGATGACCTCGTCGGCGCGCAGCCGCAGCGAGGGCGGGATCTTGATGCCTAGGGCCTGCGCCGTCTTCAGGTTCAGCACCAGCTCGAACTTGGTCGGTTGTTCGA
>JANLYV010000289.1:0-3350 GCA_031365825.1 Rubrivivax sp. | reverse complement strand
GCCCGGCGGCTCGAACCGGCCGAGTTATTCCTGCGGCAAAGCCGTCAGGAATAACAACTAATAGGTGGCGCGGCCGCCCGTCAAGTCGAACACCGCGCCCGTCGAGAACGAACACTCTTCGCTCGCCAGCCAGGCCACCATCGCCGCGACTTCACCGACTTCCACGAACCGCCCCATCGGAATCTTGCCCAGCATGTAATCGATGTGCGCCTGCGTCATCTGGTCGAACATCGCCGTCTTGGCCACCGCGGGCGTGATGGCGTTGACCGAGATGCCCTTGGTCGCCACTTCCTTGGCCAGCGACTTGGTCAGCGCGATCAGCCCCGCCTTCGACGCACTGTAGTGCGACGCGTTCGGGTTGCCTTCCTTGCCCGCCACCGAAGCGATGTTGACGATGCGGCCGTAGCCCTGCTTGATCATCTGTGGCGTCACCGCGCGGCAGGTCAGGTAGGGCGCCACAAGGTTGACTTCGATGACGCGGCGCCATACGCCGGGGTCCAGCTCCCAGGTCGTTGCATTGCCACCGGTGATGCCGGCGTTGTTGACCAGGATGTCGATGCGGCCCTTCTGTAGAGCCACCTTGGCCGCCGCGGCCTGCACCGCGGCGTCGTCGGTCAACTCGACCAGGTCGCCTGACACTTTGCCCAGCGAAGCTAACGTTTGTGTGGCGCTCTCAAGCTTGGCCACGTCGATGTCCCACATCACCACGGTTGCGCCCGAGTGCAACAGCCTTTCGCTGATGGCGTAGCCAATGCCCTGTGCACCACCGGTGACGACAGCTATGCGGCCTTTGAGATCGATCTGGTTCATGCCTCAAGTCCCTTCAATGCTGGCGAGCCGCGCTGGTCGGCGATGTATTGGCGGATGATGTCTTCAAAGTGCGCCTCCGGCGTCAGGCCCAGCGCGGCGGCGCGCGCGGCGCTCGCGCCGGTGGGCCAGTTGGCGACGATGCCGGCGATGCGCTCGTCGCGCTCGAACTTCACCAGCGAGCGCACCTTGGGCCCGGCCACCGCCTCCAGTGCATCCAACATCTGTTGCACCGTGACATTCAGCGCCGGCAGGTTCAGCGCCAATCGCCCGCCCAAAGCCTGGCGGCTGGCCTCGAACACGGCGATCAAGCCATCCACCGTGCGCTGCGGCGACGACACCGGGTGCGACACCGTGGCCGCCACCGGGCAGATCGACACTTCGCCGGCCAGCGGCTCGCGGATGATGCCGCTGAAGAACGAACTGGCCGCGCCGTTGGGCCGCCCTGGCCGCACTGTCACCGTCATCAAGCGCGCGGCGCGACCGTCGATGAAACCCTTGCGCGTGTAGTCGGCGACGAGGTGTTCGCAGATGAGCTTTTGCACGCCGTAGCTGGTTTGCGGTGCGGGCAAGGTGTCGTCGGCCACGCGCGATGGCATGCCCACCGAGACATCGGGCCCGAACACGGCCACCGAGCTGGAGAACACCAGCCGCGTTGGCGCCGCACCGCTTTGCGCGCGTGCCCGCAGCGCGTCGAGCAATGCACGTGTGCTGTCGAGGTTGGAGCGCATGCCCAGACCGAAGTCGAGCTCGCACTCACCCGACACCGCCGACGCAAGGTGAAACACGCCGTCGAAAGCCTCTTCGCGCAGCGCCTCGGCCTGTGCCAGCAGCGGGCCGACGCGGGCCTGCACGCGGGTGTCGGCCAGCAACTCGGCGCTTGCCGCGGCCTGGTCGGCGAGCACTATCCGTTCGATGCGGCGGCCGGCCAGCGTGCCGCGTTGCAGCAGTGTTCGCGCCAGGCGTGCGCCGACAAAACCAGCGCCACCAGTGATCAGGACATTCATCGACGGGCTTCCTTCTTTGAGTCGGTGCTCGGCCGGCGCGGCTTGATCGTGAGGTGTGCCGCACCACCGCGTTCGGCCAGCCGCTGCTGGCCGCGCGCAAGGTGCGTCGTGGCGGCCCGACGTGCGCTTCGTACATCGCCCGCGGCGATGGCGTCGACGATGGCACGATGCTCCAAGCGCACCGACTCCATGAAGTCGGCGCGTCTGGCTTCGTTGGCGCGCATCACGTGGATGGCTTCGCGCAGATACTGTTCGAGAAAGCCGATGAGGCGGCCGAACTGCGGGTTGCCGGTCGCCTCACCGATGGCGCGGTGGAACGCCAGGTCCTCGGCCACACCATCCTGCCCGGCCACACTGGCGCTGTCGATGGCCGCCAGCGCGCGGCGAATGGTCGCCACCTGCGAGCGTGTTGCGCGCCGCGCCGCCAACGCGGCGATCTCACCTTCCAGCACGCGCCGCACTTCGACCACATGCACCACCGCCTGGGTGGACTGCAGGACCACCGGGTCGAATTCCAGCGGCCGGTGTGTCAGCGCGACGCTGACAAATACACCCGAACCCTGGCGCGACATCAACAGGCCGCGCGACTTCAAGCGCTGCACCGCCTCGCGCACGACGCTGCGCGACACCCCGTACTCAACGGCCAGCTGCGCTTCGGTAGGCAGCCGGTCACCTGGCCGGAACGTGCCGGCGTCGATGCCGGCTGCCAGGCGCTCGGCCAGGCGGTCGGCCAGCGTGGCGCGACCCAGGGCGCCGACGGCCTGTGCGTTGGCTGCTGACCCAGGCGTCGCGCGGGGGGACTGGCTGGTCGCGGAAATGGGCATGGTTATCAGGTTATCAGACAACATGACGGGCCAACAAGGGGTAAGCCCGGTGGCCTGCGGTATGTGCTGGCGCGTATCGTATCGACTGCTTCCAGGAAGGACCGTCTGCATGGCCAGTGTCACCATTGCCCAGGTGAAGAAGCGCTTTGGAACCACCGAAGTGCTGCACGGCGTGGACATCACCATTGCGGACGGCTCGTTCACCGTGCTGGTGGGGCCTTCGGGCTGCGGCAAGAGCACGCTGCTGCGCATGATTGCGGGGCTGGAACTTATCAGCGACGGCGAAGTGCGCATCGGCGACAAACGTGTCAACGAGCTGCAACCCAAGCAGCGTGACATCGCGATGGTGTTCCAGAACTACGCGCTGTACCCGCACATGACCGTGCGCGACAACATGGCCTTTGCGTTGATGCTCGCGAAAGACAGCGCGGACGTCATCGAGAGCAAGGTCGCGCGTGCGGCCGACATCCTCGGCCTGAGAGACCTGCTGCTGCGCTTCCCGCGCCAGCTCTCGGGCGGCCAACGCCAGCGGGTCGCCATGGGCCGGGCCATCGTGCGCAATCCCCAGGTGTTCCTGTTCGACGAGCCGCTGTCCAACCTGGATGCCAAGCTGAGGGTGCAGATGCGCGCCGAGATCCGCGAGCTGCACCAGCGGCTGAAGACCACCTCGGTCTACGTCACCCATGACCAGACCGAAGCCATGACGATGGCC
>JANLYV010000149.1:0-7306 GCA_031365825.1 Rubrivivax sp. | reverse complement strand
AAGCACCACCGCCAGCACCTTCATGACCGCGCCGATGATCGGCCCGAAGAACAAGAGCGCGCCGCCGTGGATGGTTATGACCAGGTTGGCGCCCGAGCGCGCAGCGCTCACGACTTCGGCGGTGACAATCTCGAAATTCAGCGCCGCCAGGCCGCCCGAAATGCCCATGAACAGGCCGCTGGCGATGAAGGCCAGGTAGCGCACCTTCTGCGTGCTGTAGCCGATGAATTCGACGCGCTCGGGGTTGTCGCGCACGGCGTTGAGCATGCGCCCAAGCGGCGTGCGCGTGAACGCGAACATCAGGATGGTGCAGACGAAACAGTAGATGGCGATGAGGTAGTACAGCTGCGTTTGCGGGCCGAAGCTGATGCCAAGCCGCGGCTGCCCGACGACGCGGTTGCCGCTGATACCGCCCTCGCCACCGAAGAAGCCGGGGAACATCAGCGACATGGCCCACACCAGTTCACCCACGCCGAGCGTGATCATGGCAAAGGGCGTGCCGGCCTTCTTGGTGGTGACGTAGCCGAGCACGACAGCGAAGACCATGCCGAAGAAGCCGGCCACCAGCGGGATCAGGCTAACGGGCAAAGAGAGCTGACCCTTGCTCACCAGGTTGAGCGTGTGGATGGCGAAGAACGAGCCCAGGCCGGAATACACCGCGTGGCCGAAGCTGAGCATGCCGCCATGGCCGAGCAGCATGTTGAAGGCCAGGCAGGCAATGATGGCGATGCCCATCTGCGTGAGCATGGTCAGCGCCAGGCTGCTCTTCCAGATCATCGGCGCGATGATCAAGAGCAACGCGTACAGCCCCCAGATCAGCCAGCGGCCGACGTTGTAGGGCTTGAAGTGGTAGCGCGAGCGCGACTCGTGGATGTGCGGCATCGCTAGCCTTCACGCGTGCCGAGCAGGCCCTTGGGCCGAAAGATCAGGATCAGCACCAGCAGCAGGAAGGGCAGGATCGCGGCCACCTGCGACATCTTCACACTCCATACCGCGTAGCCGAAGGTGTCGGGCGTGACGCTGACACGCAGCAGACTCAGGCCATCCGCGATGGAACTGTCGCTGCCTACGGCGAAGGATTCGATCACGCCGAGCAGCACCGAGGCGATGAAGGCGCCCGCCAGCGAACCCATGCCGCCGATGACGATGACGGCGAACACCACCGCGCCGACGGCCAGCGCCATCGAAGGTTCGGTGACGCGCAGCGCGCCGCCGATGACGCCGGCCAGCGCCGCCAGCGCCGTGCCGCCGCCGAAGACCAGCATCAGCACCCGCGGCACGTTGTGCCCGAGCGACTCGACCATCTCTGGGTGGGTGAGCGAGCCCTGGATGACGAGGCCGATGCGCGTGCGTGTCAGCACCAGCCACACCGCCACCAACATCAGCACGGCCACGGCCATGCCGAAGGCGCGGAACGACGGGAAGGTGGTGCACACGGCACCGGCGACCGACTTGCAAACCTCGGGTGCTTCACCCCAGGCCAGCGACAGCGATTGCGGCAGTTCGATGATGGTGAAAAGCGGGCCGCGCAGCGACTCGGGCGGCTGGAAGTTCAAGGCCTGGCGGCCCCACACCAGACCCACCAGTTCGAGAATGATGTACGACAGGCCGAAGGTGATGAGCAGCTCGGGCACATGGCCGAATTTGTGCACGCGGCGCAGCGCAAAGCGCTCGAACACGGCACCCATCACACCGACGATGGGCGGCGCCAGCAGGATGGCCCACCAGAAGCCCACCACCTGGGTGACGGAGTAGGCAACGTAGGCGCCCACCATGTAGAAGCTGGCGTGGGCGAAGTTCAGCACGCCCATCATGCTGAAGATCAGCGTCAGCCCGGACGCCAGCATGAACAACAACAACCCGGTGGACAGGCCGTTCAGCAGCGAGATCAGGAAATAGGAAGCATCCATAGTGCGCGCCCCTGCAACTCAGGCCGAGCCGCAGGGGCCATCGATCACGGTGCGTTTACGAGGGCAGCTTCATCTGGCACGAGGTCGGCGTGCTCGCCACGTAGGCCGGCAGCGCCCGCACTTCCTGGAAGTTGAAGCCGGTGTTCTCGACGCTGTAGGGGTTCTTCGCGTCGGCCTTGCGCCACTCGGTGATGTACAGCGGTTGCTGCAGCTGGTGGTCAGCCTTGCGCATCTCGACTTCACCGCCGAAGCCCTTGAACTTCAGACCGCTCATGGCCATGGCCACCTTCACCGGGTCGGTGCTCTTGGCCTTGGCCATGCCTTCAGAAAGCATGGCCATCGCGGTGTAGGTCTGCAGCGTGTACCAGTCGTCGTTGAACTTCTTCTTGAAATCGTCCTGCCACTTCAGGATGCCCGGCACCGAGTTGTGGCCGATGGCCACCACGCGCACCTTGCCGCCCACGCCCGCGGCCATGGCCGTGGGCACGCCGCCGGTGACGGCGTAGTAGGTGTAGAAGTTGGCGTTGAGACCGGCGTCCTTGGCCGCCTTGATGAGCAGCGTGAGGTCCTGGCCCCAGTTGCCGGTGACGATCGAATCGGCACCCGAGGCCTTGATCTTGGCGACGTAAGGCGCGAAGTCCTTCACCGCGCCTAGCGGGTGCAGGTCGTCACCCACGACCTTCACTTCGGGCTTCTTGCGCGCCATCGTCTCCTTGAAGAAGCGCGACACCTGCACACCGTGCGCGTAGTTCTGGTTGATCAGGTAGACGTTCTTCACGTCCGGCTGGTCCTTCATGTAGCTGGTCAGCGCTTCCATCTTCTGCGAGGTGTCGGCGTCAAGACGGAAGTGCCAGAACGAGCATTTGCTGTTGGTCAGGTCGGGGTCGACTGCCGCGTAGTTCAGGTAGACGACTTCCTTGCCCGGGTTGCGCTCGTTGTGCTTGGACACGGCGTCGGAGATGGCCGCGGCGGCGCCCGAACCGTTGCCTTGTACGACGTAGCGGATGCCCTGGTCGATGGCGGCCTTGAGCACGTTCAGGCTCTCTTGTGGCGAGCCTTTGTTGTCGAAGCCGACCATCTCGAACTTCACGCCGGCGGCGTTCTTCTTGTTGAACTCCTCGGCCGAGAACTGGTAGCTTTTCAGCTGGTTCTGGCCGATGTTGGCGAACGGGCCCGAGAGCGGGTCGATGAAAGCGATCTTCACTGTCTGCCCGGCCTGGGCAAAAACAAGACCGCTGGCCAAGGCCAGCGATGCGGCGACGGGCAAAGCAAACAAACGGCGGGTGAACTTCATGTCAGTGTCTCCACGAGCAAGGGAATTAACAATCGGACGGTAGCGGAAGTGAAAGTCCCCGGGCTTCAGGGACTACCCCAAACGCTGTCGCTGGCGAGACAGTGGACAGCCGGCGCCAACAATGGTGCTTGACATACCGCCCTGCCAGCTCAGTGCGGCGGGCGACCCGGCACAATTCGCCCATGAACGCACCCGAGCCCTTGCCACACGCCATGGCCGCTGGCCAGCTGCCGTGGCAGCCGCAGCCTTTCATGCGCGGGCTCGGTGACGGCTTCGCCGTGGCCTTGCCGGCGCAGCCGGTGCCATCGCCGCACTGGGTGGCGCGAAACATGGATCTGGCCGCCGGCCTGGGCGTGGCGCAGTGGCTGGACAGCGACGCTGCGCTGATGCTCCTGTCCGGCCACACCGAGCCGCCTGGTGGCGCGGTCGCCAGCGTCTACTCAGGCCACCAGTTCGGCGTCTGGGCGGGCCAGCTGGGCGATGGCCGTGCGCTGCTGCTTGGCGAATGGCTCACGCCCGAGGGCAGCATGGAAGTGCAGCTCAAGGGCAGCGGCCTCACGCCGTTTTCGCGCATGGGCGACGGCCGCGCGGTGCTGCGCTCATCCATCCGCGAGTACCTGTGCTCCGAGGCCATGCACGGCCTGGGCATCCCGACCACGCGTGCGCTGGCGCTGGTGGGATCGCCGCTGCCAGTGCGGCGCGAAACGGTGGAGACCGCAGCCGTCGTCACCCGCATCGCGCCGAGCTTCCTGCGCTTCGGTCACTTCGAACATTTCACGCACAGTGCCGAAGACATCGCTGCCTTGCGCACCTTGACCGACGCCGCCATCGCCCGCTACTTCCCCGAGTTGCAAGGCCACGCCAGCCCTTACGCCGCGCTGCTGGAAAGCGTGACGCGCCGCACCGCGGCGCTGATGGCGCAGTGGCAGGCGGTGGGCTTTTGCCACGGCGTGATGAACACCGACAACATGTCGCTGCTGGGCCTGACCATCGACTACGGGCCTTTCGGTTTTCTCGATGCGTTCGACCCCGGCCACATCTGCAACCACACCGACACGCAGGGCCGCTACGCCTATGCGCGCCAGCCCAACGTGGCCTTGTGGAACCTGCACGCACTGGCGCAGGCGCTGATGCCGTTGATCGGCGACAGCGACGTCGCGCTGGCCGCGCTGGAGCCCTACAAGACGGCCTACCCTGAGGCCTTTCTCGCGGCGATGCGCGCCAAGCTCGGCCTGCGCGACGCGCAAGACGAAGACCGCAGCTTGATCGACGACCTGCTGCGCCTGATGGCCCAGGACCGCGCCGACTTCACGATCACCTTCCGCCGCCTCGCGCGCTTCGAAACGGCTGGCGAGAACCATGCCGTGCGCGACCTTTTCATCGACCGCGAGACCTTCGATGCCTGGGCCGCGCGCTACGCCGCGCGCCTTGTGCTGGAAGGCAGCGCCGGCCACGAACGCCATGCACGCATGATCGCCGTCAACCCCAAGTTCGTGCTGCGGAACCATCTGGCCGAGAGCGCGATCCGACGCGCCGACGTGGGCGACTTCGGCGAAGTGCAACGGCTGCACCGACTGCTGCAACGGCCCTTCGACGAACAGCCGGAGCACGAGGCCGACGCCGGCTTCCCACCCGGCTGGGCGCAGCAGCTCGAAGTCTCGTGCTCGTCCTGAACATCCGCTCGAACGTTCGCTGCAACATCCGACCATGGCCCACGAACCCCACGACCACGACGACCCGAAATACCCGGTGCACAAGAGCGACGCCGAATGGCGCCAGCAATTGAGCACTATGCAGTACGAAGTGGCGCGCCACGCGGCCACCGAACGCGCTTTCACGGGCGAGTACTGGGACCACTTCAAGGACGGCCGCTACCTCTGCGTGGGTTGCGGTACGCCGCTCTTCGAAGCGCAAACCAAGTTCGACGCGGGCTGTGGCTGGCCGAGCTACTGGGCGCCGATCAACAGCGAAGTCATCGAACGCGTGGTCGACGCCACGCACGGCATGGTGCGCGTGGAAGTGCGCTGCAACCAGTGCGGCACGCACCTCGGCCATGTCTTCCCCGACGGACCCGAACCCACCGGCGAGCGCTTCTGCATCAACTCGGCCGCGATCGATTTCAAACCGGCATGAAGCTACTCTTCGACTTCCTCCCCATCGTCCTGTTCTTCGCCACCTTCCGCTACGCCGAAGGTCACAAGGACTGGGCCGCGGCGCTGGCCAACGATCAGCTTTCCAGCCTGATGCCCGGCGGCACCGTCGCCACGGATCAGGCACCGGTGCTGCTGGCCACGCTGGTGGTCATCGTCGCCACGCTGGCGCAGGTGCTGTGGCTGAAAGGGCGCGGCAAGCGCGTCGACACCATGCTGTGGGTCAGCCTCGGGCTGGTAGTGGTGCTCGGCGGCGCCACCATCTACTTCCGCAACGACAACTTCATCAAGTGGAAGCCGACGCTGCTGTATTGGGTGATGGGACTGGCGCTGTGGTTGAGCCCGATCCTGTTCGGCAAGAACCTGCTGCGCGCATTGCTCGGCACCCAGTTCGAGGCGCCGGCGTTCGTCTGGCGCAACCTCAACTTCGCCTGGATCTTCTTCTTCTCACTGATGGGCCTGCTCAACCTGTGGGTGGCCTTCAGCTTCAGCCTGGACACCTGGGTCAGCTACAAACTCTTCGGCGGCATGGGCATGTTGCTGGCCTTCAGCGTCGCGCAGGCCTTCTACCTGGTGCGCTACGCCAAGAGCGACGAGCCGGCTGTCACTGAAAAGGCACCCTCGCCATGAGCCCGCCGGGCCGCCCCAAGGGCGAATACCAGAGTGCGAAGCACGAAGGCACACCAATGAGCCCGCGCGACTTCGTCGAAGCGCGCCTGCGCGAAGCGTTGGAGCCCAGCGTGATCGAGGTGCGCGACGACAGCCACCTGCACGCCGGGCATGCGGGCGCACGCGAAGGCGGGCACTACGCCGTGACCATCCGCAGTGCCCGCTTCAATGGCCTGTCGACCTTGGCGCGACATCGCCTCGTATATGATTCCCTCGGCCCGCTGGCCCCGCTTGGCATCCACGCGCTGGCCATTGACGCAAAGCCTTCCGGCGACGATTGAAGCGCTGTTCCTTGAACGCTTTTGCGGCCCTACCAACCCATTGACCCGCCTATGAAAATGCACAAACTCAACGCGCGTGTCGCGCTCATCAGCCTGATTGTGGCCAGCGCCCCGCTGGCCGCACTGGCGCAGAACATTGCCATCGTCAACGGCAAGGCCGTGCCCAAGGCGCGGCTGGACATGCTGGTGCAGCAGGCGGAACGCAGTGGCCAGAAGGTTCCCGCCGAGATGCTGGGCCGCGCCCGCGACGAAGTGGTGATGCGCGAAATCTTCGCGCAGGAAGCTGAGCGCCGCGCGCTTCAGACCAGCAACGAGTACCAGGCCAAGATCGCGCTGGCGCGCCAGAGCATCCTCATCGGTGAACTGTTCGAAGACTTCCGCAAGAAGAACGCCGTGGGTGAGAGCGAAGCCCGCGCCGAATACGACAAGTTCAAGTCGCAGGCCACCGGCACCGAGTACCGCGCGCGCCACATCCTGGTGGAAAAGGAAGACGAGGCCAAAAGCCTGATCGCGCAGATCAAGGCCGGCGGCAATTTCGAAGAGCTGGCGAAAAAACATTCCAAGGACCCGGGCTCCGGCGAAAAAGGCGGCGACCTTGACTTCGCCAAACCCGACTCCTACGTGCCCGAGTTCGGCAAGGCCATGTCGGAATTGAAGAAGGGCGAGATGACGCAGCAGCCGGTGAAGAGCCAGTTCGGCTACCACATCATCAAGCTCGAAGACACGCGCGAAGCCGCCTTCCCGGGCTTCGACGAAATCAAAGGCCAGATCGTGCAGCGGCTCGAACAGGTGAAGCTGCAGCAGTACCAGGACGGTCTGCGCAAGGCGGCGAAGACGGACTACAAGTTCACGCAGTGAAGCGTTGGGACTGACAGACGCTCACTGACTTTGGTGCTGCGCTTGTGATCCGTTCGGGCTGAGCTTGCCGAAGCCCGGGTGGTGCGGGCTTCGACAAGCTCAGCCCGAACGGGTTTCCCGCCCGTTACAAACGGATTTTCCGCT
>JANLYV010000143.1:0-4976 GCA_031365825.1 Rubrivivax sp. | reverse complement strand
GGTCGCGCTGGTCCATTGCGGCGATCAAATCGCGCAGCGGCATCAACAGCGCGCTCACCGCAGGCGGCAGCACGGCACAACTCTGCATGTCGGCCACATAGCGTGACTTGCGTTCGTGAAAGCCGATCAGCACCACGCCCTTCTTGATGACGTAGCGCACCGACAAGCGTGCCCGGTCGCGATAGCCCCAGGCCGGGCCTTCGATGGGCCGCAGCAGCATCTGCGGCTTGACCTTGGCCAGGTGCCACAGGTTGTCTTCGAGCACGCGCTGCTTCACCGCCACTTGCGCGCCGATATGCAGATGCTGCATCTTGCAGCCACCGCAGGCGCCGGCGTGCATGCCGAAGTGCGGGCACTGCGGCCGCACACGCTGCGAGCTCTCGCGCGCGATCGCGCCGATGGGCCCCTGCTCCCAGTTGTTCTTCTTGCGCGAGACGTTGACCTGCACGCGCTCGCCCGTCAGCGCGCCTTCGATGAACACCACCTTGCCCGGCCCGTCCATGCCCTCGACTTGCGCGCGGTGGGCCACGCCCTGCGCTTCGATGTCGAGCGACTCCACCTCGAGCCAATCCATGCCGTTTGCCATGAACGGGATTATCCCGGCGCCATCACCGTGCACTCGTCGCACAAAAAAAAGGCCGCCCTGCGGCGGCCTCATTTGCGAAGCGCGGGTGCGATCAATGCGACTTGACGTAGTCCGACACAACCTTCCAGCGGCCATCGGTGATCTGCGACAGGCGCACCGTGTCAGCACCCCAATGTTTCGTCGGCGAGAACGTGTACTCGGGGCTGCCGAAGATATCGGGCGCGATCCTCATCGTGTCCATCGCCTTCAGGAACGAATTCATCGTCAGGTTGGGCCCGGCCTTGGTCGCGGCCGCAGCGAACGCATCGACGATGCCGTAGCCCGCGGCCGAGAAGATCGACGGGTCTTCGTTGAACTTGGTCTTGTACTTGTTGGCCCAGAAGCGCACCTGCGGTGACGCGTCGTCGAGGTAGGGCAAAGCGCCCGTCATCGTGGCGTACATGCCGTCCATGGGCTTGCCGCCGAGTTTGTGGATGAGTTCGGTGTAGGCCGCCTGCGAACCGATGAAGAGCGGATTGAAGCCTGTCTTGCGGCTTTCGCCGATGGCGCCGATGGTCTCGCGGATGATGGTGCCCAGCACCACCAACTCGCAGCCCGCCGCCTTCATGCGCGCCACTTGCGAGGAGAAATCGGTAGCGCCGCGCTTGTACGTGGTCTTCTCGGCGTAGTCCATGCCGATGTCCTTCAGCCCGGCCTCACCACCACGGAAGACTTCCAGGCCGAACTCGTCGTCCTGGTAGAAGGCGCAGACCTTTTTCAGGCCTTTCTCCTTCACCAGCCGCGGCACGAACACGCGCATCTGGTCGTAGTAAGGCGTGAGGTAGGAATACTTCAGCCGGTGCTGGGGCTCGAACATTTCACGCGCTGCCGTGAGCGGGAAGAAGTTCACCACGTCTTTCTCGAACTGCACCGGCATCGCCGCGTTGTTCTGCGCCGTGCCGAGGTGGCCGACCATGGCAAAGATCTTGTCCTGATGCACCAGCTTCTGCGCCGCGAGCACGGCCTTCTTCGGGTCGTAGGCAGAGTCCTCGAACAGGATCTTGATCTTGCGGCCGTTGATGCCGCCCTGCTCGTTGATCTCGTCCACACGCAGCAGCATGCCCAGGCGCGCCGGCTTGCTGTAGCCCGCCACCGGGCCGGACAAGTCCTGGATCGAGCCGAGCACGATCTCGTTCTTGCTCACGCCTTGCGCTTGCGCGAAGGCCGATGCGGACAGGGTGGTGGTCAGCACTAACGCCAGAGTGAGCGTGAGTTTCTTGTGCATGGTCGTGGTCTCCTTCAGGGATGCGGGTTCGGTCAACGGGGTGTTCAAGCAGCGCGGTACATCGAGTCGATCAGCGCGGCGTACTTCTTCTGCACCAGGCTGCGTTTGAGCTTCATCGTCGGCGTCAGTTCCTCGTCTTCGGCGGTGAGCTGCGTCTCGAGCAGACGGAACGACTTGATCTGCTCGACGCGGGCGAACTTGGCGTTGACCTTCTCGATCTCGCGCTGCACCAGGTCCAGCACTTCACGCGCACGGGTCAGGCTGGCGTAGTTCGAGAAAGGCACGTCGTGATCTTGCGCAAACTTTTCGACGTTCTCCTGGTCGATCATGATCAATACGGTGAGGTAAGCGCGTTTGTCGCCGATGACCACGGCATCGGTGACGTAAGGCGAAAACTTCAGCTCGTTTTCCAGCTCGCTCGGCGTGATGTTCTTGCCGCCGGCCGTGATGATGATGTCCTTCATGCGGTCGGTGATGCGGAAGAACCCTTCCGCGTCGACCGAGCCCACGTCGCCCGTGTGCAGCCAGCCCTCGGCATCGATGGTTTCGGCCGTCTTCTCGGGTTGATTCAGGTAGCCCATGAAGACGTTCGGGCCGCGGATCAGGAGTTCGCCGGTCTGCTTGTCGACCTTGACTTCGACACCATCGGCCGCGCGGCCAATCGTGCCCGGGCGCATCGCCTCGGGCCGCATGATGGTGCCCAGCGCGCACGACTCGGTCTGAGCCCAGCCTTCGAGCATGGGCACGCCCAGCGCCATGTACCAGCGGATGAGGTCGGGCGCGATCGGCGCCGCGCCGGTGAGCAGGAAGCGGCAACGATGGATGCCCAGCAGCTTGCGCACGTTGTTCAGGGCCAGCCACTTGGCGAGGGTGAACTGCGCCTTCAAGCTGCCCGGCACGGGTTGACCCGCGAGCACCCGCTCGGCAACTTTCACGCCCACCGAAATGGCCCAGCCGTAGACCAGCTGTTGCACGCCCGATGCCTCTTTCACGGCGATGGCCACCGAGGAATAGAACTTCTCCCACACGCGTGGCACGGCGAAGAAAGTGGTGGGTGCGATCTCGCGCACGTTCTCGGCCACTGTGTCGGGGTTCTCGACGAAGTTCAGCACCGCGCCACTCATCAGCGCGCTGTACTCGCCGATCAGTCGCTCGGCGATGTGGCACAGCGGCAGGAAGCACATGCGCTCGTCGACATCACTCTGCGGCAGGCCACGCAGCGACATGCGGATGCTGAACACGAGGCCGGCATGGCTGTGCATCGCGCCTTTGGGTTTGCCTGTCGTGCCCGAGGTGTAGACGAGGATGGCCAGGTCTTGCGCGCCGCGGCTACCCACGCGCGCGTCGAACAGCCCCGGGTTGGCAGCATCGTGCGCACGGCCGAGTTCGCGCAGCCGCGCCAGGCTCAGCACGCGGGCGTCGTCAAAGCGCTGCAGGCCTTCCATATCAAAGACGACGATGTGTTTCAGCCCGGGCAGCGCGCCACGAACTTCCAGCGCCTTGTCGAGCTGCTCGTCATCCTCGACGAACAACAACACTGTGCTTGAGTCGCTGCACAAGTACTGCACCTGCACGGCAGCGTCGGTCGGGTAGATGCCGTTGGAGACGGCGCCGGCCGAGAGCACGGCCAGATCGGCGATGACCCATTCGACGACGGTGTTGGACATGATCGACGCCGTCTGCCCAGGTTGCACACCCAGCGACGCCATGCCCATGGCGACTTCGCGCACGGCCTTTCCGACCTCGCTCCAGGTCCATTCGCGCCACAGGCCGAACTCCTTCTCGCGCATCCAGACGCGGTCACGGCGCGCGGCCACGCCGTTCCAGAAGAGCTCGGACACGGTCTCGCCCGGCAGGCCGGGATGCGCGCCGGAGACTTCCTTGGCTAACGTCCAAAGATTGCTCACAACGTCATCTCCACGTCTTCTTCTTTTTCCAGCGCCGCTCGCCGCGTGCGCCGGCTTCCTTCATGCCGAGGTAGAACTCCTTGATGTCGTCTTTCTCGCGCAGCCGCTCGCAGCTGTCTTCCATGACGATGCGCCCGTTCTCCAGCACGTAGCCGAAGTCGGCCGCGTTGAGCGCCATGTTGGCGTTCTGCTCGACCAGCAGCATGGTCGTGCCGCGCTCGCGGTTGATGCGCACCACGATCTCGAAGATCTCCTTCGTGAGCTTGGGGCTCAGGCCGAGGCTGGGCTCGTCCAGCAGCATCAAGGTCGGCGCGGCCATCAGGGCGCGGCTGATGGCCAGCATCTGCTGCTGCCCGCCCGACAGCAACCCGGCGTCCTGCTTCGTGCGTTCGCGCAGGATGGGGAAGTAGGCGTAGACCATCTCCATGTCGCGCGCCACGGCATCGCGATCAACGCGCGTGTAGGCGCCCATCAGCAGGTTGTCGTGCACCGACAAGAGCGGAAACACCTCGCGCCCTTCGGGCACGTGCGACAAGCCGCGCTGCACGATCAGCGAAGGGTCCAATGCCGTGATGTTCTGGCCTTTGAAGTCGATGCTGCCTTTGCGTGGGTCGATGATGCCGGAGATGGTTTTCAGGATCGTCGTCTTGCCCGCACCGTTGCTGCCCAGCACGGTGGCGATCTGGCCGGCGCGCACCTCCAGGCTGACGCCGCGGATGGCCTTGATCGGGCCGTACGCCGACTCGACGTTGGACATCTTCAGGATGTTGCCAACGTCGTTCATGCATGCACTCTTCGCAGCGACGAGGCGTCATCGGTGGCACCGAGGTAGGCCTCGATCACACCCGGATGCCGCTGCACCTCGGCCGGCGTGCCCAGCGCCAGCACCTCGCCCTGGTTCATCGCCAACACGCGGTCGGAGACACGCGACACCAGCGTCATGTCGTGCTCGACCATCAGCACGGTGATGCCCAGTTCCTGCTGGATGTCCTGGATCCAGAACGCCATGTCGTCGGTCTCTTCGACGTTCAGGCCCGAGCTCGGCTCGTCCCTAACAGGGGCGTGTGTAATCGCGCTAGGTCACCACCCAAGCGGCTTGTTTAGCAACAAAGATGCACTTGCACATGAATTGCTAGCTGCAGGTGAAGCCGCGCATGACCGCGCTTGGCACACGCCCCTGTTAGGGTAGCAATATCCACTACAGCCGATGGCTCAAAAC
>JANLYV010000135.1:0-1842 GCA_031365825.1 Rubrivivax sp. | reverse complement strand
GAAACGCTGGGGCCCCATCACGACGCCCAGGTGGCGCTGCTCATGGATAGTGCACCTGCGAGGACAATGCCACGCGGGATCTCGTCGGCAGCCTGGGCCTGCAGCCTGTGGTGCCGCCCGACCCCACCATGTGGCGCCAGCCCTGGAACTACGATAAGGATTCTAGAAATAATAACTTGAACACTTCGTGTCGTGAACCTAAGATGCGCGGGTGGACCGAACCGAATTGATCGAAGCCAAGTACCGCGCCTTGGCGCCGCGCTTGGACGAAGCGACATTGCGCTTGTGGGCTGCGGCCGAGGCGCGCAGTCTTGGCCGTGGTGGGGTCAGTGTGGTTGCCAAGGTTGCCGGGCTATCGCGCACGACCGTGTATGCCGGGCTGACCGAGATCGAGGCGGCAAGCAAGGCCAGACTGAGCAAGGGCAAGCACCGCGGCAAGGCCGCCGCGCAGCCGCCGGTGGCGATTATTCGGATTGGACATCAGCGCATTCGCGCCTCCGGCGGTGGGCGCAAGAAGCTGGTCGACATCGATCGCAGCTTGTTGGCCGATTTGGACGCCTTGGTCGAACCCACCAGCCGAGGCGACCCGGTGTCGCCGCTGCGCTGGACGTGCAAGAGCACCACACGGCTGGCCGCCGAGCTGGCACGAATGGGGCACCCGGTCAGCCAGCGCACGGTCTGCGACCTGTTGGCACAGCTGAACTACAGCCTTCAGTCGGTACGCAAGACGCGTGAAGGCGCTCAACACCCGGATCGCGACGCGCAATTCCACTACATCGCCGCCATGGTCTCGAGGTTTCAACGCCAGCGCCAGCCGGTGATCTCGGTGGACACCAAGAAGAAGGAACTGATAGGGGATTTCAAGAACGCCGGGCGGCAGTGGCAGCCCCAGGGACACCCCGAGGCGGTCCGCGTCCATGACTTCATCGACAAGGACCTGGGCAAGGTCGCACCGTACGGGGTCTACGACGTGACGGCCAACGTCGGCTGGGTCAGCGTCGGCATTGACCACGACACGGCCGAGTTCGCCGTCCAAAGCATTCGGCGCTGGTGGTTCGAGATGGGGCAGCCTACGTACCAGCAGGCCAAGCGGCTGCTCATCACGGCCGACTGCGGCGGCAGCAACGGCAATCGGCTGCGGCTTTGGCGGCTGCAGTTGCAATACCTTGCCGACGAGCTGGGTCTTCAGATCCAGGTCTGCCACTTTCCCCCGGGCACCAGCAAGTGGAACAAGATCGAGCACCGCATGTTCTGCCACATCACCAACAACTGGCGAGGCCGCCCGCTGCGCAGCCGGCAGGTGGTGGTCAATCTGATCGGCAGCGTCACCACCGAGCAGGGTCTGCGTGTGAAGGCTGAACTCGACGAAGGCACTTACGATTGCGGCATCAAGGTCAGCGACGCCGATTTTGACGCCATCAACCTCAAGCCAGACGAGTTCCATGGTGAATGGAACTACCGTCTCAGGCCAAGAGTTGGCGGTCGTCCCGCGGGATAAGTGTTCAAGTTATTTTTGCTAGACGCCTTAGGGAAAAAGGAGTCCGAGATGGCCAAGACCAGGCCGCCGTATCCGGCGGCATTTCGAGAACAGATCATTGAGCTGGCGCGCCGCGAGCAGGCGGTAGCTCGACGGGGCGACGTGCAGCACCTTGCACATCGGCTCGACCCCATACGTATGGCGATGCGTGTCAACGAACGTCCTCATCATTTGCGCCAGCGGCTCGATGCTGCAGCCTGGGCGAAAAAAAAGCGCTTGCCAACTTCAGGATCTTGTCGGCACGGCGCAGTTCGCGCACCGCGCGCGCCCAAACCTCGGGTGGAAACTTCACTGACTCTCTCATG
>JANLYV010000133.1:0-1647 GCA_031365825.1 Rubrivivax sp. | reverse complement strand
CCATCAGCACGGTGTCTTTCAACACGGTTTCCGAAATCGCCATCGTGCCCGACAGCGAGTGCAGCACACCGACCTTGATGGTGTCGGCGGCATTGGCGAGCGTGCTGAAGCCCAGGGCGGCAACGCCCAGTGCGACGGCGGTGAGCGTCTTGCCGACGTGGCGGCGGGATGAATTCATGGGGGTCACACTCCTGTGGGTTGCCTGTGGATGTTGAGCAAGCGGCGCGCACGTCCGCATCGCACCCGCAGCTTAGGCAGCCACGTCTGCCGGCGAAATACGCCTGATGGCGTATGCGGTGGGTTCAGCGGCTGCGCACACGGTTCATTGCGATCGACGCCGCCGCCGTCCGCGTCTCGACCCCCAGCTTCACGTAGACCCGCTCCAGGTGCTTCTTCACGGTGGCCGGGCTGCTGCCGAGGATGTCGCCGATGTCGCGGTTGGTCTTGCCCTTGGCGACCCAGTACAGCACCTCGGCTTCGCGCAGCGTCAGGCGAAAGGCCTGCACCATGGCGTCGACCACGGCGGCGTCCGAGACTTCGCGCATCACGATCAGCAGGTCGTAGTCGCCGGTGCGCTGCTGCAGCGCAACCACCAGTTGGCGCGTCTGGTTGTCGTGCGTGCGGCTGACTGGCAGCGTGCGCGGCTCGCGCCCCTCGGCCACCGCCGCGCTTTCGCTGCGCAGCCAGTCGAGCACCGGCGCCGGGATTTGCGACGGCGCAACATCGAAGTAGTCGTGCATCAACTGGCGGGCCAGCGGCGTCTGCCAGACCGAACGCACCGGGTTCGCGCCGGCCACCCAATGGATTGCCATCGTCGCGTGGCCGAAGGCGTCGAGCGCGTTGCGCGCCTGGCTGGCCTGCTGCGCCTGGCGCGCGCTGCGCAGGTGGACCGCCATGCGCGCGAGCACTTCTTGCGCGCGGATCGGCTTGGTGACGTAGTCGACACCGCCGGCCGCGAAGGCGGCCACCACGTGCTCGGTCTCGGTCAGGCCGGTCATGAAGATGATGGGAATGGGCGCGGTGTCGGCGTGCGCCTTGAGCCGGCGCGCGACCTCGAAGCCGTCCATGCCGGGCATCACCGCGTCGAGCAGCACCACGTCGGGCAGGGCCTGCAGCGCGCGTTGCAGCGCGCTCTCGCCGTTGGTGGCGACCAGCACGGTGTAGCCGGCGTCGTCGAGCGCGTCGTGCAGCACCGACAGGTTGTCGGGCACGTCGTCGACGATCAGCACGACGGCCGAGCGCTTGCGGTCGGGCAGGGTGTCGTTCATCGAAGCACGTGCTGCGTTCCGCCCTGGCGCAGGATGCGGGTCATCGCGTCGAGCTGGAAGTCGCGCGCCAGCGCCCGCATGTGGTGGGTGAAGGCGGCGTATGCGGGGTTCAGTGCCTCGATCGCATCGAGCTTGCGCACGATGCCGCGGTAGTAGCCCAGGCTGACCAGTTCGTCGAGCGCGTGCAGGTGCTGCGCCTCGGGCAGCGCCCATGCTGCGGCCGGGCTGGCCGGTGGCGGCGCGGCGTCGGCCGCGGGCACCTCGGTCCAGGTCAGCTTCAACTGCGCGCCCAGCCAGTCCAGCAGTTCGTTGACGCGCACCGGTTTCAGGATGAAGTCGTCGGCGCCGATGCCCACGTCGTTGTCGAGCCCCTTGTCGA
>JANLYV010000083.1:0-1917 GCA_031365825.1 Rubrivivax sp. | reverse complement strand
CAGGTAGTGGCCGAGGCCGGTTTCCAGCGTGGGCCACACAGCCCGCGGCAGCAGCGCGCGCAGCAGCTGGTTCCACTGCACCGACAGCCGCGCGTGCGGCTTGCACAGGTCGTTGCAGCGCGCATCGAGCGTGCAGCACAGCGAACAGATCGCGCCTTGATAGGCCGGGCAATGCGCCATGTCGTCGCGCTCGTAGTCGCGTTCGCAGATCACGCAGCGAGTCAGCCACTGGTGGCTGCCGGCGTCGGCCAACGGCGCCTGCGGCGCGCGGGCCAGGTAGTAGCGGCCCTTGGTCCACCACGCGATGAGGGGCGAGACGACGAGCGCGGTGACGAGGGCGATCAGCGCCGAGAAAGCCTGCGCCAGCGGCCCCAGCGCGCCCAGGTAGGCAACGATGGACAAGACAGACGCCACGCCCATCGCGCCCACACCGACCGGGTTCACGTCGTACAGGTGCGCCCGCTTGAACTCGATGCCCTTCGGCGACCAGCCCATCGGCTTGTTGATCACCAAGTCGGCCACCACGGCCATCATCCAGCTGATCGCGATGTTCGAGTACAGGCCCAGCACCTTGCCCAGAGCCTGGAACACGTTCAGCTCCATCAGCATCAGCGCGATCGCGGTGTTGAACACCATCCACACCACGCGGCCGGGGTGGCTGTGCGTCAGCCGGGCGAAGAAGTTCGACCACGCCAGCGAACCGGCGTACGCGTTGGTGACGTTGATCTTGAGCTGCGACACGAACACGAACAGCGCCGTGGCCGCCACCGCCAGCCCGTAGTTCGAGAAAACCGCGTTGTAGGCCACGAGGTACATCTGCGTCGGGTCGACGGCCCGGTCGGCAGGCACCGCATAGCCCAGCGCCAGATAGGCCAGCAAGGCACCGCTGAGCATCTTCAGCACGCCGGGAACGACCCAGCCGGGGCCACCGATCATCACGCTGGCCCACCAGCGCGCGTGCTGCTTCGCTCGTGGCTCGGGCATGAAGCGCAAGTAGTCGGCCTGCTCGCCCATCTGGGTGATCAGCGCGATGCCCACGGTCATTGCCGCGCCGAATTTCAACAGGTCGAAGCCGGGCGCACGCGGGCCTTCCGGGCCCTGCCCGCCGTAGCGCCACAGTTCGGCCAGCACACCCGGATGCTCGTGCAGCACGTAGGCCAGCGGCACGATCAGCATCAGCAGCCACAGCGGCTGCGTCCACACCTGCAAGCGGCTGATGGTGGTGACGCCGTGTGTGACCAGCGGGATCACCACCAGCGAACACAGCAGGTAGCCCCAGGCCGGCGGGATGTCGAACGCGAGCTCGATCGCGTAGGCCATGATGGCCGCCTCGAGCGCGAAGAAAATGAAGGTGAACGACGCGTAGATCAGCGAGGTGATGGTGGAGCCGATGTAGCCGAAGCCGGCACCGCGCGTGAGCAGGTCCATGTCGACGCCGTGCCGCGCCGCGTACACGCTGATCGGCCAGCCGGCCAGGAAGATGATCAGACCGGTGGCCAGGATGGCCCAGAACGCATTGATGAAGCCGTAGTCCAGCAGCAAGGTTCCACCGACCGCTTCGAGCACCAGGAACGACGCCGCACCGAACGCGGTGTTGGCCACCCGCAGCGCCGACCATTTGCGGAACGAGCGCGGCGTGAAACGCAGCGCGTAGTCCTCGATGGTTTCGCGCGCGACCCAGGCGTTGTAGTCGCGCCTGACTTTGATCACCTGCTGCACCGCCGTGGTGCCCACCGGTGCACGAACGGCCTGGCCCAGGGGCGCGCTGTCAGCGTGGAGAGGCGCAAAGGGCACCGGGTTCGGGTTCATGACCCGACTTGGTGCAAGCCCCATGCCAAGATGACGACCCCTCGTCAACCGGGTACGGATGCCGATCCCCCGCGCGAATGCGGACCGGCTTGCGGCGGCCCGGCGCTC
>JANLYV010000054.1:0-2705 GCA_031365825.1 Rubrivivax sp. | reverse complement strand
TGACGGCCGGCGGCGTGCAGGCACATGGTTTCGACGAGCGCTACGACCTGCCCGTGCCCTTGGCCTACGTGGCGGCCGCCGCCGTGGCGGTGGTCGCCTTGAGCTTCCTTGCCGTCGTGATCTTCATGCGCCCCGGCACGGTGGCAGGCCCGACCCGTGCACGGGCCGGTTGGGTCGTGCCGCGCGGGTTGCGGCTGGCGCTGCGCGCGGCCGTTTGGTCGATGTTTGTGCTGACCCTCGCCGCCGCACTCCTGGGCTCGCGCGACCCGCTGATGAACCTGGCGCCGACGCTGGTGTGGATCGTCTGGTGGCTCGGCCTGAGCTTCGTCACGGCGACGGTGGACGGTGTGTGGCCGCTGCTCGACCCCTGGCGCACCAGCTTCGAGATGCTCGACGCGGCGGCGCGGCGCCTGGGTCGATCCAGTGAGCTAACGCTGAACCTGAGGTGGCCAGCAACTTTGGGCCAATGGCCGGCCGTGGCACTGCTGCTGGCCTGGTGTTGGCTCGAAGTGGTGCAGCCGCTGGCCAGCACGCCCCTCAAGCTGGGCATCGCCGCGCTGCTGTGGACGGCGCTGAATGTCGGCGGCATGGTGCTGTTCGGCCGAGCGCGCTGGCAGGCGCACGCCGATGTCTTCGCGCTGGTGTTCAACACCCTGGGGCGTATGGCGCCGCTGCGCGTCAGCATCGACGCGCCGACGCCGTGGCGCCCTGTCGCCGGCCAGGTCGGCTTCATCATGGCGATGCTGTCGACGGTCGTCTTCGACGGCCTGCACGGGGGTGCCGCATGGCAGGGCTTCGAGGCGGCGCTGCGCCGGGCGGCACCGCGCGCGCTCGATGCCAACGGCCTCGTCGCCGGCACCGCGGGCTTGCTGTTGGTGTGGCTAACGTTCGTGTCGGCGTACAGCATCACGGTGCGCCTGAGCCTGCAGCTGATGCAGCGCCCGCGTCGCAGCGCTGGGGGCATCGCCCTGGTTTCGCAGCTGGCGCTGTCGCTGCTGCCGATCGCGCTGGCCTACAACGTGGCGCACAACCTCTCCAGTTTCGTGATCCAGGGCCAGCGCGTGTTCGCACTCCTGTCCGACCCCTTCGGCTGGCAGTGGGACCTCTTCGGCACGGCGCGCTGGTACCCCGACATCGGCCTGATCGACGCACGCACCACCTGGTTCATCGCCGTCGGCGCCATCGTGCTCGGGCATGTGGCGTCCATCGTCTGGTCGCACCGCATCGTGCTTGCCGCCGGCGTGCCGCCACGCCGTGCGGCGTTGGCCATGCTGCCCTTGACCTTGCTGATGCTGGCCTACACGGCGACCAGCCTGTGGCTCATCGCCGAGCCGATGGTGGCAAGCACGCCATGAGCGTCATGAGCGCCATGATCGCGGCTTGGCCCCAGCGACTTTCCACCTCTCCCACTACCTGAGACACACGATGACATTCAAACCATGGGTCGAAGGGCTCTGCCCTAACGGAGTTCTCATGCTGAAAGCGAGTCGGCGCTAGAGCTTGAGCAGCCGCCGCGCGTTGTCACCCAGGATGGCGGCGCGCTCGGCGTCGCTCAGCGTGGTCGTGGCCAGCACATGGTCGACCGGGTGCTCCTCCCAAGGAATCGGGTGGTCGCTGCCGACCATCACCTGGCTCGCGCCGACTTGCGCCACCAGGTGACGCAGTGCTTCGGGCGTGAACACCAGCGCGTCGAAGTAGAGCTGGTTGAGGTACTCGCTGGGCTTCTTCTTCAGCACGATCTTCGGGTCGCAGTTCTGCGGCGACACGAAGCAGGCGTGGTCGCCGCGCATGGCGTACGAAGGCAGGTAGCCGCCGCCGTGCGCGGCGCAAATCTTCAGCTTCGGGAAGCGGTCGAGCGTGCCTTCGAAGATGAGCTTTTGCAGTGCGATGGTGGTGTCCAGCGGGTTGCCCACGGTGTTGCTCAGCCAGCCGTTGCCCTTGAAGCGTTTGCCCAGTTCGGGTGTGCTTTGCGGGTGGATGAAGAGCGTGGTGTCCAGTGCTTCGGCCGCGGCCCACACGGGGAAAAACTGCGGGTCGGAGAAGTCCGCGCCGGCCACGCTCGCGCCTATGGCCGCGCCGCGCAGGCCGAGCCTGGTCACGGCGTATTCGAGCTCCCGCACGGCGACCTCGGGGAACTGCAATGAGAGCGAGGCGAAGGCACCCAGCCGCTCGGGGGCCTTGGTGCAGAGCTCGGCCAGCTTCTCGTTCTGCGTGCGCACGATGCGTTCGCTGATGGCCCGTTCGCGCCGGTACCAGAAGGGGTTGATCGACAGGATCTCCATGTCCACGCGCATCGCGTCCATGGCCTTCAGTCGTTGCTCGACCACGATGAAGTGCTCGGGCACGCCCTTCACCGGCGGCAGCACGGCATCGGCCTCGGCGCCGAGCAGCGCCAGCGCTTCGGTGACGTAGCAATGCGCGTGCACGTCCACCGTCTTCACGCGGCGGCCGGCGATGAACACCGGGCCAGCCGATGGACCCGCCGCGGCGCTTGCATTGGCCGGCACGCGCGCCGCGTCGAGCACATTGCAGCCGACGAGCGTGATGCCGCCGACCACCCCTGCGCCGTGTTGAAGCCACAACCTGCGGTTCATCGTCATCGGGGGTCTCCTCATTCGGCCTTGATGCCGGCCTTCTTGATCAATGCGGCGTAGCGTGCGAGCTGGGCCCGGGTCGCGTTGCCGAGTTCATCGGCACTGCCGCCG
>JANLYV010000586.1:0-3250 GCA_031365825.1 Rubrivivax sp. | reverse complement strand
GCCGTGCTTGCGCAGGATCTCGGTCACGGTCAACACCAGGTCGGTGGCGGTGACGCCTTCACGCAGCCGGCCGGTGAGCTCCATGCCCACCACGTCGGGCGTGAGGAAGTACACCGGCTGGCCGAGCATGCCGGCTTCGGCCTCGATGCCACCCACGCCCCAGCCGACGACGCCAATGCCGTTGATCTTGGTGGTGTGGCTGTCGGTGCCGACCAGCGAATCAGGGTAGTAGATTTTTTCCTTGGTCTTGTGCACGCCGCGCGCCAGGTACTCCAGGTTGACCTGGTGCACGATGCCGAAGCCCGGCGGCACGACGCCGAAGGTGCTGAAGGCATCCATGCCCCACTTCATGAACTGGTAGCGCTCCTGGTTGCGGCTGAACTCGAGCTTCATGTTCAGGTCCAGCGCCTTGGGTGAGCCGAAGTGGTCGATCATCACGCTGTGGTCGACGACCAGGTCGACCGGCACCAGCGGCTCGATGGACTTCGGGTCGCGGCCCATCTTCTCGGCAACGTTGCGCATCGCCGCCAGGTCGGCCAAGAGCGGCACGCCGGTGAAATCTTGCAGCACCACACGCGCCACGACGAAAGGAATCTCGTCGGTGCGCTCGGCCTTGGCTTTCCAGCTGGCGACCTGCGCCACATGCTCGGCCGTGACCTTCTTGCCGTCGCAATTGCGCAGCACGCTCTCGAGCACGATGCGCATCGAATGCGGCATGCGGCTCACGCCGGGGTAGCTCCTGGCCAGCGCCGGCAACGAGTAGAACTGGCCTTCCTTGCCCGAGGGCGTGGTGAAGGTCTTCAGCGTCTTGGCGAATGCATGGGTCGGTGTCTTGGCCATGGGGTTCCTTTGGGGTGGGTGTTGATGGCAATGCCTGCGCGTCGAGTCACGCAGGGCGATTCATTGAACGCGTTGGACTTTGGGTGAACGGTTGGTACCGATCAGTTCGAGATAAAAGGCGCCGAGCAAACCGCGGCGAATCTTGACGCGCAGGTCGTTCGAGCTGCGAAAGCCCGAGCTGCCGTCGGTCACCTGCCAGACCTGGCCGTTGGCGAGGTTGAAGCGGTAGTTCGGCCCCCACTCGTCGAAGCTGCCGACGATGCTGCTTTCGATGACGTCGACACGGCCGCCGGCACTGCGGCCTTCGAGGCCGAAGTTGTCGACCGTGGCGTTGGCCGCGGGCACCGCGGTCGCAGCCACGGCGGCAGGCGCGGCCCGCGCCGCTGCGGCCGATGTGCCTTCCAGCGGCAGCGCGTCATAACACCGTAAGCGCTGTGACACGTCGTTGATTTGACGGCAGCGCAGCAGCTCGGCGTCGCCGGCCTGCGCGAGAGCCGCGCCACACACGAGCCACAACGAGACGATGGTTCGGGTCACAGTCTTCATATCAAGCACTCGCCTTGGGCACGATGACCTTCAGGCCCTTGAAGTAGTCGCGGAAAAAACCGGCGTCGCGGGTGATGAGCCCGCTGCATTGCAAGAGCGCATGCGCGCCGATGAGGAAGTCGGGCACGGTACGCGGGCCCACGGGCTGCTGGCCTTCGCTCTTGCGGCGCTGCTTGTAGCGGCGCTGCATCTCGCCGGCGCGCACCGCCGACTTGGCTTCGGTGGCGCTGAAGCGTATGCCGGCGTCTTCCAAGGTGTCCAGCACCTCGGCGCCGAAGCCCAGGCCAGCCACCACTTCGCTCAGCACCACGTCGCACACCACCACCGGGCCGTGGGTCAAGGCCTGGCGCAGGCAGACCTCGGCGGCTTCAGCGCGCACGTCGTCGCCCAGCAGATCGATCAAGACAGAGGAGTCGATGGCGATCACGATGCGGTCAGCGGCAGCACTTTGCCAAGTGCGATCAAGGCTCGACCGGGTCGCCCGGCGCGCGGCCACGCAGCTCGCGCATGATGTCGTCGGTGCTCACGCCGGCGGGCAGCTTGAAGCGGCCACGCAGGCGCGAGATGGCGTCGTCGACGTTCTTGCGCAGGATGATGCGGCTGCCGTCGAGTTCGACCTTCAACGTCGTGCCCTTGGACAGGCCCAGCGCATCGCGCACGGCCTTGGGCAGCGTGATCTGCCCGCGTTCAGCAACGGTGGCTTCCATGGTTTTCCGTCAAAGAAAGTATGCTTGGATTATGCATACCTGAAAGTGGCCGCGCAAGCCTGGGGCCATGGTCGGGTGATGTTCGGGTGTCGCCTGTGGCGCGCGCTGGCGCGGCACCGCACACTGCCATGTTATGACTTCGCTACCTGTCCTGCCGCACCACTTCAGCCCAGAGCACGAGGCCTTCCGCGCCACGGTGCGCGCCTTCGTGGCGCGCGAGATCGAACCCCATGTCGCCGACTGGGACGAAGCCGGCAGCTTCCCGCGCGCGCTCTATGCCAAGGCGGCAAGCATCGGCATGCTGGGCATCGGCTACCCCGAAGCGCTGGGCGGCACGCCGGCCGACATCTTCTTCAGCATCGCCGCCGCCGAAGAGATCGCCGGTGCCGGTTCGGGCGGCCTGCAGGCGTCGCTGGGTTCGCACGGCATCGCGCTTCCGCCCATCGTCGCGCACGGCAGCGCCGCGTTGCAGCGGCGTGTCGTGCCCGGTGTGCTGGCGGGCGAGAAGATCGCCGCGCTGGCCATCACCGAACCTGGCGGCGGCTCGGACGTGGCGGCGCTGAAGACCGGCGCCACCCGCGATGGCGAGCACTACATCGTCAACGGCGAAAAAACGTTCATCACCAGCGGTTTCCGCGCCGACTGGCTGACCGTGGCGGTGCGCACCGACGCGCAGAACAGGGGCCCGGGCGGCGTCTCGCTGCTGCTGGTGGAAGGCCACACACCAGGCTTGCAGCGCACGCTGCTGAAGAAGACAGGCTGGTGGGCCAGCGACACCGCGCAGCTGCACTTCGACAACTGCCGCGTGCCGATCGTCAACCTCATCGGCGAAGAAGGCGGTGGCTTCAAGGCCATCATGCATAACTTCAATCATGAGCGCATCATGATGTCGGTCATGGCCGTGGCCTACGCGCAGGTGTGCTTCGACGAAGCGCTGTCCTGGTCACGCGAGCGACGTACCTTCGGCGCGGCCTTGTCCGAGCGCCAGGTCATACGCCACAAGCTCGTGGACATGCTCACGCGCATCGAGACCGCACGCGCTTTCGTGTACGAACTGGCCGCGCGGCTGATGCATCATCAGGGCGAACCTGCAGCCCTGGTGGCGCGCACCTGCATGGCCAAAGTGGTGGCCACGCAGGCGATGCAGTTCTGCGCCG
>JANLYV010000578.1:0-35380 GCA_031365825.1 Rubrivivax sp. | reverse complement strand
CGTGCTGCGCAAGCAGGTGAAGGATCTGCCCATCAGCTTCACGCTCGACGACAGCCTGGCCATGGCGCCGGCGATGAAGCTGTCGAACTTCAGCAAGGTGGTCGTCATTGCGCGCGTCAGCAAGAGTGGCCAGGCCATCGCCGCCCCCGGCGACCTGACGGGGCAGACGGCGGTGGTCGACGTGGGCGCCAGCGCGCTGCGGGTCGAAGTCAACGACGTGGTGGCCAAACCCTAGTTTGTTCGGGTCTGAAGGCGCGTGATGCTTGGGCATACTCGGCCACCTTTGTTCTCCCGGCCACACGATGCAGCAGCTCACGCCCGAAGACGCGCGTCTCATCCGAAGCGAGACCGCAAGCGCCAACGCCAACGTCTCGCTGCTGCACATCTACGATCAAATGACCGTGCCCGGTGGCACGCTGCGCTTCAAGACCGTGCTCAAGCACATCGAAAGCCGGCTCGAGCGCTCGCCCGTGTTCCGGCGCAAGCTGCAGCGTGTACCGCTCGATCTTGCCCACCCGTACTGGATCGACGACGAGAACTTCGACCTCGAATACCACGTGCGTCACCTCGCGCTGCCCAAGCCGGGCGATTGGCGCCAGTTCTGCATCCAGGTGTCGCGCATCCACGCGCGCCCGCTCGACCTGGACCGGCCGCTGTGGGAGATGGTGGTGCTCGAAGGCCTGGACAGCTTCACCGAGCTGCCGCCGGGCAGCTTCGCGCTACTGACGAAGACCCACCACGCCGCCGTCGACATGGACATGGGCCGCGAGATCACCGAGCTGCTGCACGAGCTGCGCGCTGACGGCGGCGCGCCGCCACCGCCGCAACCGTGGTTCCCACGTCGCGCACCACGCAAGGCGACGCTGTTGCGCAAGAGCGTACTGCACAGTGTCAGCGCACCTTTGAAGCTAGCCACACCGCTGTTGAACGCCGTCGGCCAGCTGGCGCCGGCGGCGATGGCCTGGATGAGCGAAGCCTTGCAGCCGGCGCGGCTGCCCGAGACGCGCTTCAACGCTGCGGTGTCACCGCACCGCGTGTTCGAGTCACGGCGCTTTGCGCTGCAGGAATTCAAGGCCATCCGCAGCCTGGTGCCGGGTGCCACGGTGAACGACGTCGTGCTGGCGGTGTGCGGCGGCGCGTTGCGGCGCTACCTGGCGCGCGTGGACGAGTTGCCCGAGGACAGCCTCACGGCACTGGCGCCGATGTACCTGCGCGCCACGAGTGAGGCGGCGTCCACACCAGGCGTTCAGCCCGAGCTGGCCTGGGCCCACCTGCGCCTGGCCACCGAAGTCGCCGAGCCGCGCGAGCGCCTGCGCGCCATCTGTGCGCAGACGCGTGCCTCAAGCGTCGTGCAGCGGGCCGTGGGTGCGCGGCAGATGAGTGCGCTGACGGGCCATGCGCCCGCGGCGTCGCTCGCCATCGCCAGCAAGATGATTGCGCGCGAACAGTCCACCCGCGGCCGAAGCACGCCGCTGGCCAGCTGCACCATCACCAGCGTGCCCGGCCCCGAGCAGACGATGTACCTGTGCGGCGCACGCCTGGCCTACTTCTCGGCCATCCAGCCCATCACCGATGGCATGGGCCTGGTGTTCGCGGTGACCAGCTACGACGGGCGCATCGTCATCTCGCCGACCTCGTGCCGCGAGCTCATGCCCGACCCGGCGCAGTTCGCGCTGGACGTGCGCGAGAGTTTCCAGGAGCTGTGGGCGCTCTTGCCGAAGGCGCCGAAGGCGACCAAGCCACGCGCCAAGGCTCAGGCCGAGGCGCGAGCGCGCAAAGCTACGCCAGCGGCTTCAAGGCCCAGGCGCCGGTCATCGTCGTCATCCGGTAAATCGAGCCGGGCAGCCCGCTCGGCTTGAACGGCTTCCACGCAGCTTCACGCTGCGCCAGCCGGTCGGCCACGATGTACAGCACCAGCGGGTTGAACCCGAGGCCGGTGTGGCTGCCGGGCACGCGGATGTTCTCGTGCAGCGCGGGGTCGCCGTCGATGGTGGCTTCCTGCGGCGGCACAACACCGTCGCCGAGCGAGTAGAGGCAGCTCATGGGCACCGCTAACGGCTGACGTAAGCGCATCTTCTTCGCGCGCGGCTGCATCGCATGCGCGGTCGGGCCCATCGGATGCGCCACCAACCGGTACATGGCCTTGACGATGGCCGGCGACTGGCTGCCTTCGGCGTCCACGCTCACCGGGCTGCCCAGCGTGATGATCGAACGCACGCACTCGCTGGCCTGGTGCGCGCCGTAGAGCGCGAACACGCCACCCAGACTCCAGCCCACCAGGCTGACCTTGCGCCCGGTGTCGTGGTGCATGAAGCGGATCTTCTGTTCCAGCGCCTGCGCGTGGCGGCTGAGAAAGCCGACGTTGCGGCCGAAGCCCCAGGTCTGCACGTTGTAGCCGCGGTTGGCGAGGTAGGTTTTCAGCGCAATCAATGAGCCTTCATCGCCCATGAACCCGGGCATCAGCAGCACCGGGTGGCCGTCACCCTTGGGCGCCTGGGCCAGCATCGGCATCGATATCGGCAGGCTGGCGATCTCACCCAGCGCGCGCCATTCGAGCAACTGGTGCAGCAGGTGCGGCGGGCCGCGGTGGGGGTGGCGTTGGGTCATCGCGCTGCGAGCGTTCGTTTGAAGCACATGCTAACCGCGCGTCGCCATGCACTCGGTCCATGGAAAAAGGGCTTGGCACTGTGCGACACATGCCAAGCCCCGGATGAAATTGGTGGAGACGAGGAGGATCGAACTCCTGACCTTCGCATTGCGAACGCGACGCTCTCCCAGCTGAGCTACGCCCCCCGAAAACGACCCAAGTTTACCATCGCCCCAACGGCCCCATGCCCTGGACACCATAACGATGCAGCGCTTCACCGACCCCGCCTGGCTTGACCTTCAGTACAACAACCGCGCCCGCGTGGCCGACCATGCGCGTGTGCTCGCGCGCTGGGCCGAAGCCTCGGCGCTGGTGCGCACGCAGTCGCGCTGCGAGCTCGACGTCGCCTATGGCGGCGGCGCCGGCGAGACGCTGGACATCTTCCCCACGAATGAGCCCAACGCACCGGTGCTGGTGTTCGTGCATGGTGGCTATTGGCGTTCGCTCGACAAGGCCGATCACTCCTTCGTGGCCCCGGCTTTCGTGCAGCACGGCGTGACGGTGGTGGTGCCCAACTACGCGCTGTGCCCGGCGGTGAGCGTCGAACACATCGCGCTGCAGACGGCGAATGCATTGGCCTGGGTTCATCGCCACATCGCACAGCGTGGCGACTCGTCGCGCATCGTCGTTGTCGGCCACTCGGCCGGTGGCCATCTGGCGGCGATGCTGCTGAGTTGCCGCTGGAAGGTGCTGGGCGAGGACCTGCCGGCGTTGCTGGTGTCGGGTGCGATGGGCATCTCGGGCCTGTACGACCTCGAACCGCTGCGCCTGACGCCGTTCCTGCAGTCCGACTTGCAACTCACACCGGGCCACGTCAAACGCTGCAGCCCGGCCTTCTTCCCGCGGCCCAAGGGCAAGTTCTTCGCTGCCGTGGGGCTGGAGGAAAGCGAGGAGTTCCTGCGCCACAACCGGCTCATCCGCGACGCCTGGGGGCCGACCACGGTGCCTATCTGCGAGACGCTGCCGGGCGCCAACCATTTCAGCGTGCTGCACAGCCTGGCCGACCCGGCCGGCCGTTTGCACGAGCTGGCGTTGCGCCTCTTGGGCAAGACCTGAAACCTACAATGCGTTGATGACATTTGCCGACGATCCGCGCGGCCTTGCGGTTGGCCACAGCGGCTATCCCCGGCTGCTTGCCAACCTCAACCCCGAACAACTTGCAGCCGTGACGCTGCCGGCGGTGCCGGCGCTGATCCTCGCCGGCGCCGGCTCGGGCAAGACGCGGGTGCTGACGACGCGCATTGCATGGCTGCTGCACACCGGCCAGATGTCGCCCGGCGGCGTGCTCGCGGTAACCTTCACCAACAAGGCAGCGAAGGAGATGTTGACGCGCTTGTCGGCGATGCTGCCGGTGGCCGTGCGCGGCATGTGGATAGGCACTTTTCACGGCCTGTGCAACCGTTTCTTGCGCGCCCATTGGAAGTTAGCAGGCTTGCCCCAGGGCTTCCAGATTCTCGACAGCAGCGACCAGCTCTCGGCCGTGAAGCGCGTCATCAAGGGCATGAACCTCGACGAAGAGCGCTATGTGCCCAAGCAGGTGACCTGGTTCATCGCCGGCAACAAGGAAGACGGCAAACGCCCGGCCGATGTGGAAGTTAACGACCTGCACGGCGCCAAGCTGGTGGAGGTGTACCAGGCCTATGAAGCGCAATGCCAGCGCGAAGGCGTGGTCGACTTCGGTGAGCTGATGCTGCGCAGCTACGAGCTGATGCGCGACAACGACGCGCTGCGCGAGCACTACCAGCGGCGCTTCGCGCATGTGCTGGTGGATGAATTCCAGGACACAAACCGGCTGCAATACGCGTGGCTGAAGATGTTCGCGCCCGCAGGCCGTGGCCAGGGCGTGTTCGCCGTGGGCGACGACGACCAGAGCATCTACGCCTTCCGCGGCGCGCGTGTGGGCAACATGGCCGACTTTGAGCGCGAGTACCGCGTGCTGCACCACATCAAGCTCGAACAGAACTACCGCTCCAGCGGCCACATCCTTGACGCGGCCAATGCGCTCATCACGCATAACGCGCAACGTCTGGGGAAGCACCTGCGCACCGAGGCCGGTGCCGGCGAGCCGCTGCGCGTATTCGAAGCGACGAGCGACTTCGCCGAAGCGCAGTGGTTTCTTGAGGAAGCGCAGGCGCTGCACCGTGCCGGCATGGCGCGCAAGGAGATTGCGCTGCTCTACCGCAGCAACGCGCAAAGCCGCGTCATCGAGAGTGCGCTGTTCAATGCCGGTGTGCCTTACCGCGTCTACGGCGGCCTGCGTTTTTTCGAGCGCGCCGAGGTCAAGCATGCACTGGCCTACCTGCGCCTGATCGAGAACCCGAACGACGACACGAGCTTCTTGCGCGTGGTGAACTTCCCTACGCGTGGCATCGGTGCGCGCACGCTGGAGCTCTTGCAGGACGCTGCGCGCAGCACGGGCAGAAGCCTCACGCAAAGTGTTGCGTCGGTCGCAGGCAAGGGCGGCGGCAACCTGCTGGCTTTCGTGCAACTGGTCGACGTCATGCGCGAGAAGACACGCGGCCAGACGCTGCGCGAGATCATCGAACACATGCTTGACGCGACCAAGCTGCTCGACTTCTACCGCAGCGACCGCGAAGGCCAGGACCGCATCGAGAACCTGGAAGAACTGGTGAACGCGGCCGAGTCCTTCGTCACGCAGGAAGGCTTCGGCAAAGACGCCGTGGCGCTGCCCATCGATGAACAGTCACAGAGCCTGGCGCCCGATGCCGAGACGGGCGAGATCATGTCGCCGCTGGCGGCCTTTCTCACGCACGCCTCGCTCGAAGCCGGCGACAACCAGGCACAGGCCGGGCAGGACGCGATCCAGCTGATGACGGTGCATTCGGCCAAGGGGCTGGAGTTCGACGCGGTGTTCATCAGCGGCATTGAAGAAGGGCTGTTCCCGCACGAGAACTCGCTGTCCGACGCCGACGGGTTGGAAGAAGAACGCCGGCTGATGTATGTGGCCATCACGCGTGCACGGCAACGCCTGTACCTTAGCTTCAGCCAGACGCGCATGCTGCACGGGCAGACGCGCTACAACGTCAAGAGCCGCTTCATCGACGAGCTGCCCGAGGCGGCGCTGAAGTGGATCACGCCCAAGCAGCAGGGCTTCGGCAGCGGCTATGCACGGCCGTACCAGGACGCCTGGCAGCGCGGCAGCGGCCTGTCGGGCATCGTCGGCGCGGGCCGAGTCGAGCGTGCGCCGCCGCCGCTGCCCGTACCGGCGGCGATGCTCGCCAAACGCGACGCCGGCCACGGCCTGCGCATCGGTCAATCCGTGTTCCACACCAAGTTTGGCGAAGGTGTGGTGCTAACACTCGAAGGAGCGGGAACCGACGCCCGTGCACAAGTCAACTTCGGCCGCCACGGCGCGAAGTGGCTGGCTTTGTCGATCGCCAAGCTGACGCCTATCGATTGACGGAGCGATTGACTCAGGCCACGGGCTTGAGCTGCTGCAGCAGCGTCGGCACCAGTTCCGTCACGGTCGGGTGGATGTGCACGGCGCGCGAGATGACGGTATAGGGCTGGCCGGCGGCCATCACATCCAGCAGCGAATGCACCACCTCGTCGCCGTTCAATCCGAGGATGGCCGCGCCGAGCAGGCGCTGGGTGTCGGCATCGACCAGCACCTTCATGAAGCCTTGCGTCTCGCCGGCTTCGCGCGCGCGGCCCACGCGCTGCATGGGCATCTTCGCGCGCAACAGCTTGCGTCCGCTGGCGCGCGCTTCGGTTTCGGTCATGCCGACGCGGCCCAGCGCCGGGTCGATGAAGAGCGCGTAGCAGGGAATGCGGTCGGCGATGCGGCGTGGGTCGTCGTCGAAGAGGTTGGCGACGACGATCTCGTGGTCGTTCCAAGAGGTGTGGGTGAAGGCCCCGCGGCCGTTGCAGTCGCCCACGGCCCAGACGCCTTCGGCGCTGGTGCGGCATTGATCGTCGACCGTGATGTAGCCGCGCGCATCGGTCTTGATGCCTGCCGCGTCCAGCCCCAGGCCGTCGGTGTTGGGCCGCCGCCCAACGGCCAGCAGCACATGGCTGCCGACGATGGGCGGCTGGTCGCCGGCACATAGCGCGCCGACGCTGATGCGTGCACCGTCGCGCGACAGCGAGATGCACTCCGACGCCAGCGCGAAGCGCACGCCTTCGTTTTCGAGGATGGCGCGGATGCCGTCTGACACGTCGTCGTCCTCGCGTGGCAGCAGATGCGCCGAGCGCTCGACCACCGTCACCGCCGCGCCGAAGCGGCGCATCATCTGCGCGAACTCCAGGCCGATGTAGCTGCCGCCGACGATGACCAGGTGTTCGGGCACTTCGCGCAGTTCCATGATCGAGACGTTGTCCAGCGTCGGCACGGTGGCTATGCCGGGAAGTTCGGGCCGTACCGAACGGCCGCCGACGTTGAGGAAGATGCGTGGTGCAGACAAACGGCGCCCGGCCACTTCGATCGTTCCCGGCGCCACGAAGCGCGCATCACCGACGAGGGTCTCGGTGTGTGCAAGGCCGCGCATCCAGGCTTCGAGGCCTTCGCGCGAATGGCGCACGATGCCGTCCTTGCGCGCCATCACGCGCGCCATGTCGACGCGGATGTCGCCGCTGGAAAAGCCGTACTCATCACCGCGTCGCGCCTGGTGCATGGCGCGGGCACTGGCCACCAGCGTCTTGGTCGGCACGCAGCCGACGTTGACGCAGGTGCCACCGAAGTGGCCGCGCTCGATCACCGCCGTGCGCAAACCTTCCTTGCTGCAGCGCGCGGCAATCGCCGGCCCGGCCTGGCCGGCACCAATGACGATGGCGTCGAAGTGTTCGATGGGCATGGTGCCTCCTGCGGTGGATGTAGCGGCGATCAGAAGCTCGCGTTCAACGAGAGTCTGAACGAGCGCGACTCGATCGGGTGAAAGTGGATGTCGGCGACACCTTCGGCCGGCTCGCCCGGCAGCCTTGAGGTGTAGAAGTAGTCGATGGCCGACACCTTGCGGTTGGTCAGGTTGAAAGCTTCCAACTCGACGCGAAGCTTGGGTCCGATCTTGTAGCCGATGCGCCCGTTCAGCAGTGCCGTGGACTTCGAGCGTACCGAGTTGTCCTCGGTCAGCGGGCGCGGGCCGAAGTAGCGGAATTGCAAGGCACCAAACCATGGCCCGATGTTGTCCAGCGCGACGGCAAGCGAGGCCACACCTTCGACGGCGCCCGGAATTCGTTTGCCCTCGGGCGCAAGGCCCCTGAAGCGCGCCTGCGCGAACGCCAGGTCGGCGTCGATGGTCAGCCAGTCGCCGACCTTGTAGTAGTTGGCCACCTCGAAGCCGACACGCTTGCTCGGCCGGCCGGCCTCGGTCGTGCCCGCATCGCCGACAAAGACGAGCTCGGAATCGAAATTGAGCTGGTACAGCGATACGGCAGTCTGCAGACCCGGCAGCGGCGACAAACGCAACCCGAGTTCGAAGCCCTTGGAGCGTGGCAGCGGCGTGACGCGGTCTGCCGCATCACCCGTCTTCGGGTCGACCGTGATGACCGTGCCGCGCGCGTCGTTGCCGTGGAAACCGCTGCCCAGGTTGACATAGAACTCGGTCTTCGCCCATGGGCCGAAGATGAGGTTCAGCTTGGGGCTGACGATGCCGGCCGTGCGCGTGCCGGAGTTTTCGCTGCGATCGCTGCGCACGTCGAAGCGGTAGCCGTCGGCACGTACGCCGACGACGGTGCGAAAGCTCGGTGTCCACCGCGTCGCGTTGTCGAACCAGACACCGATGCTGCTCTGCACGATGTGGTCGCGGCGCGTGGCCGACAAGGTCTGCCGCGCCTTGGTACTGAGCAGGGCGTTGTGAATGTTGTCGTTCTGAAACTGCACGCCAAGCTGGTTTTCGCTGTCACGACCGAACCAATTCCCGGCCCAAGAGTGGCGCACGTTGACGGCCGTCATCGTGCGCCTGTCGGGCTGCGAGAACTGGTCGCCGTCGACCGGGTTGTCCAGGAAGTAGGTGAAGTTGGAGAAGAGTTCGAGCTTCCAGTGCGCCACGTAGGCATTCACTACGGTCGACGAGGACTCGGTGCTGCGCCGCCACGCACCCGACAGGCTGTAGCGGCGGGCGTTGCCGCCGTCGGTCGGGTCGATCAAGTCGAAGCGCCCGAGCTGGCCGCTGTCGACGGCGCGCTGCGGAATCTGGTCGGTGGCGTTCCACTTCGCGGCGTAGCCCATGCCGGTGACGTTCCAGCCGTTGGCCAGGTCCCCTTGCGCATAGCGCAGCACGCCGTTGAGCTTGCGATAGTCGTCGGGCTGGTTGAAGGGCCCGTCGTTGCGCAAGGCCTCCAGCGCGTAGAGCAGGTGGCCGGTGCCGAGCTTGGGCGAGTCGGCGATCAGCACGCGCCGGTAGCCGTTTTGCCCGAAGCCCAGGTTGGCGATGCCCGCCGGCAAGGCGTCGGCGTAGCTCAACTCCACCACGCCGGCGGACGAGAAGTCGCCCTCGTCCGCGTGGTACGGCCCCTTCTTGTAGCGCAGGCCGGTGGCCAGTTCGGGGATGACGAAGTTGAGGTCGGTCCAGCCCTGGCCATGGCCGTGGCTGCGCTGGTTGACGAGCATGCCGTCGACGCTGGTGCGCAGGTCGGTGCCGTGGTCGAGGTTGAAGCCGCGCAAGTAGAACTGGTTGGCCTTGCCTTCGCCGCTGTGCTGGCTGACGACGAGCCCGGGCGCGGCCTCCAGAAGCTCGCCCGGCCTGTAGGCGGTGCGCGCTTCCAGCTGCTTTTGCGTCACCGTGCCGACACTGGCCGAATCGGCGACGCCGACCTGGCTCGTCGCCGAGCCGTTGATGATGACCTTCTGCAACTCCTGTTCGCCGCCGGCGCGGGCAGTGATGGGCAGTGCCACGATGCCGGCCAGGGCCAAGGCAAGGGCGTACGGCGCAGGGTCGCGCCGGCGTG
Organism: Rubrivivax sp.; assembly: GCA_031365825.1. Taxonomy (GTDB): domain Bacteria; phylum Pseudomonadota; class Gammaproteobacteria; order Burkholderiales; family Burkholderiaceae_C; genus Rubrivivax. Next base: position 25,827 of record JANLYV010000578.1, on the reverse strand, counting down.
GGTGATATGGGGTCAACAAGGTTTTCTCCAGGCCGGCAGCGCGCAGCGTGCCGACCGCATCGATCAGGTGTGAACATCGCATGACCACGGACGCCGTGGGCAAGCCGACGATGCGTCGGCAGGCCAGGCAGGGTCGTGCGGGGGGCAGCTCAAGCGCGACCGCGTCACCGCGTCGCCACGGCGGCTAGGCTCGCGGCGGGCGCTCCAGCGGCAGCGTGAGCTGTGATCGGGCCAACGGCGGCGCCAGCGCGAGCCAGCGCGCCGGTGCATGCGCCGCAAGCGACGGTGTCTGCTGCGGCATCAGGCCGTCGAGATCGTGCAGGCCGCGAGCTGGCGCCGGCCCCTGCGTTGGCGCAGGCAGGCCGTGGTCTTCGTCGATGAAGACCACGTTCGTGTCGCCCGCCTCGTGTTCATGACGTTCCAGCCCTGCATGTGGATGTGCCGGCGCGACGGGTTGGCGCAGTTGGCGCCTCGGCACTTCATAGCTGTGAACGAAGAGCGCCGGTAGGCTGAGATGGGCCGGGCTGGGCGTTCTCATCGGCTCAGGGCTCACAGCCTGCGCGGCACTGCGGTGGAAGTGCACGCGCCCCAGCACCCGCTGCGCCGACAGTGCCACCGCCTGCATGCCAAGGCACAAGGCCAGCATGCAGGTCATGGTGCGCAGCAAGCACCTGTCTGCCGCGGCGGCGGTTCGGGTCGGGTGTGGGCGAATCGGCGTGGGCATCTGCAGGCTTCGAGGGTAGGCGCTTTGCGCATTTCACGGCCCCGTGCGAAGGCCATACGCAGATCGAAAGCGCCTGGATGCAGCCCCTGGCAGCGCCGTCGCCACCCAGGCGCTGTCATCAATGCTCAGCCTCTCAACGCCAGCGCCGCTTCGCCAACGATGCCAGGCCCGCGGTAGATGAGCCCGGTGTAGACCTGCACCAAGTCCGCGCCAGCGGCACGCTTGGCCGCCGCGTCGGCGCCGCTCATCACACCGCCGACGCCGATGATGGGGAAGCTGCGGCCGAGCTGATCCCGCAGCTGCGCGACAACGCGGTTGCTGGCTTCGAACACCGGTCGGCCGCTCAAGCCACCGGCCTCGTCGGCGTGCGGCAGGCCCTTGATGGCATCGCGGCCGAGCGTGGTGTTGGTGGCGATCACGCCGTCGATACGCTGACGCTGCAAGGTGCGCGCGATGTCGGCGACCTGCGCCACGTCGAGATCGGGCGCGATCTTCACGAACATCGGCACCACGCGGCCATGGGTCTGCGCCAGCTCGGCGCGCCGAGCCATCAGCGCTGCGAGCAAGGCGTCGAGCGCCGCGTCGTTTTGCAGCTCGCGCAGGTTCTTGGTGTTGGGGCTGGAGATGTTCACCGTCACGTAGTCGGCGTGCGGGTAGACGCCGGCCAGTGCGATGAGGTAGTCCTCAACCGCGCGTTCGATCGGCGTCGCCGCGTTCTTGCCTATGTTCAAACCGACGATGCCGCCCGCGGCGCGAAAGCTGTGTGCCCGCCGCACGTTGGCGACGAAAGCCGCGAGACCTTGATTGTTGAAGCCCAGGCGGTTGATCAAGGCCTGGGCTTGCGGCAGGCGGAACATGCGCGGCTTGGGGTTGCCGGGTTGCGCCAGCGGCGTGACGGTACCGACTTCGATGAAGCCGAAGCCCATCGCACCCAGCCCGTCGATGCAACGGCCGTTCTTGTCCAGGCCCGCGGCCAAGCCGACGCGGTTGGGGAATTTCAGCCCGGCGAGGGTCACCGGGTCGTCGATGCGCGCAGCCTGCCACAGGCACATCGCCGGCGTGTTTTGCAGCCTGGCCAGGCTGCCCAGCGTGAGCTCGTGCGCGTGTTCGGGGTCGAGTCCAAAGAGGAAGGGGCGGGCCAGGGCGTAGGGCAAATCAAACATGCTCGGCATTGTCGCCGCGCATCGCAAAAGCCCCGCGAGCACGCATCGATAATCGCGGCATGACGCAGGATGAACTCAAGGCACTCGTCGGCCGCGCTGCATTGGCCTATGTGCCCACGCTGCCGGGCGGCACCATCGTCGGTGTCGGCACCGGCTCGACCGTCAACCACTTCATCGATGCGCTGGCCACGCGCAAGGCCGACATCCGCGGCGCGGTGTCGAGCTCGGAGCAGAGCAGCGCGCGGCTGCGCGCGCATGGCATCGAGGTGCTGGACGCTGCCACGGTGACAGGGCTGCCGGTGTACATCGACGGCGCCGATGAGATCGACCACAGCGGCTGCATGATCAAAGGCGGCGGCGCAGCGCTGACGCGCGAGAAGATCGTGGCCGACCTGGCCGAGCGCTTCATCTGCATCGCCGACGAGTCCAAGCTGGTGGATGTGCTCGGCCGCTTCGCGTTGCCGGTGGAAGTCATCGCCATGGCCGGCGCGCAGTTGCAGCGGCGCTTCGCGGCCATGGGCGGCGAGGCGCGGCTTCGTACAGGCGTGTTGACCGACAACGGTCATCCGATCCTCGACGTGCGCGGCCTGTCCATCAGCGACCCGCTGGCGCTGGAAACCGAGATCAATCAGTGGCCCGGTGTTGTCAGCGTCGGCATCTTTGCGCGCCATCGTGCGCGTGTTTGTCTGCTCGGTACGGCAGCGGGCGTGCGCTGCATCGAGTTCGCCTGAAACATCTGATCCAATAGCCGCATTCCGGATCCATCCACACCTTCAAGGACAGCCCGTGGCAAAACCTAATTATTCGTTCGAAAAGCGCCAGCGCGAACTCGCCAAGAAGCGCAAGAAGGAAGAAAAGGCCCAGCGCAAGACGGGTCCCGAAGCTCCGCGCAACGATGGCAGCGCCGAGACGGGGCCGGCCGCACCCATCTACCCGCAGATCACGAGCCCGGGTGAGGTGCCCAAGCCCTGATGCCGACTACGCTTGCGGCTTGCGCGCCAGGCGTACCAGCCAGCGCGCAGGGTCGATGGCATCCACCAGGTCCGCACCCAGCGGCAACGGCTCGCCGCAGATCTGCGCGGCCAACAACTCGCCCAGCAGCGGCGCCAGGGTGATGCCGCGGCCACCTAGGGCGGTGGCGACAAACAAGCCCGGTACGCGCGGCACGAAGCGCGCGTGGTCCAGCCGCTGCGTCGACGCGATCCGCGCGGCAGGCACCGGCCCGCAGATGGGTTGACGATCGGCCACCTGCACGCGCCAACCGACGCGGCCCTGGCCCGCAAATTCAAACTTGGAGGCGGGCAGACCGGTGAGCCGTTGCAAGCGATCGAGGTTGAACGCATGGTCGCTGTCGCGCAGGGCGGTCTCGCCATCGTCTTCATGCGAACTGCCGCCGCAAAGCAGCGTGGTGGCCGACAGGGGCAGGGCGTAACCGTCGCCGGCCACGGGCAAGCGCAGCGGCGCGCTGCTGCCAGCGATGCTGACCTGGCCGCGGAATGATTGCAGCGGCCAGCCCACCAGACCGAGGCCACCGACCAGGCCGTTGACGGCGGCCGCATTCGCCAGCACGACCGCCGGCGCGCGCCCGAGCTCCTGGCCTGAGCCGTCGGTGGCGATCCACATGTCGCCGTCGCGCTTCAGGCGCTGCAGGCGCTGCACTGTCATGCCACCGGCAAATTGCACGCCCGGCGCGCGCAACAGCTGCGTCGCCAGCGCTGCCGGTGCCACCCAGCCGGCGTCGGCAAACCACCAGGCAGCGTGCGACACGGGCACGCCGGCGCGGGCGGCGGCTTCGCTGCGATCCAGTGCCTGCAGGTAGTCACCCGGCAGCGCATGGCGTTCGAGCAACTCGCGCATGTGACGCTGCGCGTCGCCGCGGGCATCGAGGCGCAGCACGCCTTCGGCCTGGCCGGGCACCAGCCCGGCCGTGATCAATGGCCGCATGCGCTTGTGGGCCCATAGCGCTGCCGCACGCAGCAGCTGTGCGTGCGGGCCGTCGTCGGCGTGCACGGTGGCGTGGTAGATGCCGGCGAGGTTGCCCGAGGCTTCGGCTGCGGGCACGGCGTGCGTGTCGATGACGGTGACTTGCACACCACGCTGCGCCAGTGCGTTGGCCGTCCAGGCACCAGCCAGGCCGGCGCCGATGATCAGCACCGAAGCCGGTGCGTAGGGCGCCGATGCCGGCGACGCAACGCGACCTTGGAAGCGCGGCGCGAAGCGGCCGAGCGTGATGTCACGCTTGCCGCCGATGCCCGAGGCTTCATGCACCTCGAAGCCTGCTGAACGCAGATGTGCGCGCATGGCGCTGGCCGCTGACCAGGTGGCCACGGTGGCGCCTGGCGCGGCCAGCCGTGCCAGGCCCTTGATGACCGGCGCCTGCCACATCACCGGGTTGCGCGCCGGCGCAAAGCCGTCGAGGAAAAACGCATCGATGCGTGCGCGGATCTGCGGCAGCCACAGCACCACATCACCGAAGGCCAGCAGCAACGTCACGCGGCCATCGACGAATGGCAGCAGGTGCATGGTGGGCACCAGCGCAGGCCAGGCCTCGACGAGTCGGCCTGCAAGGGCGTTTGGCGGCGATGTGTGGTGCGCACGTGCCAGGTCGTCGCGGCTGGGCGGATGGCGCTCGATGGCGACGTAGATCAGGCGCCGGCTTTGCGCCGGGTCGGCCAACCACGCTGTCAGCGTAGCAAGAAAGTTATGGCCCAGGCCGAAGCCGGTCTCCAAGATGGCGAAACACGCGCGCCCGCGCCAGCGCTGCGGCAGCTGGCTGCCACCTAGAAAGACATGCCGCGCTTGCGCCAGCGCACCGATGCTTGGGTGGTACAGGTCGCCGTAGTCGCGCGAGACGGGCGGCGCGTCGCCATCGAAGGCGATCGCCGCGGGGCGCACCGGTGCCGTCTTCACGCGGCTTTCACGTGGCGTGCGCGCACGCCGCCAGCCATTGCAGCAGGGGCTCGCGCACGCTGTGCAGGCCGCGGTATTCGAGCACGGCAGGGCTCATGGTCGAGACGGCCTCCCACAACGCCTGGGCCCGGGCCGGCATGCTCACGATGTCACTGAGCGGCTGCACGTCGACGGCGATCGTGAAGACGGCCTGCTGCCGGCCCGGCACCGGGATGAAGGTCTGGCGCTCGCTGCGCCACCAGGCACGGGCGGGCAAAGTGTGCACGTCGGTGTCGCGCCAGCGTTGCGGGTCGACATGGGCGGGGTGGGCATGCAGGCGCGAGTGCGCGGTGATGGTCCAGACGAAACGCTCCCAGCGCTCAGGCCCACTGACGATGTTCATCAGCGCCGGTGCCGCCTTGAGCAGCACGGCGTTGTCGGCCACCGGCGCATGCACTTGCGTGAAGTGGCGGCCGACCTTTTCTTCCGGCGCCCAGAACGACGGCAACGTCACGGCGATCCAGGGAATGTGGCCGTCGCGTGCGTCGACGATGGCGAAGTCTTCGGCGAAGCTCAGGCTCAACAACGCAGCGAGCCGCCAGCGCGGCTCCAACGGATCGAGGCAGCGGCTGATCTCGTCACCCAGGCCGAACACACCCGCGCGCAGCGTGCGCAGTTCGCCGGCGCGCACCGCCACGCCCAGCGACAGTGATTGCGCTTCGGCTCCGTCCCAGGCCCAGACACCGGCGTGCTCACGTGCCGCCACCTCGCACAGCCTGGCCAGCGCCGGGCCGGCGTCGAAGCCTTCAACCTGCAGCATGGCCTGGCCGGCAAACGCGCTCAGCACCGCCAGCTTTTCGCGCTGGTGGCGCGAGCCCGGTACCAGCGGCGTGAGATGCAAGGCGTCGTCGGCCAGCTTGCGCAAGCCCGGCTGCATGCGAAACGGCGCGGTGACGGCGGCGTCGAAATTGAAGCTCATGCGTCCGATGATGCCGGCAAGCGAAGTTGACACGCGTGCCGGCCAAAAAGGAAGGGCACCCTGAGGTGCCCCTTGTCGACCACGGCGCAAAGGCTCAGACGCGCTTGCGGTACTCGTGCGTGCGTGTGTCGATCTCGACCTTGTCGCCGTTTTCCACGAACAGCGGCACGGCAATTTCGAAACCCGTGGTCAGCTTGGCCGGCTTCATCACCTTGCCCGAGGTGTCGCCCTTGACGGCGGGTTCGGTCGTGACTTCGCGCACGACCGAGGTCGGCAACTCGACCGAGATCGCCTTGCCGTCGTAGAAGACGACTTCGACCGACATGTTGTCTTCGAGGTACTGAATCGCGTCGCCCATGTTCTCGGCCTCGACCTCGAACTGGTTGTACTCGGCGTCCATGAAGGCGTACATCGGGTCGGCGAAGTACGAGTACGTGCACTCCTTCTTGTCGAGCACGATCTGGTCCATCTTGTCGTCGGCCTTGAAGACGAGCTCGGCGCCGGCGCTGTTGAGCAGGTTCTTCATCTTGATGCGCACCGTGGCCGCACCGCGGCCGCCGCGGCTGTATTCGGTGCGCAGCACGACCATCGGGTCCTTGCCCTGCATGATGACGTTGCCGGCGCGGAGTTCCTGGGCGGTTTTGAGGGCCATGACTTCTATCCTGAATGAACGCTGAATGAACGGTGTGGGGTGCGCGGCGGGTGTCGACACCGGGGCTGCGGTAGATGCAGCTGGCAGCGCGCAAAGCCTGTAATTCTAGCAGTGGGCGTCGCATTGACGCCGCGCAAACCTCAGCAGCTGATGCGCGAGATCGGGCTGCTCGAGCAGGTGCGTGCGCCAGGCCAAGGTGGCGTTGCGCCAGGCTGTGGGCGCAGGTAGATCCAGGTCGCCGCTCGTCAGGCCGTTCCACCGGCGCCACAACTCGGCCAGCCCCGGCACCTGGGCTGCGCCAAAGTGTGCCGCGAACGCGTCGAGCTTGGGCCCATGGGCCAGGTCGTGCTGCGGGTAGAGGTGCCAGATGAACGGCGCGCCGGCCCAGATGGCGCGCACGAGCGAGTCTTCGCCGCGCACCACGTTCAGCTCCGTGCTCCATAGCAGGTGGTCGTAGTCATGTTGCGTCAGCCAGGGCAGGGCGATGCGGCGCAACGTCTTGGGCATGGCCATGCCCATCAAGGCGTCCTGTGCCGCACCTGGCGTAAGCAGCAGCAAGGTGGGTGCGTCGGCAAGCGCCCTTGCGAAATCACGCAGCGGTGCGCCGGGGTAGCAGAAGATGCTGACGACGCGCTCATCTGGCTGGCGCGTGATGCCCATCCCTGCGAGCCAGGTGTCGCGATGAAAGTCCCCCCGCCTTGTCATCAAGTCGGCTTCGCGCAGCAGGCCCCCGCTGCGCGGCGAAAAACCGGGATAGAAGAACCACTTGGTCAGCCCGAGCCCCGCGCCATGCAGTTGCGGCGAGGCCAGGCCATGCGAGCGCTCGACGTAAGACTCGGCGCTGAGGTATTCGAGGTTGATCCACACCGGGGGCTTGTCGCTCGCGGCCATGGCTTTGACGAACGCTTCGGGGGGATCGCAGCCAAAGGCTTCGACCACCACGTCCTGCGGCACCAGCGCCGGCGCTGGCGCGTGCCACGCCACGAGCTCGACACCGGCAGTGCCGTCGGGCGCCATCCAGCGCAATGCCGACGCATCGTCGAGCCATAGACGCACGGCTTCGCCGCGCGCCGCCAGCTCGCGCGCAAGGCGCCAGCACACACCGACGTCGCCATGGTTGTCGATCACTCGGCAGAAGAGATCCCAGCGCATGCCCTGGATTATCGAAGCGGCACAATCGTGCAGCGATGACAGAAGGCGCCGACACACCTGGTTCCACCCCCGAGGCCGCGGCCGCGCCGCCGCCCGATGCCGTGCGCGAACGGCTGCTCGCAGAAGTCGCCGCCTTGCCCAGCCTGCCCGGCGTGTACCGCTATTTCGACGCCCAAGGCGCGGTGCTCTACGTCGGCAAGGCGCGGCTGTTGAAGCGCCGCGTCGCCAGCTACTTCCAGAAGGACCACGGCGGCACGCGTATCGGCCAGATGGTGTCGCGCATCGCACGCATGGAGACGACGGTGGTGCGCAGCGAGGCCGAAGCGCTGCTGCTGGAAAACAACCTCATCAAGTCGTTGAACCCCAAGTTCAACATCCTCTTTCGCGACGACAAGAGCTACCCCTACCTGCGGCTCGTGACGCATGAATTTCCGCGCGTCACCTACTTTCGCGGCGCGGTCGAGCGCAAACATCGCTACTTCGGGCCCTATCCGAATTCGTGGGCCGTGAAGCAAACGATCCAACTGATCCAGAAGGTCTTTCGGCTGCGCACCTGCGAAGACACGGTCTTCAACAACCGCTCGCGGCCCTGCCTGCTTTACCAGATCGAGCGTTGCACGGCACCCTGCGTCGGCCACATCGGCAAGGACGACTATGCACGCGACGTGCGCGACACCGAACGTTTCCTGCTGGGTGACGCGCAGACCGTGATGGCCGAGCTGCAAACGGCCATGATGCGGCACGCCGACGCGCTGCAGTTCGAACAGGCGGCATTGCTGCGCGACCGCATCGGCTCGCTGTCGAACGTGCTCCATCAGCAGTCGGTGGAAGCCAGCAGCCTCTCGGCCAGCGACAAGGACGTCGACGTCCTGGCCGTCAAAGTCAACGGAGGCCGCGCGGTCGTGAACCTGGCGATGGTGCGAGGCAGCCGCCACCTTGGCGACCGCGCCTACTTCCCGGCGCATGTCGACGACGGTGCCGCGCTGAGTGCCGCCGAGGCCGATGATCGCGCCGCCGCCACACCCGAAGTGGCCGTGCTCGAAGCCTTCATGGCGCAACATTACCTTGGCCAGGCCGTGCCGCCGCAACTGGTCATGAGCCACGAGGTCGACGCGGCGCTGGTGGCCGCCTTGTCTGAAGCCTCGGGTGTGCGCGTGCGCGTGCAGCACCAGCCGCGCGAACAGCGCCGCATCTGGCTCGAGATGGCGGTGAAGGGCGCCGAGCTCGCGCTGGCGCGACTGCTGGCCGAAGAGGGCTCGCAGCGCGAGCGCACGCGTGCGCTGGTGGAGGCGCTCGAACTCGAGGTCGAAGACCCGGACCAACTGCGCATCGAGTGTTTCGACATCAGCCACACCGCAGGCGAAGCCACGCAGGCCTCGTGCGTGGTCTACGAAAACCACCAGATGCGGCCCGATCAATACCGCCGCTTCAACATCGAGGGCATCACCGGCGGCGACGACTACGCCGCGATGCGTCAGGTGTTGACGCGGCGCTACGCCCGGCTGGCCGAGCTGGTGGCGCGGGTGGAATCCGAGCCGTTGGGGGTCGAGCCGGCGCCGGCCGAGACCGGCGTGCAGACGCCGTCGCTAACACCCAAGAAGAGCGGCTCCGCGCGGCTGCCCGACCTGGTGCTCATCGACGGTGGCCGTGGCCAGGTGGCGGTGGCGCGCGAAGTCTTCATCGAGCTCGGGCTGAGTTTGTCGATCATCGTCGGCGTGGAGAAGGGCGAGGGCCGCAAGGTCGGCCTCGAAGAGCTGGTGTTCGCTGACGGACGTGACAAAGTGTGGCTGGGGCATGATTCGGCGGCGCTGATGCTGGTGGCGCAAATACGCGACGAGGCGCACCGCTTCGCCATCACCGGCATGCGCGCACGCCGCGCCAGTGTGCGCACGGGCGGCAGCCGGCTCGAAGAGGTGGCCGGTGTCGGGCCGAAGAAGCGTGCGCGGCTGTTGCAGCGTTTTGGTGGTGTGCGTGGCGTGGCCGCGGCGGGGGTAGACGACCTGACCAGCGTCGAAGGCATCTCAAAAGAACTTGCGGAGGAGATTTACCGTGCACTTCATTGAAGCCCCTCTCGCCACGCGCTATCCGTTGTTTGCGGCGGCGCTGCTCACGCTGATGTCGGGGTGCGCGATGCGCACGTCGCCTTCGGCCGGTGCCGAGGCGGTGACCGCGACCGCGACGGCACAGCCGCAGCGCAATACGGCGCAGGCCGCAACCACCGCCGCCGCGCCTGCAACGACGACCTCACCCACGCCGGCACGCACTTTACCGACCACCAAGCCGGGCACCGCCACCACGTCACTGCCGCCGCCCACGAGCTCACGCAACTGGGATGCCTACCGCCTGCAGGCCGCCCACCGCATGGTGGCGGCCAATCCGCAGGGCACGTATATGGGCAAGGCACCCGACCCATTGCTGGCCATCCCGGTGCTGGAGGTCGAGCTCAACGGCGACGGCAGCGTGCGCCACATCGCCGTGCTGCGCCAGCCCTCGCAGGCGCGCGACACGGTGAAGCTGGCGATGGATGCGGTGCACCGCGCCGCGCCGTTCGGCGACGTCACGCGCCTGCCGCGGCCGTGGAAGTTCGCCGAGGTGTTCCTGTTCGACGACGACCGCCGCTTCAAGCCGCGCACCTTGGACTGATGAGCGCGGTGGCGCACGCGCGGTCCTTCAGAATGCGCCCATGTTCCTGACCATCCCGACCCTGCTGACCTGGGCGCGCATCGCTGCCATCCCGCTCATCGTCGGGGTCTACTACCTGCCGCTGGACGTGGCCACACGCAACCTCGCGGCGACCGTGATGTTCGTCTTCTTCGCGCTGACGGACTGGCTCGACGGCTGGCTGGCGCGCAAGCTCAACCAGACCTCGGCCTTCGGCGCGTTCCTCGACCCGGTAGCCGACAAGATCCTGGTGTGCGCGGCGCTGCTGATCCTGCTGCAGCTGGACCGCGTCAACGCCATGGTGGCGCTGGTCATCATCGGCCGCGAGATCGCCATCTCGGCGCTGCGCGAATGGATGGCGCAGATCGGCGCGTCGCGCAGTGTGGCCGTGCACATGCTGGGCAAGCTCAAGACCGTGGTGCAGATGGTGGCGATCCCGTTCCTGCTGTACGACGGTGCGCTCTTCGTTTTCATCGACACCCGGCTGTGGGGCACGGGTCTGATCTACATCGCCGCCGTGCTGACCATCTGGTCGATGGTGTACTACCTGCGCAAAGCGATCCCCGAGATCCGCGCCCGCACCAAGTGAGTGGTGCGCACCACGAGCAACGCAGCCTGCTGCGGCTGATGCCGGTGCTCTTCGTCTTGATCTGGAGCACGGGCTTCGTCGTTGCGCGCTACGGCATGCCGCACGCGCCGCCAATGGCATTTCTCGCCTGGCGCTATGCCTTGTCGGTGCTGGCGTTCGGGGTCTGGATCGTGCTCGCCCACGCCACCTGGCCCGCCACGCGGCGGGAGTGGCTGCACCTCGGCATCACCGGCGTCTTGATGCACGCGGGCTACCTTGGCGGTGTCTGGGCTGCCGTGCGCCTGGGTGCCGGCGCGGGCGTGGTGGCCCTCGTGGTGGGCTTGCAGCCGGTATTGACGGCGCTGTGGATGTCGTGGTCGGGCGCCGAGCGTATCGCCCCGCGGCAGTGGCTGGGTCTGGCGCTGGGCCTGGCCGGGCTCGTGCTCGTGGTGTGGCACAAGCTGGGGCACGGCGAGGTGCACGGCGCAAGCCTCGCGCTGGCCGTCTTTGCGCTGGCCAGCATCACCGCCGGCACGCTGTACCAGAAGCGTTTCGTCGTGCCCTGCGATGTGCGCACGGCCAACACCGTGCAGCTGCTGGCCGCCTTCGTCGTGACCTTGCCGTTGGCCTGGTTCGAGCCTGGGCGCATTGAGCTGCACGCGGAGCTCATCGCCGCCATGGCCTGGTCGGTGTTCGTACTGACGCTGGGTGGCAGCTCGCTGCTGTACCTTCTGATCCAGCGCGGCGCCGCGACCAGCGTCACCAGCCTGATGTACCTCGTGCCACCCTGCACCGCGATGCTGGCATGGTGGCTCTTCGGGGAGGCACTCACCGCCGGTGTCGTGGCCGGCGTGATGCTCACGGCGCTGGGCGTGTGGCTGGTGGTACGCACGCCGGCGACCAAGGCCATGGCTTGATAACTTCGAAAGTGAGCTGACGATGTTCGAAGGGTTTCACCACGTTGACATCGCCTGTGCCGGCGCACGCATCCATGCCCGCCTAGGGGGTGCCGGCCCGCCCTTGTTGTTGCTGCACGGCCACCCGCAGTCGCATGTGATGTGGCATCGCGTGGCGGACACGCTGGCGCAGCACTTCAGTGTGGTGGCCGCCGACCTGCGCGGCTACGGCGACAGCGAACGGATTGCCGCCAGCGCCGGCCATGCTCATTACAGCAAGCGTGCGATGGCGCTGGACATGGTGCAGCTGATGGCGGCGCTGGGCCACGCGCGCTTTGCCGTCTGCGCGCACGACCGCGGCGCGCGCGTGACGCACAGGCTGCTGCTTGATCATCCACAGGCGGTCACGCGCGCGATGCTGCTCGACATCGCGCCCACCCTGGCGATGTACGAACGCACCAGCGACGACTTCGCGCGCGCCTACTGGCACTGGTTCTTCCTCATCCAGCCCGCGCCGCTGCCGGAGCGGCTGATCGACGCCGACCCGAAGGCCTACCTGCGCGACCTGATGGGCCGCCGCCATGGCGGCCTGTCGGTGTTCGCGCCCGAAGCCTTGGCCGAATACGAACGCTGCATCAGCCTGCCCGGCAGCGCCACCGCGATGTGCGAGGACTACCGCGCCGCGGCCGGCATCGACCTCGAACATGACCGCGCCGACCGCGCGGCCGAACGCAAAGTGCAGACACCGCTGCGTGTGCTTTGGGGCGCGCAAGGCGTGGTGGCACGCTGCTTCGAGCCGCTGGCACTGTGGCAGCAGGTGGCACCGAACGTCAGCGGCCGTGCCATCGACGGCGGACACTACATCGCCGAAGAAGCGCCGGTGGCGCTGCTGGCGGAGATCGACACATTCTTCAAGGAGAGCACACCATGAGCAGCCATCGCATCGCCGTCATCGCCGGCGACGGCATCGGCACCGAAGTCATGCCCGAGGGCGTGCGCGCGCTCGACGCCGCGGCACGGCGCTTCGGCATCACGCTGAAGTTCGACACCTTCGACTTCGCCAACTGCGCTCACTACGAACGTTATGGAAGCATGATGCCCACCGACTGGAAAGACCAGATCGGTGGCCACGACGCGATCTACTTCGGCGCCGTCGGCTTGCCCGCCATCGTGCCCGACCATGTGTCGCTGTGGGGCTCACTCATCAAGTTCCGGCGCGAGTTCGACCAGTACGTCAACCTGCGCCCGGCGCGGCTGATGCCAGGCATCCGCAGCCCGCTGGTCGACCGCCAGGGCCAGCCACTGGCGCCCGGCGCCATCGACATGTGGATCGTGCGCGAGAACACCGAGGGCGAGTACTCCAACGCTGGCGGGCGACTCTACGAGGGCACCGAGCGCGAGATCGTGATCCAGGAAACGGTGATGTCGCGCATCGGTGTCGACCGTGTTTTGAAGTTCGCGTTCGAGCTCGCCGCCTCGCGGCCGCGACGCAAGCTCACCTCGGCCACCAAGAGCAATGGCATCTCCATCACCATGCCCTACTGGGACGAGCGCGTCGAAGCCATGGCGAAGAACTTTCCGCAGGTGCAGGTCGATCAATTCCACGTCGACATCCTCACCGCGCACTTCGTGCAGCGGCCGCAGGTTTTCGATGTGGTGGTGGCGAGCAACCTCTTTGGCGACATCCTGTCGGACTTGGGCCCGGCATGCACCGGCACCATCGGCATCGCACCTTCGGCCAGCATCAACCCGACACGGCAGTGGCCGTCGGTGTTCGAGCCGGTGCATGGTTCGGCGCCCGATATCGCGGGCAAGGGCGTGGCCAATCCGATCGGCCAAGTGTGGTCGGGCGCGATGATGCTCGACTTCCTCGGCCATCGCGATGCGCACGACGCGATCGTCCGGGCCATCGAAGCCGTGCTCACCGACCGCCACGCGCCGCGCACGCCCGACCTCGGTGGCACGGCCAGCACCGCAGACCTCGGCCGCGCGCTCGCCGAGGCCATCGCTTCGAGTTGAGTGATGAGCTGGGCGCAACGCCTTTGTGCTGCCGCTTGTCAAGCGTGAAAGCACGAGCGTGTCCCCAGCTTGTGGGTGCGTCGCGTACGGTGGCAACGAATAGAATTGCTTGCGTCCTTGACACCTTGATGCGGCCGCGGCTGTAATGAACTTTCGTGTTGTCGGGCCAGCACATACCAAGCGCAGCGGCGCCGGCTGCGACGATCCAATCAAATCTGAGACACCTTGCTGAGGGGGTACCTACGTGAACAAGTCGGAACTGATCGAACACATTGCCAAGCAGGCGGACATATCCAAAGCCGCCGCCGCGCGTGCACTGGAAGCGATCGTCGGTGGCGTCAAGACCACCTTGAAGAAAAATGGCAGCGTGACGGTTGCCGGTTTCGGCACCTTCGCCGTCACCAAGCGCGCCGCGCGCACCGGCCGCAATCCGCGCACCGGCGCGGCGATCAAGATCAAGGCGGCCAAGGTACCCAAGTTCCGGCCCGGCAAGGCGTTGAAAGACCACCTCAACTGATGGCGCGGCGGGCCGGTCGAAGCACCCGTAAAGGTGGTCGACGCGGGTCCGCAGCTTGAACGAATGGGTGCTTAGCTCAGTTGGTAGAGCGGCGCCCTTACAAGGCGTAGGTCGGCGGTTCGAGACCGTCAGCACCCACCACAGGCCGCGCGACTAGAATCGCGGCGCATTCGTTCAGGCACACGGCATAGGCCGCTTGCATTTGATGAGAAGGCGAACCACGGTTCGCCTTCGTCGTTTTTCAGTCGCTGCGTCGCACCGCAAGCCGCTCGTCTCGGTGGCCGTCCTCAGAGGTCTTTTCGCATGTTCGATTTCGTCCGCTCGCACTCCCGGCTGATGCTGGGCTTGATGGTGCTGCTGATCTTCCCGTCCTTCGTGTTCTTCGGTGTGCAGGGCTATTCGCGCTTCATGGAAGATTCGGCACGCGCCGTCGGCTCGGTCGATGGCCGCAGCATCACCCGCGCCGAGTGGGATGCGGCGCATCAACGCAACATCGAGCGCATGCGTCAGCAGATGCCCGGCGTCGACGCCAAACTTTTCGACAGCCCCGAACTGAAACGCCAGACGCTGGACAGCCTGGTGCGCGAACGCGTGCTCTTTGCCGCCGCCGACAAGCTGGTGCTGATGCCCGGCGACGAGCGGCTTCAGCGCCTCTTCCTCACCGACCCGCAATTCGCCAATCTGCGTAACCCGGACGGCAGCGTCAACCGCGAGCTGCTGGCCGCGCGGGGCATGAGTTCGGAACAGTTCGCGCTTCAGTTGCGCCAGGACTTCGGTGTGCGCCAGGTGCTCAGCGGGGTGGCCAACAGCGCCTTCGCGCCGGTGGCTGCGGCTTCGGCGTCGCTGGGCGCCTTGCTGCAGCGCCGCGAAGTGCAGTTGCAGCGCTTCGATGCGGCCGCCTACACGGGCAAGGTCGCGCCGAGCGAGGCCGACGTCGAGGCTTACTACAAGGCCAACGAGTCGAATTTCAAGGCCGAGGAGGAAGCGCGCATCGAATACGTCGTGCTCGACCTCGACGTGCTGAAGAAAGGCGTGGCCACGCCTGAAGCCGATCTGCACGCCTACTACGAGCAGAACGCTGCGCGCTACACCACTGCGGAAGAGCGGCGCGCCAGCCACATCCTCATCAAGGCCGACAAGGACGCACCGGCGGCCGACAAGGCCAAAGCCAAGGCACATGCGCAGACCCTGCTCGAAGAAGCGCGCAAAAGCCCGAAAGCTTTTGCCGAACTCGCGCGCAAGAACTCGCAAGACACCGGGTCGGCCGTGAATGGCGGTGACCTCGACTTCTTCGGCCGCGGCGCCATGGTCAAGCCGTTCGAAGACGCCGTGTTCGCGATGAAGGAAGGCGAGATCAGCAACGTCATCGAGAGTGACTTCGGTTACCACGTGATCCAGCTTACGGCGGTGCGCGGCGGGCAGAAGAAGCCTTTCGAAGCACTGCGCGCCGAGATCGAAACCGAGGTGCGCAAGGCCGCCGCACAACGCCGCTACGCCGAAGCTGCAGAACAGTTCACCAACACCGTCTACGAACAGGCCGACAGCCTGCAGCCTGCCGCCGACAAATGGAAGCTCGAAAAGCGCAGCGCCACCGTCAAGCGTGTGCCGGCGCCCGGCGCCACGGGCGCGCTGGCGTCGCCCAAGTTCCTGGAAGCCGTGTTCGGCAACGAAGTCGTGCGCAACAAGCGCAACACCGACGCCGTCGAGACTGCGCCCAACCAGCTTGCCGCGGCGCGAGTGCTGCAGTACACGCCGGCGCGCGTGCTGCCCCTGGCTGAAGTGAAAGACCGCGTGCGCGAACGCGTGGTCGCGGCCCAATCCGCGGCGCTGGCTCAGAAGGACGGCGAGGCGCGGCTGGCCGAGCTGAAGAAGGCGCCGGATCAAAGCTTGCCGACGAGCCTGACGCTGTCGCGCAACCAGACACAATCGCTGCCGCGCGCGGTGGTCGACGCGGCCCTGCGGGCCGACCCGGCGCAACTGCCGGCCATCAGCGGCATCGAGGTGCCCGAGGTCGGCTACGTTGTGCTGAAGGTGCTGAAGGTGCTGCCGCGCGAGGCGGCACCGGGTGGCGACGCCCCGCTGCTGGCGCAATACGCGCAGGTTTGGGCCGACGCCGAATCGCAGGCCTATCTTGAAACGCTGAAGAAGCGCTTCAAGGTCGAGATCAAGGCTTCTGCCGTGGCCGCGGCGATGGCGGCGTCAGGCCCGACACCCTGAGGTCTGATGGCGCAGGCAGCGAGGGGGCGCTGGCTATAATCGGCCCGCTTGCGATGGTGGCTGTAGCTCAGTTGGTAGAGTCCAGGATTGTGATTCCTGTTGTCGTGGGTTCGAGTCCCATCAGCCACCCCAAACCTGCCGTCAACGCCGGCCCTTCAGACTGATGCCGTGTACGTGTCGGCTTTGCTTGGATGTCCGGGAGTGATGTGATGGACACATCGTCAGCCGCCGTCAAAGCACCCGCTACCGAACCGCGATACGTGCAGCCGCAGCGCGAGCAGTTCGACCGCGTTCGCGCTACGACGCGCGCGCTCATTGAACCGCTCTCAGCCGAAGATTGCCAGCTGCAGTCCATGCCCGATGCGAGCCCGGCCAAGTGGCACCTGGCGCATACCACCTGGTTCTTTGAAACCTTTGTGCTCGAACCATTCGAATCCGGCTTTGCGCCGTTCGATGCCTCGTTCCGCGTGCTCTTCAACAGCTACTACCAGGGCGTCGGTCCCCAGCATCCGCGCGCGCAGCGAGGCGTGGTATCGCGCCCGTCCCTGGACCTCGTGCTGCGCTACCGCAGCCAGGTCGAGCAGCGGGTGCAAACCATCGTGGACAGCTGTGCTGGCGATGCAACTTTTGCCGGTCTGATGGCGCTGGGCATCCACCACGAGCAACAGCATCAGGAACTGCTCATCACCGACATCAAGCATGCGCTGTCGTGCAACCCGGCCCAGCCGGCCTATGGCCAGCGTTGGCCGATGACACGCGTGCATGCGCAATCGCTGCGCTGGCTCGGCGTGCCGGGGGGGCAGGTCGAGATTGGCCACGAACCGGGGCTCGACGGCGCGTTTCGTTTCGACAACGAAGCACCTCGGCACGCCGCGCTGGTGCGCGACTTCGAGCTTGCCTCCAGGCCCGTGAGCTATGGCGACTTTCAGCACTTCATCGCCGACCGCGGCTACGCACGGCCTGAACTCTGGCTGTCGATGGGCTGGGACTGGGTTCAGACCGGCTCGCGCCGCTGCCCTTTGTACTGGCACGATGACGGCGCATCGACCTTCACCCTGCACGGCGCGGTGCCGATCGATCCGGGCACGCCATTGCCCCACTTGAGCTACTTTGAAGCCGATGCCTACGCGCGCTGGGCCGGCGCTCGCTTGCCCAGCGAATTCGAATGGGAGCATGCGGCTCGGCACTTCGCACTAGAGGCCGCCCACGGGCATTTTGCCGAGCGCCGTGTCTGGCATCCGATGCCGGCCGAAGAAGATGCCGGCGCCAAGCCGCTGCAAATGTTCGGCGATGTATGGGAGTGGACGCATTCGGCCTACGCGGCCTACCCTGGCTTTCGAACGTTTGATGGCGCGGCCGGCGAATACAACGGCAAGTTCATGTGCAACCAGTTCGTGCTGCGCGGCGGTTCATGCGCCACGCCTCAAGGGCATGTTCGCACCAGCTACCGCAACTTCTTCCCGCCTAATTCGCAGTGGCAGTTCAGCGGCCTGCGCCTTGCGCGGGACGCCTGAGCTCAGCCGCTCACCGGCACATGCCGGCGCGGCAAGGTGCAATGAAGTACGCTGCCGGCCCCCAAGACAGTGCGCAGACCGATCGCGCCGCCTTGTGCCACCACCAGGCTGCGCACCAGCGCCAAGCCAAGGCCGGTACCACCGTGACTCTTGCCTGCACCTTCGCTGAGTTGCACGAAGCGGTTGAAGAGCCGCGGCTGATCGGCTTCGCTGATGCCTATGCCATGGTCTTCGACCTCGATACGCAAGCGCCCGCCACCATGCCCAGCACATCGTTGAGGGCCGCGGACAGCTCCATCGGCTGCGGTCGAAACGCCAACTTTCCCGACTCGACCTTGGCGAAGTCGAGCATCGAATCGATGCCCTGCTGCGCAATCTGCCGTTCGAGCTGCGACGCGGCCGAGTCGAGTGCGTTGCTGGCTTTGCCAGGCAGGCACGGCGCACAGTGCCACCATGTGTGCCTACATCAGACGGTGCTTGTGTGCGCTGATTTGCCGGCGCCGTCGGCCATGTCGTGCAGCGTGCCCCAACCCGCCGGCATTTCAATGACTGGCGTGGAACGCACAGTGGCGCCACAAAAAGTGTTCGACCACGGCTGGGTCGTTGATGGCGAGCAAATGGTCGTACGCCGCCTGCGCGCCCGCGAAGCGCCGGCGCAGCAGGTTCAGCCATTGCTTGAGCCTGCCGGCACGATGGCGTGGCGCCACATGCGCCGCGATGCGACGCCAGTAGCGCCACAGTAGCGGGCTGATGGTTGACCATTCGGGTGCGATGCCATCGGGCCGCGTCAGCGCCAGCGCGAGCCCCGGGTCGGCGACGATGCCGCGCCCGAGCATCAATGCGTCGCAGCCCGTGACATCGAGGCAGCGCCTCGCGTCGGCAAGGTTCCAGATCTCACCATTGGCCACCACCGGTATGTGCAAGGCCTGGCGAATGGTGGCGATGTGCTCCCAGTACGCCGGGGGCCGGTAGCCATGCAGCTTGGTGCGGGCATGCACCACCAGTTCGGCCGCGCCCGCACTGGCGATGGCATGCGCGCAGTCGAGCATGCGTGCGTCGTCCTGGTTGCCCAGGCGCATCTTCGCCGTCACCGGCAGTGCTACCGGCACGGCGCGGCGCACGGCGGCGACGATGCGGTGCACGAGTTCGGGTTCGTCGAGCAACACGGCGCCACCGCGGTGGCGGTTCACGGTCTTGGCCGGGCAGCCGAAATTGAGGTCGATGCCGGCAGGGCCGAGTGCGGCAAGTGCTGCGGCGTTGTCGGCCAGGCAGGCCGGATCCGAGCCCAGCAGCTGCGCGCGCACGGGCGTGCCGGCGGGCGTGCGGCCGCCGCTGAGCAGCTCGGGCACGATGCGCGTGAAGACACGATCGGGCAGCAGCTGGTCGGTGACGCGGATGAACTCGGAGACGCAGTGCTCGATGCCACCCACCTGCGTGATGACGTCACGCAGGCTGTAGTCGAGCAGACCTTCCATCGGGGCGAGCAGGATGCGCATCGTGGGCGCAGGCTAACCCAGGCGCTGTCATCATCGGCTTGAACCATGCGGCCCCCGACCTTTCCGTTACGCACGAGCCTGGTCCGCTGGGCGCGCGCCTTGCGGCACGATGGCCTGACGCTCTGGTTTGCGTTGCGACACCCGGGCACGCCACGCCGTGTGAAGTGGCTCGCAGCCTTTGTCGTGGCTTATGCATTGAGCCCGATCGACCTGATCCCCGACTTCATTCCCGTGCTCGGTTATGTCGACGACCTGCTGCTGCTGCCGGGCCTGATCTGGCTCGCCTTGCGCGGCCTGCCCGAGCCGGTACGGGTGTCGTGCCGCGAACAGGCCACGCGCTGGATCGCCGCTGGCGCAAAGGCGCCGCGCAGCGGCTACGGCGCCTTGATCGTGGTCGCGCTCTGGCTGTGCGGCGCCGCGTTGGTGTGGTGGATGTGGCCGCGATAATGCCGCGCGCTTCAGCGCCCGGGTGGCGAAATCGGTAGACGCAGCGGACTTAAAATCCGCGGCCTGTCACAGGGCATACGGGTTCGAGTCCCGTCCCGGGTACCACGCAGACGTTGATCATCACGCAGGACCCGCCATGCCGCTGTTTGCCAGCACCGATTTGAACGACGGCGTCGCGAAGCGCGAAGTTTTTGCCTGGGCGATGTACGACTTCGCCAACTCGGGCTACACCACCGTGGTGCTGACCGCGGTGTTCAACGCCTACTTCGTCAGCGTCGTCGCCGGCAACGCCGAGTGGGGCACGCTGGCCTGGACGCTGGCGCTGTCGCTGTCTAACGCGCTGGTGGTACTGACGATGCCGGCCATCGGCGCCTATTGCGATCTGCATGCGGCCAAGAAGTCGATGCTGTTGATTGCCACCACCGGCTGCGTGCTGGGCACGGCAGCGTTGGCGTTTGTGGGTGCCGGCGACCTGTGGCTGGCGGTGGCGGCCATCGTCGTCTCCAACCTTTGTTATGCCTGGGGCGAATCGCTCATCGCGGCCTTCCTGCCCGAGCTGGCGCGGCGTGAGTCGATGGGCCGCGTCTCGGGCTGGGGCTGGAGCTTCGGCTACTTCGGCGGCATGTTGGCGCTGGGGCTGGGCCTGGCCTACGTCATCTGGGCGCAAGGGCAGGGGCAGAAGGCGGCGCAGTTCGTGCCGGTGACGATGCTCATCACGGCGGTGCTGTATGCCGTGGCGGCCACGCCGACCTTCCTGCTGCTGCGTGAGCGTGCCGTGCCACAGGCCGGTGAGACGTCACCTCGGGGCGGTGTGCGCGAGTCCTTCGCGCGGCTGGCGGCCACCTGGCGCGAGGCTCAGGCGTTTCAGGATTTCGTCTGGCTGCTGGTGTGCGCCGTGGCCTACCAGGCCGGCATCGCGGTCGTGATCACCTTGGCCGCGGTCTACGCCGAGCAGGTGCTCGGCTTCAAACAGACGCAGACCATGATGCTGGTCTTCCTCGTCAACATCGCCGCGGCGCTTGGCGCTTTCGGTTTCGGCCACTGGCAAGACCGGCTCGGCCACCGCCGCGCGCTGACCATGACGCTGCTGGGCTGGATCGTGATGACGCTGCTGGCCTGGCTCGCCACCAGTGCCACGCTGTTCTGGTTCGCGGCGGTGCTGGCCGGTCTGTGCATGGGCTCGAGCCAGTCGGCCGGCCGCGCGATGGCCGGTGTGCTGGCACCGGTGGCGCAGCGCGCCGAGTTCTACGGCTTGTGGACCTTCGCTGTGCGCGTCTCGGCCATCATCGGCCCGCTCACCTACGGCCTGGTGACCTGGCTCACGGCGGGCAACCATCGCAACGGCATCGTCGCCACCGGGCTCTTCTTCGTGCTTGGCCTGGCGTTGCTGTCCAAGGTCGACATGCAGCGCGGCATGGCGGCGGCCGATGCGAAATAGAACGTTCGTACTATTTTGTCTTCGCACGGCCTCGACGTGAGGGCGCTCACTCCTAGAATGGCCGCATCGGGCCGAGCCATTTCGGCCCCTGTTCACTGCAGGAGTGGTACGACATGAAGGTGCTGGTGGGCGTGAAACGCGTCGTCGACTACAACGTGAAGGTTCGCGTGAAGTCCGATGGCACCGGGGTCGACATAAGCAACGTGAAGATGAGCATGAACCCCTTCGACGAGATCGCCGTCGAAGAGGCCGTGCGGCTACGTGAGAAAGGCGTGGCCACCGAAGTCATCGCCGTCTCTTGCGGTGTCACCGCCTGCCAGGAAACGCTGCGCACGGCGATGGCCATAGGTGCCGATCGCGCCATCCTGGTCGAGTGCGCCGACGAGTTGCAGCCGCTGGCTGTAGCCAAGCTCTTGAAGGCGCTGGTCGACAAAGAGCAGCCGGGCCTGGTGATCCTGGGCAAGCAGGCCATCGACGACGA
This sequence comes from Rubrivivax sp., assembly GCA_031365825.1. Lineage (GTDB taxonomy): Bacteria > Pseudomonadota > Gammaproteobacteria > Burkholderiales > Burkholderiaceae_C > Rubrivivax. Next base: position 4,014 of record JANLYV010000578.1, on the reverse strand, counting down.
CTGCAACCAGACCGGGCAGATGCTGGCCGCGCTGGGTGGTTTGCCGCAGGCCACCTTCGCCAGCAAGGTCGAGGTGGCGGATGGTTTCGCTTCGGTCACGCGTGAAGTCGATGGCGGGCTGGAGACGCTGAAGATCAGGCTGCCGGCAGTGCTGACCACCGACCTGCGCCTGAACGAGCCGCGCTACGTGACGCTGCCCAACATCATGAAAGCCAAGAAGAAGCAGATGGACGTCTACAAGCCGGCGGATCTGGGCGTGGACGTGACGCCGCGCATCAAGACGCTGAAAGTGGTGGAGCCGGCCAAGCGCGGCGCGGGTGTGAAGGTGGCCGATGTCGCCGCCCTGGTCGCAAAACTTAAGAACGAAGCGAAGGTGATCTGAGATGTCTGTCCTGGTGATTGCCGAACATGACAACGCGAGCATCAAGCCCGCGACCCTGAACACCGTCACCGCCGCACTGCAATGCGGTGGCGAGGTGCATGTGCTGGTGGCCGGCACCCATGCCGGCGCCGCCGCCGCTGCGGCTGCACACATCACGGGCGTTGGCAAGGTGCTGCACGCCGACGCGCCGTGTCTGAACCACGGCCTGGCCGAGAACGTCGCGGCGCAGGTGCTGGCCGTGGCGTCGGCCTACAGCCACCTGCTCTTCCCGGCCACGGCCAGTGGCAAGAACGTGGCACCACGCGTGGCCGCCTTGCTCGACGTGGCGCAGATCAGCGACGCCTCCAAGGTCATCAGCACCGACACCTTCGAGCGCGCGATCTACGCCGGCAACGCCATCGCCACGGTGCAGAGCCTGGACGCCATCAAGGTCATCACCGTGCGCACCACGGGCTTCGACGCGGCGGCTGCCAGTGGTGGCACGGCGTCGGTGGACGTGATCGCGGCGGTGGCCGACGCCGGCATCTCCAGCTTTGTCGGCTCGGAAATCGCCAAGCTCGACCGCCCGGAGCTGACTTCGGCCAAGATCATTGTCAGTGGCGGTCGCGCGTTAGGCAGCAGCGAGAAGTTCAACGAGGTGCTGACGCCGCTGGCCGACAAGCTCGGCGCCGCGCTCGGCGCCAGCCGCGCGGCGGTGGATGCCGGCTATGCACCCAACGACTGGCAGGTCGGCCAGACGGGCAAGATCGTGGCACCTGCGTTGTACGTGGCCATCGGCATCAGCGGTGCCATCCAGCACCTGGCCGGCATGAAGGACAGCAAGGTCATCGTGGCCATCAACAAGGATGCCGAAGCACCGATCTTCAGCGTCGCCGACTACGGGCTCGAAGCCGACCTCTTCGTGGCCGTGCCCGAGTTGATCAAGAGCCTGTGACGCAGACGCACTGACCACGAAGGCGCCACGGTCAAGCGACCACGGCGCCTTTGTTTTATCCGGAGACGACCATGACGTACCGCGCCCCCATCAAAGACATGCTCTTCGTGATGAAGGAGCTGGCGAACATCGATGCTGTCGCTGCGCTGCCCGGCCATGAAGATGCCGGCTACGACACCGCAGCGGCGGTGCTAGAAGAATGTGCGAATTTCACCCAGGACGTGGTGGCACCGCTGAACGGGGAAGGCGACAAGAACCCGTCGTCGTTCAAGGCGGGTGTCGTGACCACCACGCCCGGTTTCAAGCAGGCCTTCAAGCAGTTTGCGCAAGGCGGCTGGCAGGGCCTGCAACACCCCACCGAGTTCGGCGGCCAGGGCCTGCCCAAGCTCATCCACGCGGCCTGCAGCGAGATGCTCAACAGCGCCAACCTGAGCTTCGCGCTATGCCCGCTGCTGACCGACGGCGCCATCGAAGCGCTGCTCACCGCAGGCTCGCCCGAGCAGCAATCGCGCCTCATCCCGAAGATGGTCGACGGCAGCTGGACCGGCTCGATGAACCTGACCGAGCCGCAGGCCGGCAGCGACCTGTCCCTCGTGCGCACCCGCGCTGAGCCGCAAGCCGACGGCAGCTACAAACTCTTCGGCACGAAGATCTTCATCACCTACGGCGAGCACGACATGGCGGACAACATCGTCCACCTGGTGCTGGCACGCATCAATGGCGCGCCCGAAGGCGTGAAGGGCATCTCGCTCTTCATCTGCCCGAAGTTCATGCCCGACGGCAAGCGCAACGACGTGCACTGCGTCAGCATCGAACACAAGCTCGGCATCAAGGCCAGCCCGACGGCGGTGCTGCAGTACGGCGACCATGGGGGTGCGGTGGCCGAGCTCATCGGCCAGGAAAACCGTGGCCTGGAGACGATGTTCATCATGATGAACGCGGCCCGTTTCGGCGTTGGCGTGCAAGGCATCGCGCTGGCCGAGCGTGCCTACCAGAAGGCCGTCAGCTTCGCGCGCGACCGCGTGCAAAGCCGTCCGGTGGATGGCTCGCTGAACAAGGCCGCGCCCATCATCCACCACCCCGACGTGCGCCGCATGCTGATGACCATGCGCGCCCACACCGAAGCCTGCCGCGCCATGGCGCTGGTGGCGGCTGCCGCCTACGACGCGGCGCATGCGCACCCCGACGAAGCCACGCGCAAGGCCCACCACGGCTTCTACGAATTCATGGTGCCGCTGGTCAAGGGCTTGTCGACCGAGATGGCGCTGGACGTGGCGAGCCTGGGGGTGCAGGTGCACGGCGGCATGGGCTTCATCGAAGAGACGGGCGCGGCGCAGCACCTGCGCGACGCCAAGATCCTGACCATCTACGAAGGCACGACGGCGATCCAGGCCAACGACCTCATAGGCCGAAAGACGGCGCGTGACGGCGGCGCCATGGCGCGCGCGGTGGCAGCACAGATCGAGGCCACCGAAAAAGTGCTGACGGCGCGCAGCAGTGCAGCCGGCCAGCGCCTGGCGATGCGCCTGGGCGCGGCGCGGCGGGCTTTCCTCGACAGCGTGGACTTCGTCGTGACGCAAGGCAAGGGCAACCCCAACGCCGTGTTCGCAGGCAGCGTGCCCTACCTGATGCTGGCCGGCACGGTGGTGGCCGGCTGGCAGATGGCGCGTGCCTTGATCGCCGCCGAAGACCGGCTCACTGAGGGCATCGAGCCCGAGTTCATGCAGGCCAAGATCGCCACCGCGCGCTTCTATGGCGACCACATCCTCAACAAGGCCACGGCCCTTCGCGACAGCATCGTCGAAGGCGCCGACGCCGTCACCGCGCTCGCGCTGGAGTCTTTCTGATGGCCTTGCCTGCCGTTCTGCAAAACAACCGTTCACTGCCGGTCATCGCCGCGCCGCTGTTCATCATCAGCCACCCCAAACTCGTGATCGCGCAGTGCACCTCGGGCGTGATCGGCTCGATGCCGGCGTTGAACGCGCGGCCCGCTTCGCAGCTCGACGAGTGGTTAGCCGAGATCACCGAGACCCTGGCCGCCTGGGACCGTGACCATCCCGAAACACCGGCCGCACCCTATGCCATCAACCAGATCGTGCACAAGAGCAACGACCGGCTCGAGCACGACATGGCGGTGTGCGCCAGGTACAAGGTGCCGATCGTCATCACCTCGCTCGGCGCGCGCGTGGATGTGAATGATGCGGTGCACGGCTGGGGCGGCATCGTGCTGCACGACGTCATCAACAACCTCTACTCGCGCAAGGCGATCGAGAAGGGCGCCGATGGCTTGATTCCCGTGGCTGCGGGCGCTGGAGGACACGCTGGTGTGAAGAGCCCGTTTGCGCTGGTGCAGGAAATCCGCGAGTGGTTCGACGGCCCGATTGCGCTCAGCGGCGCCATCGCCAATGGCGGCTCGGTGCTGGCGGCACAGGCCTGCGGGGCCGACTTCGCCTACATCGGCTCGGCCTTCATCGCCACCGAGGAAGCGCGCGCGTCGGCGGCCTACAAGCAGTGCATCGTCGACAGCAGCAGCGACGACATCGTCTACTCCAGCCTCTTCACCGGCGTGCACGGCAACTACCTCAAGCCTTCGGTGCGTGCCGCCGGCATGGACCCCGACCACCTGCCCGACGGTGACGTGAAGACCATGGACTTCGGCGGTGCGGGTGCGAAGAAGGCGTGGAAGGACATCTGGGGT
>JANLYV010000573.1:0-6126 GCA_031365825.1 Rubrivivax sp. | reverse complement strand
CCCGTGGAACCGCGCCGGAACTCGGTGCCTACATTGGCGCCGACCGCCAGCAGCGGCTGCTCGACGGCGCCAAGAAGGAAGGCGCACTGGCCATCTACACCTCGGCGCAAAGCGACGACATCGGCGCGCTCACCGCCGCCTTCGAGAAGAAGTACGGCATCAAGTCGACGGTGTGGCGCGCCGGCAGCGAGAAGGTGCTGCAGCGCGCCGTGACCGAAGCGCGCGGTAACCGCCACACCGTGGACATCATCGAGACCAACGGCCCCGAGCTCGAGTCGATGAGCCGCGAGAAGATTTTGCAGGCGGTGAAGTCACCTGCGCTGGCGCAGCTGATGCCGGCCGCGCTGCGCCCGCATGGCGAGTGGGTGGGCACGCGGCTGAACGTCTTCGTGCAGGCCTGGAACACCAAGCTGGTGAAACAGGAAGAGTTGCCGAAGAAGTGGGAAGACCTGTTGCACCCGCGCTGGAAGGGCCGCCTGGGTATCGAGGCCGAAGACCAGGATTGGCTCAGCGGCGTGTGCAGCGAGCTCGGTGAAGCCAAAGGCATCAAGCTCTTCAAGGACATCGTCGCCACGAACGGCATGTCGGTGCGCAAAGGCCACACGCTGCTGACGCAGCTGGTGGTGTCGGGCGAGATCCCGTTCGCGCTGACGGTCTACAACTACAAGGCCGAGCAGCTGAAGGACAAGGGCGCACCGATCGACTGGTTCTCGATCGGCACGCCGATCGCGCGGCCCAACGGTGTGGCCGTGCTGCGTGCCGCACCGAACCCGCACGCGGCCGTGCTCTTCCTCGACTTCGAGCTCAGCGAAGAAGGGCAGAAGGTGCTGGCCAGTCGCGACTTCGTGCCCACCAACACCCGTGTCGACAGTCCGTTTGCCAAGGGCCCGATGCGCTTCGTCGATTCGCGCGTGATGCTCGACGAGTACGAGAAGTGGAACAAGCTGTACGAAGAGATCTTCAGCGCCAAGGGTCGTTCTTGAGGTGATGGTGACAAATCCGCTGAAGACCTTCATCGCTGCGGTCATCACCGTCGCCGCCAGTGCCGTGTGCGCGCAGACGCCGCTGGCCACCTATGACGGCGCCGACCGCATGCAGCGCATCGTCGAAGCGGCGAAGAAGGAAGGCAGCTTCACGCTCTACACCACCATCGCCGAGAAAGATCTGCCGACACTCATCAAGCCCTTCGAGGCGAAGTACGGCATCAAGGTCAATGTCTGGCGCGCCGGTACCGACAAGGTGCTGCAGCGCACGCTGGCCGAAGCCGCGGCCAAACGCGATGAAGTCGACGTCGTGCACTTCGGCTCGCCCGAGATGGAAGCCTTGTCGCGCGAAAAGGTGCTTCAGCCGGTCAAGACCCCCACCTATAAGTTGTTGGCACCCGGCTCGGTACCGCCGCATCAACACTGGGCGGCCACGCTGCTTTCGGTATGGGTGCAGGCCTACAACACCCAGGCCATCAAGAAGGAAGACCTGCCCAAGACCTACGCCGACCTGCTCGATCCCAAGTGGAAGGGCAAACTCGGCATCGAGGCCAAGAACCAGGACTGGTTCCAGACCGTGGTCGACATCATGGGCGGGCCCGAGAAAGGCCTGAAGTTCTTCAACGAGCTGGTGGCGAAGAACGGTATTTCGCCGCGCACCGGCCACACGCTGCTGACCAACATGGTGGTGTCGGGCGAAGTGCCGCTGGCACTGACGGTCTACAACTACATGCCCGAGCAGGCGAAGAAGAAGGGTGCGCCGATCGAATGGTTTGCGCTCGAGCCGGCGGTGGCGCGCTCCAACGCCGTCGGCGTGGCCATGCGCGCCAAACATCCGCACGCGGCGCTGCTGTTCCATGAATACATGCTCACCGAAGCGCAGCCGCTGATGCTTTCCATCGACTACGTGCCCACGAACACCACCGTGCCCTCGCCGCTGAAGGGCGTGAAGGTACTCATCACCGACCCCATCCGCTCGCTCGACGAAGCCGAGAAGTGGGGCAAGTTGTTCGACGAGACGGTGATCAAGCGCGCCGCGCGCTAACGTTCAAGATGAACTGACCGGCGCGTCTGACAAGCATGAGCACCATCCTCACGGCCGGCGACACGGGAATGTCACCCGCACCCGCGCACGGCTCCCGGCGCGAGCTGTGGCTCATCACGCTGGGCCATGCACTCACGCATTGGTACCCGGCCACCTTCTACCTGTTGCTGCCCATCATCGGCCATGAACTGGGCCTGTCCTTCAGCCAGATCGGCCTGATCATGACCTGCCAGTACATCGCCGGCGCGGTGGCCAACGTGCCCGGCGGCGTGCTCGTCGACACCGTCGGCCGCAAGGGCCTGTTGATGGGTGTGTCGCTGTTCTGGGTCGGCTTCCCCTACCTGCTGATGAGCTTCACCCACAGCTACCTGATGCTGCTGGCCTGCGTGGCGCTGGTGGGCGTGGGCAACAGCCTGTGGCACCCCACGGCCATCCCCACGCTGGCGCGGCGTTTCCCCGAGCGCAAAGGCTTCGTGCTGGCGTTGCACGGCATGGGTGGCAACGCCGGTGACGCCATCGCGCCGCTGGTGGTGGGCGCGCTGCTGGTGGGTTTGAGCTGGCGCCACGTGGTGCTCATCAACGTCGTGCCGGGGCTGGTGATGTCGCTGCTGTTGCTGGTCTTCCTGGGCACGCTGCGACTGGGTGCTAGGCAGCCGGCGGCCATCGACGACGGCCAGGGGCAGACACTGGCCAGCTATGTTCAGGGTCTGCGTGCACTGTTTCGCAACCGCAGCCTGGTCTTGCTCAGCACCAGCGGCGCATTCCGCTCGATGACGCAGAACGCACTGCTGACCTTCCTGCCGCTGTACCTGGCGCGTGAGATGGGCTGGCCGGTGCTGTGGGTGGGGGCGGCGATGTTCGCGCTGCAGGCCGCGGGCCTGATGGCCGCGCCGGTGGCTGGCCATCTGTCAGACAGGCTTGGCCGGCGCAGCGTGCTCACCTCGAGCATGGCCATGACCGCGCTGGTGCTGGTGGCCATGGCCGTGGCCGGCAAGTCGCAGGCGTTCGTCTTCCTCATCGCCGTGCTCGGCTTCTTCCTCTATGCCATTCGCCCGGTGATCCAGGCCTGGACGTTGGAAGCCACGCCCAAGCATATGGGCGGCAGTGCCATCGGCATGCTCTTCGGCGCGCAGTCGCTCGGCGCTTCCGTGTCACCGCTGTTGGGCGGTGTGATTGCCGACCAATGGGGCCTGTCGGCGACCTTCTACTTCCTCGCCGGCACCATCGTCTGCGCCAATTTGCTCGTGCTGCTGATGCCGCGCGACAACCTTCGCTAGTCACTTCGACATGGATCAAAAGACTTCGGACAGCGCCATCAAGGAGACGGCCAGCGGCCGCCTCTCGTCGGTGACCTCGGCCCTGCTCGTGCTCAAGGCCTTCTCGGCCGAAGAGGCCGAGATCGGCATCAGCAGCCTGGCCAAGCGCCTGGGCCTGGCCAAGAGCACGGTGCACCGGCTGGCTGCCACCTTGTCGGCAGAAGGTTTCCTCGAACAGAACCCCGAGAACGGCCGCTACCGGCTGGGGCTGTCGCTGTTCATGCTGGGCGCGCTGGCACGGCGGCGCATGGATGTCAGCAACGTCTCGCGACCGCTGCTGGGCGTGCTGCGCGACAAGTACCAGGAGGCCTCGACGCTGGCCATCCTCACGCGCAGTTCGATCATGTACTTGCACAACCTGGAAAGCGGGCAGGCGATAGGCATCCGCGCCTACATCGGCGACCTGAAACCGGCGTTCTGCACGGCGGAGGGCCGCGTGCTGCTGGCCTACAGCCCGGCGTCGGTCATCAACGACATCCTGAAGGAACCACGCGAGGCGCGCACGCCCAAGACGCTGATGGACACGCCGTCGCTGCAGCGCGCGCTCGAAGAAGTGCGCAGCCAGGGCTACGCCATCGACGACGAAGAGAGCGAGGTCGGCATGCGCTGCATCGCCGCACCGGTGCGCGACATCTCGGGCAAGGTGGTGGCGGCCGTCGGCCTGGCCGGCCCGACGCAGCGGCTGACGAAGAAAGACCTGCGCGCGCTGGCCCCCGACGTGGTGGACACCGGCGACGCCGTGTCCATGCGTCTGGGTTTTCGCCCGCGATGAGCGCCGCGGTCCATCAGGTGCGCGTTGCCGGCGCCGAGGTGGCTTTCAGTTGCGAGGCCAACGACACCCTCTTGCGCGCCGCGCAGCGCGCTGGCCTGGGCTTCCCCTACGAATGCAACGTCGGCTCCTGCGGCAACTGCAAGTTCGAGTTACTCGAGGGCGACGTGCACAACGTCTGGCCGTTAGCACCTGCGCTGAGTGACAAAGACCGGCAGCGCAAACGCCAGCTCGGCTGCCAAAGCCAACCACGCAGCGACTGTGTGATCAAACTGCGCACGATGGCGCACTACGTGCCACCGCACCGACCGCAGCGCGTGGCTGCCACCTTGCGCTCGCGCCGCGCGCTGACACACGACCTGCACGAATTCAGCTTCGAGCTCGCCCTGCCGCTGGCGTTTGAGGCGGGCCAGTACGCGCTGGCCTGGCTGCCGGGTGTGGAAGGGCCTCGCGCTTACTCCATGAGCAACGCCACCGTTGGCGCGGCGTTGGAATTCCAGGTGCGCCAGGTGGCGCAAGGCGCGGGCAGTGCCGCGCTTTTCGCGCTGCAACCAGGCCAAGGCATAGCGATCGACGGCCCCTATGGCATGGCCTGGCTCAAGCGCGATGTGCCGCGCGACATCCTGTGCCTGGCGGGCGGCTCGGGCCTGGCGCCGATGATCGCCATCGCCCGCGCCGCGATGCACGAGCCACAACTGGCCGGGCGCCACCTGCACTTCATCTACGGTGGCCGCACGGCAGCCGACGTCTGCGGCGAAGACATGCTGCGCGTGCTGCCCGGCTGGGGCACGCGCCTGAGCTACCGCGCCTTCATCTCCACACCGTCGCCCGAGGCCGGGCCGTACGAAGTTGCCTTCGTGCACGAAGCCGCGCTGCGTCTGCACGGTGCGGCGCTGCCGGCCATGGAGGTCTACTTCGCCGGCCCGCCTCTGATGGCCACGGCCGTGCAGCGCATGCTGCTCGACGCCGGGGTGCCGCCTTCGCAGCAGCACTTCGACCAGTTCTACTGATCGTGCAATGAACACGGCACGATGAACGGCCCGCACAGCCTCAAAGACCACCAGTGGGGCGTCGACCCTGACGACCACGAACATGGCGATGGCGCCGACCACGACCACGACCACGACCACGACCACGACGACTTCAGCAGCGAAGGCGGCGAGTCGCTGTGGATGCAGGACAACGTCGTGCTGAACAGTGTGGGCATCGACATCGGCTCCTCGGGCACGCAGGTGGTGTTCTCCAAAGTGCACCTGCAGCGCGTGGCCGACCAGCTGTCCACGCGCTACGTGGTGGTGTCGCGCGAGCCGCTGTACCAGTCGCCGATCGCGCTCACGCCCTACCTCAGCGAGACGCTGATCGACGCCCACCAGCTCGGGCTCATCATCGATCAGGCCTACGCCGCCAGCGGCCTGCACGCCGACGCGGTGGATGCCGGCGCCGTGATCCTCACCGGCGAAGCGCTGCGCCGCGAAAACGGCGAGGCCATTGCGGCGATGCTGGCCGAGCAGGGCGGCGAGTTCGTCTGCGCCACCGCCGGGCATCACATGGAGGCCATGCTGGCGGTGTACGGCTCGGGCGCGGCTCGGCGCTCGTTCGACGAGCAAGTGCGCATCCTCAACATCGACATCGGCGGCGGCACGACCAAGCTCGGCCTGGTCGACAAGGGCGGGCTCGTGGCCACCGCCGCAGTGCATACCGGCGGCCGCTTGCTGGTGGCAGAAGCGGTGGCCGAGGATGACGGCCAGGGCCTGTTGCGCATCACGCGCCTGGACCCGATGGGCAAGCAACATGCGCGCCGGGTGGGTTTCGAATGGGAGCTCAACTCAAGCGTTAGTCGCGAGCAGCTGCGCCAGGTGGCCGCCGGCATGGCCGAAGCCTTGCTGCGTGTCCTGACCCAACAAGGCACCGCGGCCGACCATGCCGAGCTGCTGCTCACCGACCCCATCACCGACTTCGGTGCGCTCAGCGGCGTGATGGTCTCGGGCGGCGTCGGCGAGTACGTCTACGGCC
>JANLYV010000563.1:0-3775 GCA_031365825.1 Rubrivivax sp. | reverse complement strand
ATCGACCCGCTCGCCGTCGAAGAGTATTTCGCGCTCGGCTACGTGGCCGAGCCGCGCACGATCTTCAAGCAGGCCATGAAGCTGTCGCCGGCGCACACGTTGACCATCAAACGTGGCCAGCCCATGCCGGCGCCGCGCGAGTACTGGGACGTGCACTTCACCGGCGGCAACCCTACCAGCACTGAAGACGCCTGTAGAGAGCTCGTGGCACGGCTGAAAGAGTCGGTGCAATTGCGTTTGATTTCGGAAGTGCCGCTGGGGGCTTTCCTCTCGGGTGGTGTCGACTCCAGCGCCGTGGTCGCCACCATGGCGGGCGTCTCCGACGGCCCCGTCAACACCTGCTCCATCGCCTTCGACGACCCGAAGTTCAACGAATCGGCGTTCGCGCAGACCGTGGCCGACCGGTATCAGACAAGGCACCGCGTCGAGACCGTCAAGAGCGACGATTTCGACCTCATCGACACGCTGGCGCGTCAGTACGACGAGCCCTATGCCGACAGCTCGGCCATCCCCACCTACCGTGTGTGCCAGCTGGCACGCAAGCATGTCACCGTGGCCTTGTCTGGCGACGGCGGTGACGAGGCCTTCGGTGGCTACCGCCGCTACCGGCTGCACCTGATGGAAGAGCGCATGCGCTCGGCGTTGCCGGCGTCGCTGCGCCAGCCGCTCTTCGGCATGCTCGGCCGCGTCTACCCCAAGGCCGACTGGGCGCCGCGTTTGTTCCGCGCCAAGACCACGTTCGAGGGCATGGCGCGAAATTCGGTGCAGGCCTATTTCCATTCGGTCTCGATCCTGCGCGGCCCGATGCGCGAGCGGCTCTTCAGCGAACAGTTCAAGCGTCAGGTCGCCGGCTACAACGCGCAGGAAGTGTTCGACTTCCACGCCAAACGTGCCGAGACCGACGACCCGCTGTCCTTGATCCAGTACCTGGACATGAAAACCTACCTCGTCGGCGACATCAACACCAAGGTCGACCGCGCCAGCATGGCGCATTCGCTCGAAGTGCGCGAGCCGCTGATGGACCACAAGCTCATCGAATGGCTGGCCACGCTGCCCTCGTCGCTGAAGATCCGCGGCCAGGAAGGCAAGTACCTGCTGAAGAAGGCGATGGAGCCGATGCTGCCCGAGGCCGTGCTCTACCGGCCGAAGATGGGCTTCAGCGTGCCGCTGGCGCGCTGGTTCCGCGGCCCGCTCAAACAGCGCGTGCGCGACGCCGTGCTCGGCCCGCGGCTGGCTGCCACCGGCTGGTTCAACGCCGGCACCTTGCGCGAACTGGTCGACGGCCACCAGAGCGGCGCCAGCGACCACAGCGCGCCCTTGTGGACACTGCTCATGTTCGAGGCCTTCCTGCGCAACGTCGTCGACGGCGAGGTCAGGGCGCCGCAGGAACTGGCTGCCGAGGTCGCTGCCGCGTGACCCTTCGCATCCTTCATGTGCTGGATCACTCGATCCCGCTGCACAGCGGCTACACATTCCGCACGCTGGCCATCCTGCGCGAGCAGCGCAAGCTCGGCTGGCAGACCTTCCACATCACCAGCCCGAAGCACACCGGCAGCATGGCGCTGCATGAAAGCGTGGACGGCTGGGACTTCCTGCGCACGCCACTGGCCGCGGGCGCCACGCGCATCCCGGTGTTGCGCGAGATGGCCCTCATGCGCCAGCTGCAACGCCGCCTGGTCGCGGTGGCCACCGAGGTCAAGCCGCACATCCTGCACGTGCACTCGCCGGTGCTCAACGCCATGCCGGCGCTGCGCGTGGGCAAACAACTCGGCATCCCGGTGGTGTACGAGGTGCGGGCTTTCTGGGAAGACGCGGCGGTCGACCACGGCAGCACGCGCGAAGGCAGCCTGCGCTACCGCCTCACGCGCCAGCTCGAATCGCGCGCGCTGCGCCAGGCGAGCCATGTCTTCACCATCTGCGAAGGCCTGCGCCGCGACATCGTGGCGCGTGGCATCGCCGCCGACAAGGTCACCGTCATCCCCAACGCCGTCGACATCGACGCCTTCGAGCCCGGCGGCGTGGCCGACTTTGCCTTGAAGCAGCAGCTCGGCCTGGGCAGCGCCACGGTGGTCGGCTTCATCGGCAGCTTCTACGCCTACGAAGGCCTGGACCTTCTGCTCGACGCCATGCCCGCCTTGCTGCAACAGCGCCCGGATGTGCGCGTGCTGCTCGTCGGCGGTGGCCCGCAAGAGGCCGCGCTCAAGGCGCAGGCCCAACGCCTGGGCCTGGCCGACCGCGTGGTCTTCACCGGCCGCGTACCCCACGCACAAGTGCAACGTTATTACGATCTGGTGGACGTGCTGGCCTACCCGCGCCATTCGATGCGCCTGACCGAACTGGTGACGCCGCTGAAGCCGCTGGAAGCGATGGCGCAGGGCCGGCTGCTGGTGGCCAGCGATGTCGGCGGCCACAAGGAATTGATCCGCCACGGCGACAACGGCTGGCTCTTCCGTGCCGGCAGCGCGCCGGCGCTGGTGCAGGCGCTGCTGGCCCTGCTCGACAAGCGCGCGCTGTGGCCGCAGCTGCGTGCGGCGGGACGGCGGATGGTCGAGGATGAACGCAGCTGGAAGGCGTCGATCGCGCACTACCGCGCGCCCTACGGCAGCCTGTTGCCCGAGCTCGCGCTGTGATGCAACTGGCCGGCCTGCGCATCGGCTTGATCGGCCCGCTGCCACCGCCTGCCGGCGGCATGGCGAACCAGACCCGTCAGCTGGCCGAATTGCTGCGTGCCGACGACGCCACCGTCTGCCTGGTGCAGACCAACGCGCCCTACCGGCCAGCCTGGATTGGCAGCCTGCGCGGCGTGCGCGCGCTCTTTCGGCTGGTGGCCTACGTGCACGCGCTGTGGCACGCGGCCGGCCGCAGCGACCTGTTCCACGTCATGGCCAACTCGGGCTGGTCGTGGCACCTGTTTGCTGCGCCGGCGATCTGGGTCGCGCGAGCGCGCCACGTGCCGGTGGTGGTCAACTACCGCGGTGGCGAGGCCGGTGAATTCCTGGCGCGATCGCATCGCCTGGTGCGCTGGTCGATGAAATCTGCGGTGCAGTTGATCGTGCCTTCGGGCTTCCTGCGCCAGACCTTCGCGCGCTTCGGCATGCCGGCGGGTGAGGTGCCCAACATCATCGACCTCGAGCGTTTCGCACCCGGCGCGGTGGCCGACAAACGAACGCGCACGCATGCGCCGCAGCTGGTGGTGGCACGCAACCTCGAACCGCTGTACGACAACGCCACCGCCATCCGTGCCTTGGCCATCGTGCGCCAGAGCCATGCGCAAGCCACGCTGGTGATTGCCGGCACCGGCCCGGACGAGGCGCGTCTCAAGCGGCTGATCACCGCTATGGGCTTGCAGGAATGCATCCGCTTCACCGGCCGGCTCGAGCGCGACGCCATGGCCGAGCTCTACCGCCAAAGCGATTGCTGCCTGAACCCGAGCCTGGCCGACAACATGCCCAACTCGGTGCTCGAAGCGCTGGCCTGCGGCGTGCCTGTGGTCAGCACCAACGTGGGCGGTGTGCCCTACATCGTCGAACACGAAACCTCCGCGCTGCTCGTGCCACCAGGTGACGCCGAGGCGATGGCGGCGGCGGTGAACCGCCTGCTGGCGCAGCCGGCCTTGGCCGAACGCCTGCGCCAGGCGGGCCTGCGCGAAGTGCAGCGCTACACCTGGAGCGCCGTGCGCCCGATGCTGTCGCGCGTGTATGGCGAAGCCACCGGCGCGCGCGCCGCGTAAGAGCCATGGCGTCCGTGTACACCCAGCTCGTCTCGTCACTGCTCT
>JANLYV010000539.1:0-6047 GCA_031365825.1 Rubrivivax sp. | reverse complement strand
TCGATCGTGTCTTCGTTGTGGATGCCGGTCACCAGCCGTTCGTAGGCGATGTGCAAAAGCGCCATGCCCGGTGCTTCGTAGATGCCGCGGCTCTTGGCTTCGATGATGCGGTTTTCGATCTGGTCGCACATCCCCAGGCCGTGCCGGCCGCCGATGCGGTTGGCTTCTTCGAAGAGCGAGAGTGCGTCGGCGAAGCTGCGCCCGTTCAGCGCCACCGGCTGGCCTTCTTCGAAGCGCACGCTGACCTCTTCGGCCTTGACCGCCACGTCGTCGCGCCAGAAGGCCACGCCCATGATTGGGCTGACGATGCGCATGCCGCTGTGGAGGAATTCGAGGTCCTTGGCCTCGTGCGTGGCGCCGAGCAGGTTGCTGTCCGTCGAGTAGGCTTTTTCGACGCTCATCTTGTAGTCGAAGCCGGCGTGGATGAGGTACTCGCTCATCTCCTTGCGGCCACCGAGTTCGTCGATGAAGCTCTGGTCGAGCCAGGGTTTGTAGATGCGCAAGTTCGGGTTGGCGAGCAGTCCGTAACGATGGAAACGCTCGATGTCGTTGCCCTTGTAGGTGCTGCCGTCGCCCCAGATGTCGACGCCGTCTTCGCGCATCGCCACCACCAGCGCCGTGCCCGTCACTGCACGGCCCAGCGGCGTGGTGTTGAAGTAGGTGGCGCCACCGGTGCTGATGTGAAAGGCTGCGCATTGAATCGCGGCGATGCCTTCGGCCACCAGCGCCGGGCGGCATTCCACCAGCCGCGCTTTCTCGGCGCCATAGGCCAGCGCCTTGCGCGGAATGTCGTCGTAGTCGCTCTCGTCGGGCTGGCCCAGGTGCGCCGTGTTGGTGTAGTCAATGGCGCCCTTGGCGCGCATCCAGTGCACCGCGGCGCTGGTATCGAGGCCGCCGGAAAAAGCGATGCCGACACGTTCGCCGGCGGGCAGGTTTTGCAGGATGTGGTGGCTCACTGGGTAACCTCCGTGCTACGCACTGCGGTATTCGCCTTGGGAACGGCCCAGCGGCTCATGGTGCCTTGGGTTGATCTGCGCGTTTGGGCACGACGATGCGCGAGGTAGGCTCGAAATGCGAAGCCCCCAGGCGCGCGTAGAGCTTGAGCTGCTCACCCAGCGCGCGCAGCCGGTCGGCCATGCGCTGGCCGATGGCGATGAGCAGCCGTGCGGCAACCTGTGGGTGGTCTTCGATGAGCTTTTTCAAGGCCTCGCGCGAGAAGCTGGCTGCACTCACCTCGCTCACCGCGCGGCAGGTGACCGAGCGTGGCGCACCGTCGAGCAGGCCCATCTTGCCGACAAGGTTGCCCGGGCCCAGCACCGAGACGGTGACCGCGTCGGGCCGACCCAGGTCTGCCAGTTCCACCGCGACCTCGCCGCTGAGCAGCAGCAACATCTGGTCGGTGCCTTCCTTGTCGCCTTCGCGGTAGATGACGTGACCACGCGGCAGGTTCACCAGGCCCATCTGCGCCACCACGCAGCGCGCATCGGCGGCACTGAGTTCGAGCATGGTGTGCGGCGTCAACAAGAGCTCGACCGCACGCGCCGCCAGGCTGGGGTTTTCAAGCAGGTTGCGCGGCTGCCTTGGCTGCGCGCCGGGCAGGGTGCTGGTGGGGTCGAAGTCGGTCATGCGCGGCGCCTTGCTTTTTTGAAAATCAGAACGGATTTCAATATACCCGCCTCAGCGTGCCGCAACGGTCAATGACAAGAGCGGCCACAGCGCAAAACCCACCAGCAGGCACGCCGAGAGACGATTGATGCGCTGCAGCCAGCGCGCGTCGAGAAGCCTGCGCATGCGGCCGAGCGTGAGGCATAGCAAGAGCCACCACAGCATCGAACCCAGGCACACACCCAGCACCATCAGCGCCGGTGTCGAGGCATCCGGCGCCGTGGCCGTGGCCGTCACGCCCAGCGTGCCGAAGACGGCGATGAAGGAGAAGATCGTGGCCGGGTTCGACAGCGTGAGCACGAAGGTGCCGGCCAGCGCGGCAAGCAAGCCGGCGCCGTCGCGCACCGTGGCTGGCTGCGTGGCGGCGCTGGCGTGCCAGCTGCGCCAGGCCAGCCACAAAAGGAAGGCCGCGCCGCCCACGGCCAGCGGCACACGCAGACTTTGCAACCACTGGGTAACGCCGCTGACGCCATAGGCACCGAGGGCACCGTAGACCGTATCGGCCAACGCCGCACCCATGCCCGTGGCCAGGCCGATGGCGACACCACGCTGCAGCGTGCGCTGAATGACGAGCAGGCCGATCGGGCCGACCGGCGCGGCAATGGCCAGGCCGATGAGCAGCGACTGGACGAAGATCCACATCGTCAGCCCGGCCCTTGCGCGGCCGTGTCAGCCGCAATCAGCCACGTTTCACGCCGGCGCGCGGCGCGCCTTCGCGCGGCCATGCCGGGCCGTCGAACCAGGCATCGCCCAGCAGCGCAGCGCGCAGCATGGTCAGGCTGTCCAGGCCCCAGAAGATGCGGCCGTCGAGCTCGAAGCTGGGCACGCCGAAAAGGCCCATGTTGATGGCTGCGTCGGTGTGCGCGCGCAGCTCGGCCTTGACCTCGTCGCCCGCGGGGTCGCGTGTTGGCGCCAGCGCGGCCGTCAGCGCGGCCAGCCGCGCGGGGTCGCTGGCGTCGGCGCCGCCGTGCCAGACAAACGCCAGCAGTGTCTGTACCACTCGACGGTTAGGCAGGCCGCCGGCGGGCACGCAGGCCAGTGCCAGGCGCTGCAACGGCAGCGGGTTGAAGGGGTGCATGCTGGGCGTATCCATCGTGATGCCGTGTTCATGCGCCAGCCAATGCACATGGCGGAAGGTCCAGGCACGTTTGCTGTCGATCTCGGCCGGGCCTTTTTGTCCATGGTGCTGCAGCAAGGCGGCGAAGAGCAGCGGCCGGTACGCCACTTCGTACGAGGTGCCGGCCAGCACCTCGGGCAGCCGCTCGAAGGCCAGGTGCACAAAGGGCGAGAGCACGTCGAACCAGAAGACGATGCGCTTCATGCGGTGGGCTCCGGCGGCGTGGCCGGCTTGGCCTGGGCATGACGCCAGAGCACACGGCGTCGGCCGATCTCGACCCACACCGCGCGCTTGGCGGCTTCGTCCAGCGCGGCCCAGGCCGCCACTTCGGCCAGCGTGCGCATGCAGCCTTCACACCAGCCGCTGGCGGCGTCGATGCGGCAGATGCTGTTGCACGGGCTCTGCACGGCGGCGGTCATTCGGTCACCACGTCCATCACCGCGGCGCCGGTGAGTTGCTCCAGCGCTTGCGGCGACAGCTTGAAGACGCCGTTCGGATGCCCCGCCGCCGCCCAGATTTCCTCGAAGCGAAAGAGCTGACGGTCGATCAAGGTCAGCACCGGCTCGGCATGCGCCAACGGTGCGACGCCGCCGATCGAGAAGCCGGTGCGCTGTTTCACGAAGGCGGCATCGGCGCGGCCCAGCGCGCCCGTATGAGCGGCTACGCGCGCTTCGTCGACGCGGCGGTCGCCCGAGGTGATGACCAGCACCGCGCGGTCGTCGTCGCGGCGACGGAAGATCACGCTCTTGGCGATCTGGCCCACCACCACGCCCAGCGCGTCGGCGGCTTCCTGCGACGTGCGCGCCGGCACGGCTAGCCAGCGTGGTGCGTGCGGGTGGCCGCGCTCAGCCAGCGCCTGCGTCACGCGCTGGAAGCCTTGCGGCCGCGCCTCGGCTGCCACACTCATGCCATGGCCACGGCCACGCCGCGTTTGGCCAGCAGCGCGCGGCCCACGCGGGCCACGGGCGCGCGGCCGATAACGTTTGAAATGTAGGCACCGGCGTCGACCAGCTTGTCCAGGTCGATGCCGGTGGCTATGCCCATGCCGTGCAGCATGAAGACCACGTCTTCGCTGGCGACGTTGCCGGTGGCACCCTTGGCATAGGGGCAGCCGCCCAGGCCGGCGACGCTGGCGTCGAAGGTGGCCACGCCCATTTCGAGCGTGGCGTAGATGTTGGCCAAGGCCTGGCCGTAGGTGTCATGAAAGTGGCCGCTGACCTCATTCAACGGGAAGTGTTTCAGCGCGCGTTCCATCACCGCCTGTGCGCGGCGCGGCGTGCCCACGCCGATGGTGTCGGCGATGCCGCAATGGTCGACGCCTATGTCCTTCATCAGCCGCACCACGCGCTCCACCTCATCGGGTGACACCTCCCCTTGGTAAGGGCAGCCGAGCGCACACGACACCGCCGCGCGCACCTTCAGCCCGGCCGCGTGGGCGGCGGCCACCACCGGCGCAAAGCGCTCCACGCTTTCGGCGATCGAGCAGTTGATGTTGCGCTGGCTGAAGGCTTCGCTGGCCGCGGCGAACACCACCACCTCGTGCGGCCGGGTCGGCAACGCTGCCTCCAGGCCTTTCATGTTGGGTGTGAGCACCGAGTAGCGCACGCCTTCCAGGCGTTTGATGCCGGCCATGACTTCGGCGTTGTCGGCCATCTGCGGCACCCACTTCGGGCTGACGAAGCTGGTGACCTCGATCTCGCGGCAACCGGCGGCCTGCAGGCGCTGCACCAGCTCCACCTTGTGCGCCGCGCTCACCGGCGCGGCTTCGTTTTGCAAGCCGTCGCGTGGGCCGACTTCGACGAGTTTGACGAACGACGGGATCATGGTGCGGCTCGGTCATGTGGCGCTGTCATGCCTGACAGCGGGGCGGGGCCGTGACTATATCGGCGCGTGCCGTCCAGCTCGTGGGTGTCGCAGGCCGCCACCAACTTTTGGGGGATGGCAAGCGGCCGCGCTTGGGCGGACACTTTGCGCATGCCACCGCCCCTGCCGCTGCAACAAAAGATCGCCAAGCGCATGGATGCGCTGCTTCAGCGCGAGCTGGGCCAGGGCATCGACGTGCCGCGCATGCTGGCGCAGCCGTTGTACGCGCGCGACGT
This sequence comes from Rubrivivax sp., assembly GCA_031365825.1. Taxonomy (GTDB): domain Bacteria; phylum Pseudomonadota; class Gammaproteobacteria; order Burkholderiales; family Burkholderiaceae_C; genus Rubrivivax. The sequence continues at coordinate 1,166 of JANLYV010000539.1, read as the reverse complement.
GCTGCTGGTGTGCGACGCCATGCCCGAAAGCGACCTGGCAATGCTGGCGCATCAGTTCCGCGAGGCCCTGGCCAAGGACGAAGAAGCTGCCTCGCAGCCCGGCGCGCTGTGGCCCGACTCGCAGACCTCGCATTCGTTCTGGCCTTCGAGCTGGTTCGGTGGATTGCGGCGGCAGCGGCCACGGCCGCGCAAGTAAGCAGCTTCAAGCGGCCGAGGCCGGCGCTGCGCCCAGGCGCAGCAGCTCGCCGCCTTCGGCCACCTGATCGCCCACGGCGTACAAAAGCTCCAGCACCAGGCCGTCGTGCGGCGCGTTGATGGTGTGTTCCATCTTCATCGCCTCCATCACCGCCAGCGCCTGGCCACGCGACACGCGCTCGCCTTTGGCCGCCAGAAAGGCCACCACCTTGCCCGGCATCGGCGCCGTCAAGCGCCCGGCCTCACCGGCATGGTCGCCGGCGTGGGCCAGCGGGTCGATCTCAAGCACGGTGGCCTGGCCGCTGATGCCCGCGCCTTGCGCGAACACGGTGAACTGCTCGCCTTGGGCGTAGACCGTGAGCGTGGCGCGCGCGCTGCCCAGGTGCACGTCGAAACGATCGGGGCCGAGCGGCTGCGCCATGAAGGCGTGGCGCGTCTGACCCAACGTCACGCCCAGCTGCATCACCGTGGCGCCGTCGTGCAGCCGCTCGATCACCAGCGGCATGGCCGTGCCGGCCAGCGTCAGCTCGAGCCGGCGCCTTGCACCGCCGTGCATGCGCCAACCGTCGCGGCGCGACCAGGGCTCGTCACGTTCGAGCGCGCGCTCGGCCGCGAGCCTGTGCGCCAGCACGCCTGCGGCCGCCCATTCGGCAGGCAGCGGCGGGGCTTCAAACAGCGCCACATGCTCGCGTTCGATCAAGGCCGTGTCGAGGTCGGCCGTGGCGAAAGCCTGGCTGGCGACGATGCGGCGGAGGAAGGCGACGTTGGTGTGCAGCCCGCAGATGTGCGTGTCACGCAGCGCCGCGTCCAGCCGCGCCAGTGCTTGCCCACGGTCTTCGCCCCAGACGATGAGCTTGGCGATCATCGAGTCGTAGTGAGGCGTGATGGCGTCACCTTCGCGCACGCCGCTGTCCACGCGCGCCAGCGCGTCCGAGCGCTCGAAGCCGACATGCGCCGGCCAACGCAGCACC
>JANLYV010000489.1:0-2453 GCA_031365825.1 Rubrivivax sp. | reverse complement strand
AGACTTGGGGCTGGTGGTCGCGGCGGAATTGCCGAAATGGGCGGCGCTGGTGAAGGCCGCCCACATCAAGGCCGATTGAGATGAGCCCCGTCACTGAGCTCGTGCAGCGCGCCCGCGCCGCGCAGCGCATCGCCGACGGCTACGACCAGGCGCAGGTCGACGAGCTCGTCAGTGCTGCCGGTTGGGCCATCATCGAACCCACGAGAAACCGTTTACTTTCAGAGTTGGCGGTGGCCGATACCGGTATCGGCCGTGTCGACGACAAACTGCGCAAGAACCATCGCAAGACGCTCGGCCTGCTGCGCGATTTGCAAGGTGCGAAGTCGGTGGGTGTCATCAGCGAAGACCCAGCCAAGGGCCTGATCGAGATCGCGCGGCCGGTGGGCGTGGTCTGCGCCGTGACACCGTCGACCAACCCGGCAGCGACACCGGCCAACAAGATCATCAACGCGCTCAAGGGCCGCAACGCGGTGATCGTGGCACCTTCACCCAAAGGCTGGTCGACTGCGGCGATGTTGATCGGCTTCGTGCACGATGAGTTGAAGCGCATCGGCGCACCGCTCGACCTGGTGCAACTGCTGCCCGCACCCATCACCAAGGCGGCCACGGCCGAGCTGATGCAGCAATGCGACCTCATCGTCGCCACCGGCTCGCAAGCCAACGTGCGCGCCGCGGCGGCCAGCGGCACGCCGGCTTTCGGCGTGGGCGCCGGCAACGTGGCGGGCATCGTCGACGAGACGGCGCAGCTCGATCGCGCGGCGGCGCTCATCACCCGCTCGAAGACTTTCGACCACGCCACCAGCTGCTCGTCGGAGAACAGCCTGGTGATCATCGACGCGGTCTACGACGCCATGCTGCGTGCGCTGGCCGAACAAGGCGCGGTGCGGCTCGATGCCGCGCAGAAGGCCAGGCTGCAGGCATTGATGTGGCCCGACGGCAAGCTCTCGCCGGCGGTCATCGGCCAAAGTGCGGCCGTGATCGCGCAGCGCGCCGGGCTGACCGATGTCGCCGCGTTGCAGCCGAGCATGCTGCTGGTGGAAGAAGACGGCGTCGGCGACGCACACCCGTTCTCTGGCGAAAAGCTCAGCCCCGTGCTCACGCTGTATCGCGCCGCCGACTTTGCCGCGGCGGCGGCGCGCGTGGCGCAGATCTACACCTTCCAGGGCGCCGGCCACTCGGTAGGCCTGCACAGTGCTAACGCCGATCGAGCACTGACGCTCGGCCTGACCTTGCCGGTGAGCCGCGTCATCGCCGACCAGGCGCATTGTTTCGCCACCGGCGGCAGTTTCGACAACGGGCTGCCGTTCTCGCTGTCGATGGGCTGCGGCACCTGGGGCAGGAACAACTTCTCCGACAACATGAACTATCGCCACTACCTCAACATCACGCGCATCTCGCGGCCCATTGCCGAGGTGGTGCCCAGCGAAGCGCAGATCTTCGGCGCCTACTTCCAGAAGTACGGGCGCGCTTGATGGACACGCCGCGCACCATAGTCGAAGCGCTGCAGCGCGGTGCGGCGCTGTGGCCCGACGCGCCGTATGCGCTGGCGGTGGACGGTGCGGGCAGCATCACGCACGGTGGCCTGTTGCGCGAGACGGCCGCGGTGGCTGTGCAACTGCACGCGCTCGGCCTGCGCGCCGGCGACACGGTGTCGCTGGTCATGCCCAACGGCCTGCACACGCTGCGCTGCCTGCTCGGCGCGATGGCCGGCGGGCTCGTCGTCAACCCGGTGAACCTGCTCTCGCAGCCCGAGCAGATGCGCTACGTGCTCGGCCACTCCGATTGCAAGCTGGTGATCACGACGGTGGAGTGGGAGACGCAGGTGCGCGAGCATCTGGCCACGCTCGATCGTCAGGTCACTTTGCTGGTGAGCGACGCCAACGCGTCGGCGCCGGCCGCGGGCGCGTTCGACTGGCCCGCGGTAGAGCCCCAAGCCGTGGCGTTGTTGATGTACACCTCGGGCACCACCGGCCAGCCCAAAGGGGTGATGCTGACCCAGGCCAACCTGGTGGCCAACGCACTGGCGATCGCACGCGAGCATGCGCTGACGCGTGGCGACCGCGTGCTGGCTGTGCTGCCGCTGTTCCACATCAACGCCTTCGCCGTGACCATGCTGGCACCGCTGCTCAGCGGCGGCAGCCTGGCGATGCCGCCGCGCTTTTCGAGCGGGCGCTTCTGGGCGCAGGTGGCGCAAGCGCAATGCACGTGGATCAACCTCGTGCCGACGATGATTTCCTTCCTGCTCGAAGGCGAGACACCACCGCGAACCACCTCGGCCGCGCTGCGCTTTTGCCGTTCAGCGTCCGCTGCGTTGCCGCCCGAACATCTGCGCGGCTTCGAGCAGCGCTTCGGCGTCAGTGTGATCGAAACCATGGGCCTCACCGAAACCGTGGCACCGTGTTTTTCCAATCCGCTGGATGCAGCGCAACGCAAGCTCGGCTCGGTCGGCCGCG
>JANLYV010000462.1:0-4367 GCA_031365825.1 Rubrivivax sp. | reverse complement strand
CCGCGGCAACGACCGGCTGCCCAAGATCAGCTACCCCTTCGACCCCGCGCAGGCCGGCGGCGCGCTGACCCTGGTGGCCGTCCCACAGGTGGCCACGGGCACGCAGCCCACGACCATCACCAACACCACGTCGAGCGAGATCCGCATCCGCCCGCAGGGCACCGACAACCGTACCGACATGGCCCATGCCGACCTGGAGTGGGACGCGATGCCGGGCAAGCTCGCGCTCAAAGGCGGTGTGGACTACAAGAAGTTCAGCTTCGACACCTTCGAGTTCAGGCGCATCAACCAGAACGACACCATCTTCGCCCCGCCTGCGGGCACCACGGTGGCGTCACTAACGACCAACCTGAGCGGCTTCGGCAACGGCCTGAGCTTGCCCGCAGGTTCGGTCACGGGCTGGGTCATCCCCAACCTGCCGGCCATCGCCGCGGCTTATGACATCTATTGCAACTGCCTGAAGAGCGGCCCCGTCGGCGGCCCGGGCGACTACACGCTGTCGTCCATCACCAACGGCAACGCGCGCGGCAACAACCGCTCGGTGACCGAGACCGACAGCGGCGGCTACGTCATGGCCGACTTCAACACCAAGCTCGGCAGCCTGCCGCTGCGTGGCAACGCCGGCGTGCGCTACGTGCAGACCAAGCAGTCGGCCACCGGCTACCTGGCCACGGGCGGCGGCACGGCGGTGACCGTCGACCGTGAATACACCGACGTGCTGCCTTCGCTGAACCTGGCGGCCAACGTCACGCCCGACTTCGTGGTGCGCCTGGCGGCGGCGAAGGTGATGGCGCGGCCGCAACTCGGCCTGCTCTCGCCCGGTGGCACCATCGCCACCACCGGCACGCTGACGGTGACCAGCGGCAACCCGCTGCTCAAGCCCTTCCGCGCGACCACGCTCGATACCAGCTTCGAGTGGTACCACGGCCGCAGTGCCTTCATCGGCATCGGCCTGTTCCAGAAGAACATCAACACCTACATCCAGACGCTGCGCACGAGCATGCCCTTCCGCGACACGGGCTTGCCGGTGTCGCTGTTGCCGAGCAACTTCACCGGCGACGAAGTATTCGAGGTCACGGCGCCGGTCAACACCAACGGCGGCAAGCTCACCGGTGTGGAGATCAACGTGCAGCAGCCCTTCACCTTCCTGCCCGGCATCTGGCGCAACATGGGCGTGCTGCTGAACTACACCGAAGTCAAGTCGAAGATCGAGTACGTGGTCTCGCCGACGGCAACCACCAAGCTCACCGACGACCTCATCAACCTCTCGCCGCGCTCGTGGAACGCCACGCTGTACTACGACGACGGCAAGTTCAGCGCACGCGTCTCGGGCTCGCAGCGCAGCGGCTTCCTCACGCGCGTGCCGGGGCAGAACAACAACGACGTCGAGGGCAAGAACAGCACGCTCAACGTCGACCTGTCGATCTCGTACAAGATCAACGACAAGCTCGAGGTCACGCTCGAAGGGCTGAACCTCACCAACGAAGCCAACGACCAGTTCATCAGCCGGGCGCGCAACAGTTCGGTGGTCTACCACGTCACCGGGCGCGAGTACCTGGTGGGCATGCGCTACAAGTTCTGATGCAGCTTTGGCGCACGTTGCGGTTCGGCGCGGCGGCCATCGCATCGCTCGCGATGGTGTTGCCCGCCGCCGCCAAACCCGATGTGCTGTTGCTGCTGGTCGGCGACTCGACCGTGGCGCCACACAACGGCTACGGTGATGCGCTGTGCCGCCACTTCGACGCCGGCGTGGCCTGCGTCAACCTGGCGCGCAACGGGCGCAGCTCGGGCAGCTTTCGCGCCGAGGGGCTGTGGGACGAAGTGCAGCGCCGCCTGCGCGACGCCGGTGCAATCACCGCAAGCCATGTGCTGATCCAGTTCGGCCACAACGACCAGCCCGGCAAGCCCGGGCGCAGCACCGATCTCGCCACCGAGTACCCAGCGAACCTGGCGCGTTATGTCGCCGAGGTGCGCGCCCTCGGTGGCGTGCCGGTGCTCGTGACGCCGCTGACGCGGCGCAGTTTTCAGGGTGGTCAACTGGTTCAGGACTTGCGGCCCTGGGCCGAGGCCGTGCGTGCCGTGGCCGTGGCGCAGCGCGTCACCTTGATCGACCTGAATGCCAGCAGCGCCGCCGCCGTGCAGGCCGTGGGGCAGGCCGAGGCCGACACGCTGGCCTTCGCGCCACCCCCGCCGCCCGGTCAGCCGGCCAGCGGTGCATACGCCGGCTTCGACCGCACCCACCTCGGTGCCAAAGGCGCCTGCGTCTTCGGCGCCATGGTGGCGGGCGAGCTGAAGCGTCAGCTGCCGGCCATGGCGGCACGCGGTATCAACGCGCCGCGGTGCTGAATCACCTGCGCGGCGAGGCGGTTGCCGGCGCGCACGGCGGTGGCCGCATCGGCACCTGACAGGCGCGCCGCCAGGTAGGCGCCGGCGAAGGAGTCGCCGGCAGCGGTGGTGTCCACCACCTGCAGCACCGTCACCGTCGGCACGGCCAACACCGGCGCACCGGCCAGGCGTAGCAGCGTCGGCAGCGCGCCGCGCTTGACCACCAGCTCGGCGCAGGGCAGCGCCAGGGTGCGTTCGAGCTGCACGTTAGCGTCACCTTCGGCCCACAGCGCCTGTTCGTCGTCCAACGTCACCAGCGCGATGCTGGCCAGCGCGTACATCTGCGTAAAGGCCTCGCGCGCCTGCGCCACATCACCCCACAGGCGCGGCCGGTAGTTGTTGTCGAAGACCACCGTCGCGCCACGGTCACGCAGGCGCGTGGCGAGCGCGATCAAGCGTTGCCGCCCGGCCGGCGGCAGGATCGCCAGGCTGATGCCGCTGAAGTACAGCGCGTCGATGCGCGCGGCCTGTTGTTCTAGCGGCGTGGCGTCGGCGTCGGTATCGAAATAGGCACGCGCCGCGGCCTCGTTGCGCCAGTAGCTGAAGCGCCTCTCACCACGCTCGTCGACCTCGATCAGGTACAGCCCCGGCAGCCGGCCCGGGATGATGCGAACCGCGTCGAGCACCAGGCCTTCATCGCGCCAGCGCTGCATCAGGCCCGCGCTCAAGGCGTCGTCGCCCAGGGCTGTGGCGTAGCTCACCTGCAGGCCGTGCGAATAGCCGCAGCGGGCGAGGTAGACGGCGGTGTTGAGCGTGTCGCCGCCGAAGGTCTGGGTCATCGCGCCGAAGGCCTGACCCGACAATTCGAGCATGCACTCGCCGAAGCAGACCACGCGCAAACGGCGGTGCGCGCTGCCCTCATTTCCCGGTGACATGGATTCCCCTAGCTGTTTCGGAACGTTGTTTCGATATTCTACGAAGCCTATGACAGGCCACCGGTTTTCACGATGAGCACCAGCCTCGATCGGCTCTTGAAGACGCTGCTGCTGACCGGTGCCGCCGGCACGCTGGGCCGCGCGCTGGCCCAGCCCTTGCGCGGGCTGTGCCAGCGCCTGGTGTTGTCGGATCTGGCCGCGCCGCTGCGCGCGCACGGCATAGCCGGCGTGGCCTGCGACCTGACGGATGCCACGGCCGTGACACAGCTGCTGCAGGGCGTCGACGCTGTCGTGCACCTCGGTGGCGTGTCCGTCGAAGGGCCTTTCGCGCCTATCGTGATGGCCAACGTGCTGGGCCTCATCCATCTCTACGAAGCGGCGCGGCTGGCAGGCACGAAGCGCATCGTCTTCGCCAGCTCGAATCACGTCACCGGCTGTTACGGCCAGGACGAGGTCATCACGCCGACTGACCCCGTTCGTCCTGACGGTTATTACGGCGTGAGCAAGCTCTTCGGCGAAGGCCTGGCGAGCATGTACTTCGAGCGTTATGACATCGAGTCGGTATGCCTGCGCATAGGCACCGCCACCTTGGAGCCCGAAGACCGACGCAGCTTGTCGAGCTGGCTCAGCCGCGGCGACCTCACGCGGCTGGTGAGCGCTGCACTGACGGCGCCGGATGTCGGCTTCACCATCGCCTACGGTGTCTCGAACAACCCGCGCAGCTGGTGGCGCAGCCAGGCCGCCTGGGCACGCATCGGCTACGTGCCGCAAGACAGCGCCGAAGACTTCGCGCCCAAGGTGCAAGACATCGTGTTCCCCGCCGGCAGCGCCATGGCGCGGCTGCAGGGCGGCAGTTTCCTGGGCATCGGCCCGTTCGACGGCAATGAGCCGCCGCCTCCCCCTCCCCAACCCACCCGCACCCGAGGTACCGCATGAAGTTTCGCCCCACCCTCATCGCCACGGCACTGGCCAGCATCGCCTTCGCCGCGCAAGCCGCCGAATTCCGCTCGGCCGACGTGCACAACGCCGACGACTACCCGACCGTGGTGGCCGTCAAGTACATGAGCGAGCTGCTCGAAAAACGCAGCGGCGGCAAGCACAAGATCA
>JANLYV010000446.1:0-2582 GCA_031365825.1 Rubrivivax sp. | reverse complement strand
GGCATTGGTGCTGGCGGCGTAGATGCGCCCAGCGCCACCGGTGGCGAAGAGCGTGACCTTGCCTTCCAGGATGTGCACGTCGCCGGTTTCCATCTCGAGCGCGGTCACGCCGAGCACGTCGCCGTCGGCGTCGCGAATGAGGTCCAGCGCCATCCACTCGACGAAGAAATTGGTGCGAGCCTTGACGTTTTGCTGGTACAGCGTGTGCAGCATGGCGTGGCCGGTCCGGTCGGCCGCGGCGCAGGCGCGCTGCACCGGCTTTTCGCCGTAGTTGGCGGTGTGGCCGCCGAAGGGGCGCTGGTAGATCGTGCCGTCGGGATTGCGGTCGAAGGGCATGCCGAAATGTTCGAGTTCGTACACCACCTTGCCGGCTTCGCGACACATGAATTCGATGGCGTCCTGGTCGCCGAGCCAGTCGCTGCCCTTGACCGTGTCGTAGAAGTGGAAGTGCCAGTTGTCCTCGCTCATGTTGCCCAGCGAGGCACCGATGCCGCCCTGCGCCGCCACGGTGTGCGAACGCGTCGGGAAGACCTTCGACAGTACTGCCACGTTCAGCCCGGCCTGCGCCAGTCGCAGCGAAGCCTGCATGCCCGAGCCACCGGCACCGACGATGACGACGTCGAACTTTCTTCGCGGAATCGAAGCCATCGCCTTCAAAGCCTCCACAACACTTGCACGGCCCAGCCGGCACAACCCACCAGCCAGGCGATGCTGGCCACCTGCAGCGCCAGGCGCATGCCCAGCGGCTTGACGTAGTCCATCAGGATGTCGCGCACGCCGACCCAGGCCTGCCAGGCGAGTGCCACGATCACCACAAAGGTCAGCACCTTCATCCACTGCGCGGCGAAGATGGCCGACCAGCGGTCGTAGCCCAGCGTGCCCGGCAGCAGCAGTTGTGCAAGCAAGACGATGGTGAACAGCGCCATCAGCACCGCGGTGATGCGCTGGCTGAGCCAGTCGCGCATGCCGTAATGCGCGCCGACGACGAGACGTTTGGAGCCGAAGTTTTGGGTCATGGCGCGCTCAATAAAGACCGAAGAGCTTGGCACCGAGCAGCACGGTGAGCACCAGGCTCAGCACCATGGTGATCTGCGCCGAGACACGGCCTTGCTCTTTGCTCACGCTGTGCGTGGCGTCCATCCACAGGTGGCGCACGCCGGCGATGAAGTGGTGCAGGTAGGCCCAGATCAACGCCAGCACCGCCAGCTTCACCAGCCAGCCCGGCACCGGGCCGATGCCGGTGACGAAGGCCGCGGCGAAGCGTTCGAACGAGACTTCGGAGCTGACGCTGGTGTCGAACAGCCAGACGATGAAGGGCAGCAGCGCGAACATCAGGCCGCCACTGACACGGTGCAGGATCGACACCTTCGCCGCCAGCGGCAGCGGGTAAGCGAAAGCATCGAGCAGCCGCATCGTGCCGGGCCGTGGTTTGATCATGTCGGGCATGGGCGCTTTCGTGTCACCAGCTGGAACCGAATGAGTTTATTGCAATGCAACAGGCTGACACGGAACTGGCGCGCCATGCCCGAGACCGTTGTCAGGACAACTCGTTGCGGTAGTGATGTTGTGCCGTGTTGTACAGGCCGCGGCGGAATTCAACGGCCTTGTCGCCGTAGGTGAAGGCCAGGCGTTCGACGCACAGCAGCGGCGCTGATTCAGGCAGCCCTAGCAGCGCGGCTTCGTCAACGCTGGCCGCCACGGCGCGGATTTTTTCCTCGGCGCGGATCATGCGCACGCCGAACTCGCTCTCGAAGAGGCCGTACAGCGGCCCGCGGTAGGACCTCAGCATCTCCATCGTCAGGCCCTTGAAGAGCGAGGCCGGCAGCCACAGGTCGTCGAGCACCACCGGCGCGTCGGCAGCAAGCAAAAGGCGGCGCACCTGCACCGCCTGTTCGCCGCGCTCGAGCCCCAGGGCGCGTGTCATGTCGACCGGCGCGCGCATGCGGCGGCAGTCGAGCAACTGGCGGCGCAGGCCCGGCGCTTCGCCGCTGTCGTGCATCAGGCGCAGGAAACGGTACTGGGTTTTTTCTTCGGCGTGGGTGGCGACGAAAGTGCCCTTGCCTTGGCGCCGCACCACCAGATTCTCGGCCGCCAGCTCGTCGATGGCCTTGCGCACCGTGCCCTGGCTGACCTTGTAGCGCGCCGCCAGTTCCACTTCGGCCGGAATGACCTCGCCCGGTTTCCATTCGCCGCCCTGCAGGCTGCGGGTGAGCAAGGCCTTGATCTGGCGGTAGAGCGGGCTGAACGAGGGCGTGCCGCTGTCAGCCTCGACCAGGAGCGGCGCGGGTTCTTGCACGGTGGCGGCCATCCCCCATTGCAACACAGGCGGGTGCGTTCGGTTCGGAAAAGTTATCTTATAGAAGACAACGGATCTGACTTTTCAAGCTGCCGCCGTGTCGCCAAAACTACGCCACAACCTAGAATCGCTGCCTTCGCCGTGGGCCTGCGTACCGCGTGGCCCGGCACCGCCCCGAACCTCAACTGCGCTCCAGGAGTTTGTCCATGAAGAAGCCCGTTCGTGTTGCCGTCACCGGCGCCGCAGGCCAGATCGGCTATGCCTTGTTGTTCCGCATCGCCGCCGG
>JANLYV010000401.1:0-2185 GCA_031365825.1 Rubrivivax sp. | reverse complement strand
ATCGCCGCTAGATGCTGTAGGTCTCGTAGGTCGCAGGGTGGAAGATCTGATCGACCGACATCAGCCGCGCCGACAAGCCCTGCGCGTGGTGATGGTGCACGAAAGCTTCCAGCGTGCGCCGGCTGGCCAGGATCGCGCGCGCCCAGACGTTGGCTGTGAGCTGGTATTCCGGCAGGCCCACGCGCTTGCCCTTCAGGTCTTCGGGTTTGCCGATGCGGTCTTTGCGCACATAGATGCTGGTGTGGCGGAACGCGCGCGAGAGGAACACCGGCACGGCGATGTAAGGGCTCTCACCCTTGCTCGCTTTCACGAGGTAGCTGGAGAACGACAACTCGCTGATGTCGAACTCGATGCCGCGGAAGGCGCGGAAGAAGGTTTCTTCGGGCGACAGGGTCATGCACACCGGGTCGACGCCGTCGATCAACACCGTGCCGTCGAGCAGCGCGCGCGTGCGGTCGTAGTCGCCCATGGCGATGGAAAGTTGCAGTTTGGACATGTGTCGAAGTGGCGTCGTCGTGGCTCGCGCCATCTTAGGTCAGGCCTGGTCGTTGGCTGCAGGCAGGATGCCCCGGCGCAGCACCAGCGGCTTGGCGCCGAAGCGCTGCTTGCACATCCACGCCGCAAGCGCCGAATCGAGATGATCGGCATGGCCGGGGAACCAGCGCGCCAGTTCTTCGGCCAGCGAGGGCACGATGTCGATCCTGCCCTGCGCCACCAGTGCGCGCACTTCGTCGACGGATTTCAACACCGCCGCGTGTTCGGCTATGTGGCATTGGCGCGGCGGGAATTCGGTCGCACGCATCCATTCATCTTCGGCGCCAAAGTGGCGCTGCGCGTGCGCGGCAAAAGCATTGAGCCGTTGCGCCACGTTGCCGGCATCGGCTTCGCGCAAGTCCTGCACGCAGATGACGAATTCGCGATGCTCGGCATCGATGGCGTCGAAGCCGAGCAGCATGCGGTCGCTCCAGACCAGTGGCGGCAATGCACCGTTCACGGGTTCACCCGGCGTCGGCGTAAGCCTGCTGACGCCACAGCTGCCATGGCCGCTCGACCTGGCCTTCGACCGCAGTGCGTGCGGCCTCGGCTTCGCCCGCGCTCAAGGCCAGCACCTCGCCCAAGAACTGCGCCTGCAGCTGCAGCTTGGCGTTGAGCTCGGTGTAGACGCTGCGGTAGACCGCCAGCTTGACCGAGCCGGCAACGACGGTGCAGCCATGGCCACGCATCAGCACCACGCAGGCATCGCCCAGCGTGGCCGCGAGTGCGGCGCCGAGCGCGCGGTTGCGGATGAGCAGGTCGGTGGCGTCGCCGGCATGGTCTCGAATCTCGAACAGCGGTGGGCCCTCACCGTTCGCACCAGCGAGGAAGCCGCACATGTGGCACACCGGCCGCAGCCTTGCGCCTCGGGCGATGGTGAAGGGCAGCACAGCCGGTGCGTGGTGGTGCACCACGGCCATCACGGCGGGCCGCGCTTTGTAGATTTCGCTATGGATGAAGCGTTCGAGGTACAGGCGCGGTGGCGACGGCATCACGGCTTCGCCGCTGTCGACGGCGTACTCGAGGATGTCCGGCGCAGTCACCAGCCCCGGCGCGACATTGCGCGCCATGAGGAAGCGGCCGGGGTCGGCATCATGGCGCGCGCTGACATGCCCGAAAGCGTCGACGATGCCCTGGTGAAAGAGGATGCGGTTGGCATCCACCAACTCTTCAATTTGTGTGGCGGGGGGCGTCGTGGCTGGCATGGGCCACAGGGTAAACCGAAGTCGCCATGGCGCCGATGAGCGACTACCCTGTTGCTTTCAACCGAGCCCGACGACGATGAAGAAGTTGATGTCATGCCTTGTCGCCCTGTGCCTGCTCGCGCTCGGCGCGGGTACCGCACAGGCCCAGGCCACCGACTGGCCGGCTCGCACCGTCACCCTGGTGGTGCCGTCCTCGCCCGGCGGTGGCACCGACGCCTACGGCCGGTTGCTGGCGCAGGCCTTGACCGAACAGCTCAAGCAGACCTTCGTCGTCGAGAACAAACCCGGCGCCAGCGGTGCCATCGGCGCCACCGCCGTGGCCCAGGCCGCACCGGACGGCTACACCCTGCTTGTGGCATCAAACTCGTCGTTAGGCATCAACCCGGCGCTGTACAAGACGCTCGCCTACGACGTGCAGCGCGACTTCGCGGCGGTGACGCGCGGCG
>JANLYV010000392.1:0-8146 GCA_031365825.1 Rubrivivax sp. | reverse complement strand
GGGCGGCCTGAGCCGCGGCGAGATCGACGCCTACACCGAGTTCGTGAAGATCTACGGCGCCAAGGGCCTGGCCTACATCAAGGTCAACGAAGCGTCGCGTGGTGCCGGCGACAAGCAGGCGCGCTGGCCGGGCCTGCAAAGCCCGATCGTGAAGAACCTGCATGACGCGGCTGTTCGCCAGATCATCGCTCGCACCGGCGCTCGCAACGGCGACCTGATCTTCTTCGGCGCCGACAAGGCCAAGGTCGTGAACGATTCGATCGGCGCGCTGCGCGTGAAAATCGGCCACAGCGAATTCGGCCGCAACCACGGTCTCTTCGACGACGTCTGGGCACCGGTGTGGGTCGTCGACTTCCCGATGTTCGAGTACGACGACGAAGGCAAGCGCTGGAGCGCCGTGCACCACCCCTTCACGGCGCCGAAAGACGGCCACGAAGACCTGATGGACACGGACCCCGGCGCCTGCATCGCCAAGGCCTACGACATGGTGCTCAACGGCTGGGAACTCGGCGGCGGCTCGGTGCGTATCCACCGCGCCGAGGTGCAGAGCAAGGTCTTCACCGCGCTGAACATCTCACCCGAAGATGCCAAGCTGAAGTTCGGCTTCCTGCTCGACGCGCTGCAGTACGGCGCGCCGCCGCACGGTGGCCTGGCCTTCGGCCTGGACCGGCTGGTGACGATGATGGCCGGGGCTGAAAGCATCCGCGACGTCATCGCCTTCCCGAAGACGCAGCGCGCGCAGTGCCTGCTCACCGGTGCACCGAGCGTGGTCGACGAAGGCCAGCTGCGCGACCTGCACATCCGGCTGCGCAACCCGACCGCGGCAGCCTGAAGGAAGAGGGCGGCCGCGTCAGCGCAAGCTCGCCAGCACGCGGTCGACCATCACGCCCGATTGGCCCAGGTACTCGGCTGGGTCGCACAGCCGGGCGAGTGCGGCGCGGTCGAGGTGGGCGCTGATCTCGGCGTTCTCGCACAACAAGTCGAGCAGCGGCCGCCGCTGCGTCACTGCCTGGCGGCAGATGTCGTACACCAGGTCGTGCGCGTATTCGCGGCCGATGTAGTTGCCCAGGCCCATCATCACCGCCTCGCTCATCACCAGACCATGCGTCATGTCGATGTTGCGGCGCATCGCCTGCACGTCGACTTCCAGCCCTTCGAGCACGAACAGCGACTGCTTCAGCGCGCCGGCCATCAGGCAGAAGGCCTCGGGCAGCACGATCCACTCGATCTCCCACGGCCCGGTGCTGCGCTCGTGGTCGGCAACCATCGCGTCCATCAGTGCCGCCGAATGTTGGCGCACGACCGAGATGGCGGCGTGGATGTAGCAGCTGCTGATGGGGTTGCGCTTTTGCGGCATGGTGCTGCTGCTGCCGCGGCCATGCGCGAAGGGCTCGAAGACTTCGCCGACCTCTGTCTGCATCATCAGCTTCACGTCCATGCTGAGCTTGCCCAGCGTACCGCCGACGAGGCCGAGGAAAGCGCCGACCTCGGCGATGTTGTCGCGGATGGTGTGCCAGGCAATCAAGGGCTGGCCCAGGCCGAGCTCGGCGCACAGGCCGGCCTGCGTTTCCATCGCGCCGGTTTGCAGTGACGCCAGCGTGCCGGCAGCGCCGGCGAACTCGCCCACCAGCACGCGCGGCCTGAGTTGCGCCAGGCGCTGGCGATGGCGCTCGACGGCCGAGAGCAGCCCCGCCATCTTGTAGCCGAAGGTCACCGGAATGGCCTGCTGCAGGTTGCTGCGGCCGATCATCGGCGTGTCGCGATGTTGTCTAGCCAACTTGGCCATCGCCGCCGAGATGGCCGTCAAGTCGGCATCGACCAGCACCAGCGCCTCGCGGATCTGCAGCACGGTAGCGGTGTCGGTGATGTCCTGCGTCGTCGCGCCCCAATGGCAGTACTCGCCGAGCTTGTCGCGGCACAGTGCGTTGAGCTGCGACACCACGCCGAGGATGGGATAGCCGATGCGTTCGGTCTGCGCGCGCAGCTTGTCCATGTCGATCTGTTCGAGCTGGCAATGGCTGACGATTTCGTCGGCCGCTTGCTGCGGAATCAGGCCGAGCCGGCCCTGCACCTTGGCCAGCGCGCTTTCGATGTCGAGGTACTTCTGCGTGCGGTTCTCGTCCGACCAGACGTGGCGCATGGCGTCGCTTGCGAAGATGCCCTGGAAGATGCGTGAGTCGATGATGGTGGAAGCCATGGTTGGTTCTCTTGGTGGAGGTTGAAGCGGGTTGAAACTAGATCGCGCCGGCCGCGCGCAGCTCGTTGATGCTGGCCGCACTGACGCCGAGCTCGGCCAGGATGGCTTCGGTGTGCTGGCCCAGCGCCGGCACGGCATCGAGTCGTGGGTCGCCGTCCAACCACGAGCCCGGCGGCAGCAACGTGGGCACGGCGCCGGCGGGTGTGGCCACCTCGCGCCAGCGCCCGCGCGCGGCGAGTTGTTCGTGTTGCCACAGGCCGGCCATATCGTTCACCTGGGCGTTGGCAATCTGCGCCGTTTCCAGTCGAGCCGTCACCTGTTCGGCCGTCATGTCGGAGAAAGTGCTAACGATCAAGGTGCGTAGTTCGTCGCGGTGCGCCACGCGCTGCGAATTGCCAGCGAAGCGCGGGTCCTGCGCCAGCGCGGGCTGCAGCAGCACCAGCGCACAGAACTGCAGCCACTCGCGTTCGTTCTGCAAACCCAGCATCACCGTCTTGCCGTCGCCGGTGGCGAAGGGGCCGTAGGGGAAGATGGTGGCGTGCGCCGCGCCGGCGCGCGGCGGTGGCGCCGCGCCTTCGAAGGCGTAGTACAGCGGGTAGCCCATCCACTCGGCCATGGCTTCGAGCATCGAGATGTCGATGCGCCGGCCGCGGCCATCTTGCTTGCGTTGCAGCAGTGCCGCGAGGATGTTGCTGTAGGCGTACATGCCCGCGGCGATGTCGGCGATCGACAGCCCGGCCTTGCTCGGCTCGTCGGGCGTGCCGGTGATCGAGACGAAGCCCGATTCGCTCTGGATCAGCAGGTCGTAGGCCTTCTTGTCGCGGTAGGGGCCGGGGTTGGCCGCATCGTCGCCATAGCCCGAGATGTCGCAGACGATGAGGTCGGGGCGTTTGTCTTTGAGTGCCTCGAACGACACGCCCAGCCGCGCTGCCGCGCCGGGTGCCAGGTTCTGCACCACCACGTCGGCCTTGTCGATGATGAGCTGCATCAACAGCGCTGCGGCGGCCGGGTGTTTGACGTCGAGCGTGAGGCTTTCCTTGCTGCGATTGGTCCAGACGAAGTGCGAGGCCAGGCCGCGCACGCGCTGGTCGTAGCCACGCGCGAAGTCGCCCACGCCGGGGCGTTCGATCTTGATCACGCGTGCCCCAAGGTCGGCCAGCTGGCGCGTGGCGAACGGCGCGGCGATGGCGTGTTCGAGGGTGACGACGGTGAGGCCTTGCAGCGGTTGCATCGTCATCCTTTCAAGGTCGCCACAGCGTCCATCGTCAGCCAGCCTTCATGGTCCTGCGCCCACAGCCGGACGGTGTGGCCTTCGCGCACACCGTTGACGCTGAAGGGGTTCAGGTCGAAGGTCGGCCGCACCGCCTTGAAGCGGAAGGCGGCGACCTCGGCGCCGGGTGCCTCGCGGCGCAGCAGGTCCAGCAGCAGCGTGGCGATGAGCGGGCCGTGCACGATGAGGCCGGGGTAGCCCTCGACCTGCGTCACATAGCGCCGGTCGTAGTGGATGCGGTGGCCATTGAAAGTCAGCGCCGAGTAGCGGAACAGCAGCACGTCGTCGGGCACGATCTCGCGCTGCCAGCTTGCGCCGCCGGGCGCGGCCTGTGGTGGCGGTTCAACGTCACCCGGCTGTTTGGCGCCGCGGTAAACGATGTCGTGGAACTCCACCAGCGCCGGCTCCACCGCGCCGTTGCAGCGCAGCTCGTGCCGTACGCGCACGAACACGAGCTTGCCGCTGCGGCCCTCCTTGCTCGTCACATCATCGATGGTCGAGGTGCGTGCCACCGCGTCGCCCACGCGCAGCGGTGCGCGAAATTCGAACTGGCTGCCGGCCCACATGCGCCGTGGCAGCGGCACCGGCGGCAGGAAGCCACCGCGCTTGGCATGTCCGTCGGCGCCGATCTCGCTTTGCCGAAACATCGGCAGGAAGTACAGCCAGTGCCACAACGGCGGCAACGGCGTACCGCTGGGCACGGGCGCGGCAGCGTGGTCCAGCGTGGCGTTCAGCGCCATCACCGGCGTGGCGCCGAAGGTGTCGTGCACGGTCTCGCTGCGGCCAACCCAGGCGCGCAGATCAGCTTCGGTTTGGCTCATGGCTCGTCCTTGATGAGAAACGTGGCGCGCGGGTTCACTCGGCCGTGAGTTTCGCCTGCTGCACCACACGTTTCCACTTCACGAGTTCGGACTTGACCAGTGCGGCCAGTTGCTCGGGCGTGCTGGCTTCGACGTCCGCGCCATGGTCTTCGATGCGTCTGATGATCTCTTTGTCGTTGAGCACCTGGTTCAAGGCCTTGTTCAGCCGCTCGACCACGGCCTTGGGCGTCCTGGCCGGCGCGAAGATGCCGTACCACTGCTGCACCTCGACACCCTCGACGCCGGCTTCCTTCATCGTCGGCACGTTCGGCAAGAGGGCCGAGCGCTTCGGCCCGGCCACGGCCAGGGCGCGCAGCTTGCCCGACTTCACGTGCGGCAAGGCGGTGAAGAGGCTGGGGAACATGAACTGCGTCTGGCCGCCGATGGTGTCGCTGACGGCGGGCGCCGAGCCCTTGTACGGCACGCCGAGCATCACCACGCCGGCGTTGAGCTTGAACAGTTCGGCCGCGAACTGCGGTGCCGTGCCGTTGCCGGCCGAGGCGTAGGTGTACTTGTCGGGCTTGGCCTTGAGCTGCGCCACCAGGTCGGCCACGTCCTTCACCGCCACTTGGGCGTTAGCCACCATCAGCGTCGGTGAGTAGCCGACCAGGCCGATCGGTTCGAAATCCGTCGCCGGGTCGTAGCGCAGCTTCTGCAGCGCCGGGTTCATGCTGTGCGTGGCGATGTAGCCGAACATCAGCGTGTGGCCATCAGGCGTGGCGCGCGCCACGTACTCGCTGGCGATGGAGCCGTTGGCACCGGCACGGTTGTCGATGACGATGGTCTGCCCCAGCAGCGGGCCGAGCTTTTGCGCAATGGTGCGGGCCATCGCGTCGTTGCCACCGCCGGCGGCGGTGGGTACGACGATGGTGATGGTCTTGCTTGGGTACGCTGTGGGCGTTTGCGCTGCGGCAACACTGGCCAGGGTGGCGGCGATGAGGGGGGCGAGAAGCTTTTTCACGGGCGGGTCTCCTTCGGGTGGGTTCGAGAACACGTAGTCGGGCAGGTGCAGGTTGCCCTGCAGGATCTTTCGGGCGGTGCGCACCAGCGCCGCGCGGCGGATCGAGGCTTCCTGGCCGCTGCCTTCGATCGTCACTTCGACATCGATGCGGCCTTGCGGGTGCAGCACCAGCACATGGCGCCGGCCGGCGCTTGTCGCGCTGCCGCTGGCCACCGTGCCCGGCAACGCAAAGGCCGCGGCGACACCGATGGCACCGGTGACGGCATGCGATGCATGGCAGCGCAGCGGTGTGAAGTAGCGTGAGGTCAGGCTGTCTTCGCTGTCGCCGGCACTCACCAACACCGGCTTGGGCACGACGCTGCGCGACACGTCGCCCAGGCCCATCGCCAGCCCCGCCGCGCGGCGCAACCGCTCCAGCCGCGCCAGCAGTCCGGGCATGGCATCAAGCTCTTGCGGCGACTCGCGGCCGTTCACGCCCAGGTCGGCAGCGCGGATGATCATCAGCGGCATGGCCGCGTCGATGCAGGTCAGCGGTACGTCTTCAATGTGGTCGATTCGCCGACCGGTGGGAAAGACCGAACCCGTCACTGCGCCCCAGGCGTCGAGAAAGTCGAGCTGGATCGGCGCCGCCGTGCCGCCCACGCCGTCAATGCGCGTCGACCCCTCGTACACCACTTCGCGGCCGGGCGTCTGCACCGTCACATCGATGCGCGAACGGGTGTTGACGTTGAACACGCGCACGGTGGTCTGCCCGTCCTGCGCCGCCACCAGACCCTGCTCGATGGCGAAGGGCGCGACGCCGGAAAGCATGTTGCCGCAGTTGGGCCGCGTGTCGACCGAACGCTGGCCGACACCGACCTGCGCGAAGAGGTAATCGACATCGCAGCCGGGCTCGTTCGAGCGCGAGACGATGGCCACCTTGCTGGTGAGCGTGCTGCCGCCGCCCACACCGTCGAGGTGCAGCAGGTCGGACGCACCGATGGCGCCGATCAGCGCCTGGTCGCGCATCGTCTCGTCCTGAGGCAGCCATTCGCGCAGGAAGAAGGGGCCACGGGAGGTACCGGCACGCATCAGCACGCAGGGCAGGGTGTAGGAAGGCATGGCGCCATCTTCGGTGTGCCGCCATGGTTTGTGAATTGCATGGTTCTGATCGATTCATGCATGATGTACATCAATCGGGATTTCGGAACCTGGCGCCTGACGCACGATGGCCATCAACTTCGACCTCAAGGACCTGCTCGCCTTCCGCGCCGTGGCCGAGCTCCACAACTTCGGCCGCGCCGCCGAGGCGGTGCACATCTCGCAGCCGGCCTTCAGCCGGCGCATCGACAAGCTCGAGCAGGCGCTCGGCGTGCGCCTGCTCGAACGCACTACGCGGCGTGTGAGCCTCACGGCTGTGGGGCGCGACTTCGCGCGCAAGGTGGCACTCTTGCTCGACGACCTGGACGGCACGTTGCTGGGCCTGCGCGGCCTGGCGCCGACGCGCATGGGCGAGGTGACGGTGGCCTGTGTGCCATCCACCGTGTACTACTACCTGTCGCAGGTGATACGCCGCTACCACGAGCGTTTTCCGAAGATCCGCGTGATCGTGATGGACGCCGGCGCGAACGAGGTGTTGGCCGCGGTGTCGCGCGGCGAGGCCGATTTCGGCCTGAACTTCATCGGCAGCCAGGAGCCTGACATCGAGTTCCGGTCGCTGGCTGAAGAGTCGTTCGTCGCCGCCTGCCGCCGCGACCATCCGTTGGCCAAGGCACGGCGCGTGACCTGGGCGCAACTGGCCGAGCACGACTTCATCACCGTCAGCCGTTCCTCGGGCAACCGCCTCTTGCTCGACCAGGCGCTGGCGGGCGTGAAAGTGCGCCCGCAAGCCGTGTACGAAGCCCAGCACGTGACGACGCTGCTCGGGCTGGTGGAAGCCGGCCTGGGCGTGGCGGCGGTGCCTTCGCTGGCGATGCCGGGCAAGGACCATCCGCTGATGGTGAGCATCCCGCTCGAACAGCCGGTGGTGACGCGGCATGTCGGGCTCATCACGCGCCGCGGGCGCAAGCTCACGCCGGTGGCGCAGCAGCTGTACGACTTCTTCGACGAGGTGAAGCAGGGTGTGCGGCCGAAGGCACGGCAGGACACAAGAAAACCGCGGCGCAGGACATCTGCCGCGTGATATAACGTAAGTTATAACAAGCCTGGAATCAAGCCATGCACACACTCAAAGTCACCCAGATCGGCAACTCCTTTGGCGTGATCCTGCCCAAGGATGTGTTGGCCAAGCTGCGCGTCGAGCGTGGCGACACGCTTTACCTGACCGACAGCCCTGACGGCATGCGCATCACGCCGCACGACCCCGCCTTCGGTGACCAGATGAAGGCTGCGCGCGCGATCATGAAGCGGCGACGCGCCGTCCTTCGAGAGCTTGCCAAGTAGGCCATGGTTGCCAATCAAAGCTGGGTCTGGGTGGACCCCGCCGTGATCCGGGCCGTGCACGAAGAACAACTGGCCGAGCACGGCGGCGCGGCAGGCGTGCGCGACGAAGGCCTGCTTGAGTCCGCGTTGTCGCGGCCAAGAAATCTGGCGCACTATGGCGCGCCCGATGCTGCCGACCTCGCCGCCAGCTACGCGCATGGGCTGGCGAAGAACCATCCATTCATTGACGGCAACAAGCGCAGCGCGTTCGTTGCCGCTGAGCTGTTCCTGGAGCTAAACGGACAGCAACTGAAAGCGAGCGACGCCGATTTTCCAATTGAGGCCATCGGCAAGGCCGGCTACGGCGCGGTCTGGCGCGGGCAAAAGACCTGGAACGGCGTCGCCATTCTGGCGCGCAAGCGCGACCCGGTGCTGATCCGCACCGCCCTGCCCGGCGA
>JANLYV010000376.1:0-2664 GCA_031365825.1 Rubrivivax sp. | reverse complement strand
CGCAATACGCACCGGTCAAGCACATTGCACAAGCGTCTACCACCGGCCACGGCACCAACATCATTGCTGGCCTGGGTGTCTCGATGCGCTCCACCGCCTGGCCGGTGTTGTTCGTCTGCATGGCCATCCTGGCCTCGTACCAACTGGCCGGTCTCTACGGCATTGCCATCGCTGCGACGGCCATGCTGAGCATGGCCGGCATCGTCGTCGCGCTCGACGCCTACGGCCCCATCACCGACAACGCCGGTGGCATTGCCGAGATGGCCGAGCTGCCCAAGAGCGTGCGCGACGTCACCGATCCGCTGGACGCCGTGGGCAACACCACCAAGGCCGTGACCAAGGGCTACGCGATTGGCTCCGCCGGCCTGGCTGCACTGGTGCTGTTCGCCGACTACACCCATTCGCTCGAGGGCCGCGGCCTGAGCGTGTCATTCGATCTGAGCGACCCCAAGGTCATCGTCGGTCTCTTCATCGGCGGCCTCATCCCCTATCTCTTCGGCGCGATGGCGATGGAAGCGGTGGGCCGCGCCGCTGGCGCGGTGGTGGTGGAGGTGCGCCGCCAGTTCAAAGAGATCAAGGGCATCATGGAAGGTACGGCCAAGCCCGAATACGGCACGGCGGTCGACATGCTCACCACCGCTGCCATCAAGGAGATGGTGATCCCGAGCTTACTGCCGGTGGTGGTGCCGGTGGTCGTGGGTCTGCTGCTTGGACCAGCCGCTTTGGGTGGCCTTTTGATGGGCACCATCGTCACCGGCCTCTTCGTCGCCATCAGCATGTGCACGGGTGGCGGTGCGTGGGACAACGCCAAGAAGTACATCGAAGACGGCCATCATGGTGGCAAGGGCAGCGAGGCGCACAAGGCAGCCGTCACCGGCGACACCGTGGGGGACCCCTACAAGGACACCGCCGGACCTGCGGTCAACCCGCTCATCAAGATCATCAACATCGTGGCGTTGCTGATCGTGCCACTGCTGCCGGGTGCCGTGAAGGAACCTGCTGCGGCAGCCCCTGCACCTGCCGCAGCGGCCGCATCGATGGCCGCGGCCGATGGCGCGTCGATCAAGGTCGACGGCGGCGTCGTGAAGTTCTACTTTGCCTCGGGCAAGACTGAAGTGGCGGCCGGCGCTGCCGCGGCATTGGTTGACGTCATCAAAGGTGTGAGCGAGGGCAAGAAGGCCGTGCTCAGCGGCTTCACCGACGCCAGCGGCGACGCGGCCAAGAATGAAGAACTGGCCAAACAACGCGCGTTCGCGGTGCGCGACGCGCTGAAGGCTGCAGGCATTGCCGAAGACAAGATCGAGCTGAAGAAGCCCGAGCAGGTCACGGGCAGCGGCGACGCGGCGCAAGGCCGCCGCGTCGAGGTGGTGCTGCAGTAGGGCGTTGTGTGCCGGCCGGTTGGGTCAGTCTGCCCGACGGTGGCGGCGCAGCGTTCCGGCCATCAAGCCAAGTGCGGCCAATGTCGGCGCCGCACTGCCGGGTTCTGGCACGACGATGGCCATCGAGAAGTGGAGCAATGTGAATACAACGTCTGGCCCGATCTATGAGCAGAGCGGGAACGCAGACCGGGATTCGCGGCAAACATCTGTCGAGCAATCACCCTACCCATTGGCGCCTGCGTCAGTTCGTGCCGGCGGGGCTCGGCGTCGTTGATGGCAGTGGCGCCGGGACTGGCACTGGTTGCGGTGCCGCCGGCTCGAGAAGCGGTTGCGAAGCCTGGATGGACGGCATGGGCTCGACCGGCGTCAGCGCTGGAACCTGTTCCTGCCGCGGGGCACGGACCTCAGGCACCGGCGGCACGACCAGCGCCCGCGGCGCGAGGGTGCGGGGTGCCAAACGCGGGGATGCCGCCGGTGGTTCCGTGCGCAGCTTGCCTTCGCTTGCGGGTTCGGAACTAGCGACCGGTGCCCGCGCCATCGGCGGGCCGACGACGCCGGGCCGACCCGCCGCATCCGGTGCCGGCATGGTTGGCGCCGACTCACTGACGGTTGACTTGGAAGCCGGAGCCTGTGCGACCACGGTGGCGTGGACATCGGGTTTGAACTGGTAGTTCATGCCGATGACCAACGCGGCAGCGGCGACGCCAATGACGACAACCGGCAGCACGTTGTTGCCGCGGGACGGTGATTCCCATTTCTGGGCAGTGAGGGTCTTTTCCATGGCCAAAAGCTTAGGGTGGCCGTCGGCCCAAAACTATGGGACACCTCCGGTATCGCCTGTGGGCATGCTCCTACACGATGCCGACGCAATCCCTGCGCTCACGACCTCAGATTCGACGCGCCGGTTGTCCGCTGCGGCTCGCCGAGTTCCGCATGTATCAGCTCTTCCGGGCGGTGGAAATACTCCATCACGCTTGAGGTGATTCAACAGGGACATTGAGTCCGCCCCGGAAAGACAAAAGGGTCAGCCGGTGCTAAACGGCTGACCCTCGTATCCATTGGTCGGGGTGGCGGGATTCGAACTCGCGACCCCTTGCACCCCATGCAAGTGCGCTACCAGGCTGCGCTACACCCCGACGACAGGGTGCATTATAGAGTGCGATGCTCTCGGATCAGCCAGCGAGCATGTCCCGAATGGCCAGCAATTCGAGGCGAATCGCAACCGGGTTCAAAGGGTTCAACGCGGGCAAAACCTCAAGGTGATCGCGCGTGCCTGCCACGCTGG
>JANLYV010000363.1:0-1663 GCA_031365825.1 Rubrivivax sp. | reverse complement strand
GCAAATCTCCGCCACCCCGCATAGACGCTCGCTCTGCGGGGTGAACGCCAATAGCGTGAACTCCCGGGATTGATTCCAATCGGTACCAGTTCCTGGGAGTTTTGGAGAGCGCACCCGATGGCCAGCGACGACTTTTTCCGCGCCCGACTGGACTCGATGATCGACATGCGCCACCCGCTGGCGGTGCTGGCCACGCGCATGCCCTGGGCCGAGATCGAAGCCTCGCTGGCCCCGCTGCTTGCGCACAAGGATCGCAGTGGCCGCATGGTCCAAGATGCCGACCTCTTCGGCCCCACTGCGCAACTCGCTGGCGCCGGGCTGAGCAACGCCGGCCGCCCGCGATTGCCCATGCGCTTGATGGTCGCGCTGCTGTACCTCAAGCACGCCTTCAACCTCAGCGACGAAGAACTCTGCGAACGCTGGAGCGAGAACGTGGTCTGGCAGTTTTTCAGCGGCATGGCGTACTACGAGCCGCGCCTACCCTGCGACGCCACGCAAATCGGCCGCTTTCGCCGCGTGCTGGGTGAGGCCGGTGTCGAGCAACTGCTCAAGTCCACCATCGAAGCGTCGGTGGCTATGGGGGTGGTCAAGAAGACCGAGTTCGAGATGATCATCGTCGACACCACCGTGCAAGAGAAGGCCATCGCGCACCCCACCGACAGCCGCCTGCTGGAGATTGCACGCCACAAGGTGGCCAGTGCAGCCAAGCGCTGCGGCATCGCGCTCAAGCAGACGTTTGCCAAGGAAGGCAAGGAGCTGCGCCGCAAGGCCGGGGGCTACGCGCACGCCAAGCAGTTCAAGCGCCTGCGCCGCACGGTCAAGCGCCAGCGCACGATCCTGGGCGCGCTCATGCGCAATGCACAGCGCAGCCTGGAATCAATTTCGCAGGGAGTTGCGGTGCACGAGCCCACAGCCATGGCGATCACGGAGCTGACGATGTGGCTCGCTCGCGCCGAGCGCATCCACATACAGCAGCGCCACAGCAAGAACAAGCTCTACGCGTTGCACGCGCCCGAGGTGGAATGCATCGGCAAGGGCAAGGCACGCAAGCCCTACGAGTTCGGCGTGAAGGTCAGCCTGGCCGTCACGCACCAGCACGGCCTGATGGTCGGAGCCCGCTCCTTCCCCGGTAACCCCTACGACGGCCACACGCTGGCCGAGCAACTCGAGCAGACCAACACGCTGCTGCAAGACATCGGCGTCAAGCCCATAACTGCGGTGGTTGATCTGGGGTTCCGCGGCGTCGATGGAGCCTGCGCACCGGTGCAGATCATCCACCGTGGCAAGTTCAAGTCTCTGGATGCGCAGCAGCGCAAATGGCTGAAGCGGCGCCAGGCAATCGAGCCGGCCATCGGCCACACCAAGAGTGACAACCGCATGGACCGCTGCTGGCTCAGCGGCAGCAGTGGCGACGCGCTGCATGCGGTACTGTGCGCGGCGGGGTTCAACATCCGATGGCTACTGCGGGCGATTGCCGCCAAGGGGCTCGCGGCCCTTCTTTTGGCCTTGTCGGTGTGGGCGCTGTATGCGGCGTGCATCGCAAACGTGCTGCGAATTACTCTACGGGCCGTTGTGCAACGCGATCAGCAGCTTGCCTCGCGGAACCATCGGCTCGTGCCGATCATCGCCGCCGGGCGGGGATGAATTTCGCAGGGCCGACTAA
>JANLYV010000340.1:0-2725 GCA_031365825.1 Rubrivivax sp. | reverse complement strand
CGGGCAAGAGCGCTTACGTCGCGGCCAAGCATGGCCAGCACGGGCTGACCAAGGCCGCGGCTCTGGAAACGGCGACCACCGGCATCACCGTCAACGCCATCTGCCCGGGCTGGGTGCTGACGCCGCTGGTGCAAAAGCAGCTCGACGACCGAGTCGCGCGCGAGGGCATCACCATGCAGGAGGCGACGCACAGGCTGCTGGTCGAGAAGCAGCCGTCGCTTCAATTCGTCACGCCCGAACAGCTGGGCGAGTTGTCGGTCTTCCTGTGCAGTGCCGCCGCCAGCAATGTGCGCGGCGCGGCCTGGAACATGGACGGCGGCTGGGTGGCGCAGTAGCAGTAACGCGGCGGCCCACCCCCTGTTCGCGGGGGTTCGGGTTTTTGCGGTGCATCCTGTTCGGCGCGTCTGCCGTAGTCCCTGGTGGAAACATCCCACCCACCACCAAGGAGCCCCGTCATGTTGCGTCACACCCTAAGTCTTCTCGCCAGTGCGGCGCTGCTTGCCTCGGCCATGGCGGCGCAGTCGGCCGAGATTTATTCGATTGCCAACGATGGCCGTACGCTGATCCGTTTCAACAGCGCCACGCCGGGCGTGGTCACCACCGTCGGCAACTTCTCCGGCGCCACCGTCACGATGAGCGGCATGGACTTCCGCCCGGCTGACGGCGCGCTCTACGGCTTCAACCAGGCAACGTCGGGCATCTACCGCATCGACACCACCACGGGCGCGACCTCACTGGTGAGCACGTCCAGCACGGCCATCGGCAGCACCACCATGGGCATCGACTTCAACCCGGTGCCCGACCGCTTGCGCGTGGTGAGCACGGGCGACCAGAACCTGCGCATCAACGTCGCGACCGGCGCGGCTACCGTCGACGGCACCCTGGCCTATGCCGCTGGCGACGCCAACGCCGGCGCGAACCCGAACATCATCGACGCGGCCTACACCAACCACGACATCGACCCGGCCACGGGCACCACGCTGTACTACATCGACTCGTTGCTCGACATTCTGGTCAGCACAGCCAACCCCAACGGCGGCGCGTTGAACACCATCGGCGCACTGGGCGTGGACACCAGCGATTTCACCGGCTTCGACATCTTCACCCAGGGTGGCGTGAACACCGCCTACGCGTCGCTGACGACGGCCAACGGTGTGGGCCTGTACACCATCAACCTGGCGACAGGTGCGGCCACCTTGATCGGTGCCATCAACGGCCAGGCGCTCGATGGCCTGGCCGTGGCGCCGGTACCCGAGCCGACGACGCTGGCGCTGCTGGCTCTGGGTGGCATTGCGGCAGTAGGGGTGCGCCGCCGCAGCGCCGTGCGCACGGCAGCCACGGCCTGAAGCAGCAGCGGCAGGGATGCGGTTCAGCGAATCGACATCTGCACGCTGCCGTTGACCGTGACCGTGACGTTGGCGCGGCCGGCCTCCACCGGTAGCGCCGCGTCGGCCATCGCTGCGCCGGCCATCTGCGCACGCATCATGGGTATCGGCGTCGGCCCGTCGCCGGCAGCGTTGACGTTGACTTCGCGGATGCTGTAGCCCGAGAAGCCGAACTGCTTGGCATAAGCATCGGCGATGGCGCGAAAGCGCGTGATGGCTTGTGCCGCGACATCGGTCTCGACCTTCTCGCGTGCTTCACGCGAGAGTGAGAAGCCCACCCGCGCCACGGTCAGCGTCGAGAGGCGGCCCACCAGTTGCGAAATCGCCGCCGTATCGCGGCCTTCCAGCACCAGCTCGGCGCTACCCTGCCAGCCCGAGATGCCGCCCTTGGGCGCGTAGCGCGGCGCGATCGAGAAGCCACCGGTACGCACTTCCAGTTGGCCCGCCTTCACAGCCTTGCGCGCTTCGACCAAAGCCGCGTCCAGCGCCTGCCTCAACGCCGCCTGCACAGCCGCGGCATCGGCGCCTTCGCGCGTGGTGGACAGCGTCACACCGAGCCAGTCGCGCGTAACCTCGGTGGTGGCCGAGGCCGCCAATGTCAGTACGTTCTGCGGCGCCGGCAAGATGGTCTGGGCGGTGGCGACCAGTGTCGCCAACAGCAGGCCCGCCGCAGCGATGGCGTGTTTTGGAGTCGGGGTCATGGGGATCCTCGGATGAAAGCGCCAAAAAACGCGACAGCGCCATGGCAGAACAAATCAACGCAACCCTATGGTGTGTGCCCTCAGGGTTACCCCTGAAAGAGATGTAACCGTTGGTCTGGGCGGAGTGATTTCTGCGAAACCCGCCCGTCACAATGCGGCTGTTACATATTTGGAGTGCTCATGACCAGCCCGACAACCGCCCGCGCCGACCGCATCGTCGTCGTCGACGACGACTCACGCATCCGCGACCTGCTGCGCCGCTACCTGTCGCAGGAAGGCTTCGAAGTGCTGCTGGCCGAAGACGCAAAGGCGCTGAACCGCGTGCTCACGCGCGACACCGTCGACCTGATCGTGCTCGACCTGATGCTGCCCGGCGAAGACGGCCTGTCGATCTGCCGCCGCCTGCGTGCGGCCAACGACGCCACGCCGATCATCATGCTGACGGCCAAGGTCGAGGATGTCGACCGCATCGTCGGCCTCGAAGTCGGCGCCGACGACTACCTGCCCAAGCACTTCAACCCGCGCGAACTGCTGGCGCGCATCCACGCCGTGCTGCGCCGCCGGCCCACGCCCGAAGCGCCGGGCGCACCGTCCAAGGAAGCGCAAACCGTCACCTTCGGGCCGTTCGAGTTCGACCTG
>JANLYV010000330.1:0-6780 GCA_031365825.1 Rubrivivax sp. | reverse complement strand
TTTGGTTGTTAGGGTTGACATCGAGAATCGGCTGTTGATGCGCGGGGGTCGCGCATGAACCATCTCGTGATCATGGCCGCGGGCACCGGAGGTCATGTCATTCCAGGGTTGGCGGTCGCCAAGGAAATGCAAAAACGCGGCTGGAGCGTGAGCTGGCTCGGCACTTTGCACGGCATGGAAAACAAGCTCGTGCCGCCCGAGGCCGAGTCGGGCATCGCACTCGACCGCATCGCGTTCAGCGGCCTGCGCGGCAAGGGCCTGTGGCACGCCGCCACCGGTGGCCTGCGCCTGCTCAAGGCCTTCTGGGACTGCCTTGGCATCCTGCGCCGCCGCGGCGCCAAAGCCGTGCTCGGCATGGGTGGCTATGTCTGCTTTCCCGGTGGGCTGATGGCTTCGCTGCTTTCGCGGCCGCTGTTGCTGGTCAACGCCGACGCTGCCATCCTGCTCAGCAACAGGGCGCTGCTGCCAGTGGCCGACCGTGTGCTCTTCGGCTTTGATGGCGAAGCGGCCAAGCGCACGAGGAACGCGGTCGTTACTGGCAACCCGGTGCGGGCCGAGCTCGAAACACTGGCCCCACCCGATGAACGTTATGCCGCACGCAGCGGTGCGTTGCGCCTGCTGGTGGTGGGTGGCAGCCAGGGTGCGCAGGTGCTGAATGAAGTCGTGCCGCAGGCGCTGGCCCTGCTGCCACAAGCCGCGCGGCCGCTGGTGGTGCATCAAAGCGGTGCGGCGCATGCGCACACGGTCTCCGCGGCCTATGCAACTGCGGGCGTGGTGGTGGCGGTGCGGCCTTTCATCGACGACATGACGGCGCAGCTGGCGGCCTGCGATGTGATGATCTGCCGCGCCGGGGCCATGACGGTGAGCGAACTCTGCGCTGCGGGGGTGCCCGCGATCCTGGTGCCGCTGGTCATCCGCACCACCGCGCACCAGCGCGACAACGCGATCTTCATGGCCAGCCATGGCGCGGCGATTCACCTGCCACAAACGGAGCTAACGGCCGAAGTACTTGCCGCCCAATTGAGTGCGCTGGACCGCCAGGCGCTGCTGTCCATGGCGACGAAGGCGCGGGCGCTGGCCCGGCCGCATGCTGCGGCTCGTGTGGCCGACCAGATCGAGGAACTGGCGCGATGAAACACGCGCTCAAGCACATCCACTTCGTCGGCATCGGCGGCTCGGGCATGTGCGGCATCGCCGAGATCCTGAACAACCTGGGTTATGTGATTTCGGGCTCTGACGTGTCGGCGAGCGAGACCACGCAGCGTCTGCAGAGCCTGGGCGTGACGGTGCACATCGGCCACGCCGCGGCGCACATCATCGGCGCCGACGCGGTGGTCCGCTCGACCGCGGTAAAGGCGGAAAACGCCGAGCTGATCGCGGCGCGCGAACGCGGCATTCCGGTGGTGCCGCGCGCGCTGATGCTGTCGGAGCTGATGCGCGTGAAGCGCGGTGTCGCCATCGCCGGCACGCATGGCAAGACGACCACCACTTCGCTCGTGGCCAGCGTGCTGGCCGAAGCCGGTGTCGACCCGACTTTCGTCATCGGCGGCAGGCTGCAAAGCGCCGGCGCCAACTCGCGCCTGGGGCAGGGCGAGTACATCGTCGTCGAAGCCGACGAGAGCGATGCCTCGTTCCTGCATCTGTCGCCGGTGCTGTCGGTGGTGACCAACATCGATGCCGACCACATGGAGACGTACGGCCACGACCTCGCCCGGCTCGACACCGCGTTCATCGACTTCCTGCACCGCCTGCCGTTTTATGGCGCGGCCATCGTCTGCACGGATGACCCCGGCGTGCGCCGCATCGTGCCGCAGCTGCAGCGCCCGGTGCTGAGCTACGGCCTGGGTGACGATGTCGCCTGGCGCGCGCTGGACGTGGTGGCCCTGCCCGGCGGCCAGATGCGTTTCACCGCCAGGCGTGGCGCCAGCCTGCCCGATCTGCCCATCACGCTGAACCTGGCCGGGGTGCATAACGTTCGAAATGCGCTGGCTGCGATTGCCGTGGCCGATGAGCTGGAACTGCCGGCCGAGGCCACCGCGCGCGCATTGGCCAGCTTCGGCGGCGTCGGCCGCAGGTTCCAGCGCTGGGGCGAGCTCAACGCCCAGGGCGGCGGCCGCTTCACGCTGGTCGACGACTACGGCCACCACCCGGTCGAGATCGACGCCGTGCTCGCCGCCGCGCGCGGCGCCTTCCCCGGCCGGCGCCTCGTGCTCGCCTTCCAGCCGCACCGCTACACACGCACGCGCGACTGCTTCGCTGACTTCGTGCGTGTGCTGGCGTGCGCCGATGTGCTGCTGCTGGCCCCTGTGTACGCGGCGGGCGAATCGGCCGTCGCTGGTGCCGATGCGTCAGCGCTGGCCAGAGCCCTGGCCCCGGGCACCGCGCACGTCGTCGATTCGATGTCGGGCCTGGCCGAAGCCATCGCCGAACAAGCGCGCGACGGCGATGTCGTGCTGAGCATGGGTGCCGGTTCCATCAGCGGCCTGCCCACGCTGCTGCGTGAACGATGTGGAGACGCGGCATGAGCCTGAATGCCCACATCGACGCCAAAGCACTGGGCAAGACCGCCGTGCTGATGGGTGGCGAAAGCGCCGAGCGCGAGGTCTCGATGATGTCGGGCAACGGTGTGCTGGCCGCGTTGCGCGCCGGCGGTGTCGACGCCCACGCCTTCGACCCGGCACAGCGCGAGCTGCACGAGCTCAAACGCGAAGGCTTCGCGCGCGTCTTCATCGCGCTGCACGGCCGCCACGGCGAAGACGGCACGGTGCAGGGCGCGCTCGAACTGATGAAGTTGCCCTACACCGGCTCGGGCGTGATGGCCAGTGCCATCTGCATGGACAAGGTCATGACCAAGCGCGTGTGGGTGGCCGAGGGCCTGCCCACGCCGCGCTGGCTGTGGCTGCCACCGGCGCAGCAGTCGCGCGAGGCCATCCGCCGCGTGCCGGATGAGCTGGGCCTGCCGCTGATCGTCAAGCCGCCGCGCGAAGGCTCGAGCAACGGTGTGAGCAAGGTGCTGGGCTATTCGCAGATGGCGGACGCGGTGGCGCTGTCGGCGCGCTTCGATGCCGACGTGCTGTGCGAAGAGTTCATCGACGGCGTCGAGCTCACCTGCCCGGTGCTGGGCGAAGGTGAGGCGGCGCGTGCGCTGCCGGTGGTGCGCATCGACGCGCCCGACGGCAACTACGACTTCGAGCACAAGTATTTCTCCACCGAGACCGGTTACCGCTGCCCGAGCGGGTTGACCGCCAACGTCGAAGCCGAGGTGCAACGTATCACGCTCGACGCCTACCACGTGCTCGGCTGCCGCGGCTGGGGCCGCGCCGACCTGATGCAGCGCGCCAGCGACGGCAAGCTCTTCCTGCTGGAGATGAACACCAGCCCCGGCATGACCGGGCATTCGCTCGTGCCGATGTCGGCCCGCGCCGCCGGCATCAGTTACGAAGCGCTGTGCCTGCAGCTGCTGGCCGCCGCCACGCTCGACCACCCGGCGGCGCTGCCGAGCCGGCTTTGACCACCATGGCACGCAGCGCCCACGCCACCCTGCCCGCCGCGCCCTTCGTGCTGCCGGCCGATGTGCGGCTGATGAACATCGTGGCCGTCAC
Source organism: Rubrivivax sp. (assembly GCA_031365825.1). GTDB lineage: Bacteria > Pseudomonadota > Gammaproteobacteria > Burkholderiales > Burkholderiaceae_C > Rubrivivax. Next base: position 3,178 of record JANLYV010000330.1, on the reverse strand, counting down.
GGTCTACGTCGGTACAGTGTTAGCACTGCTGGTCGCCGGCGCCTTGTGGCTGACGCGCTCGCCCTGGTTCGCCATCCGCGCCATCCAGCTTGAAGGCGAGCTCACGCGCAACAGCATCAACACCATCCGCGCCAACGCCACGCCGCGCCTGCAGGGCAACTTCTTCAGTGTCGACCTGGAACGTTCGCGCAGCGCTTTCGAAGCCGTGCCCTGGGTGCGCCACGCCGTGGTGCGCCGCGTCTGGCCCAACCAGCTGGCGGTGCAACTGCAGGAGCACCGCGCTAGCGCACTGTGGCAGGGCGACGACCGCGGCGACCGCCTCGTCAACCAGCATGGCGAAGTCTTCGAGGCCAACGTCGGCGATGTCGAAGACGATGCGCTGCCGATGTTCAGCGGGCCCGATGGCAGTGCCGCTGCCATGCTCGCCATGTACCGCCGTCTAACTCCCGTGTTGACCGGCATGAAGGGCGAGATCGACAGCCTCACGCTGTCCAGCCGCGGTTCCTGGCGCGTCGTACTCGACAGCGGCGCCACGCTGGAGCTCGGCCGCGGCAGTGAAGACGAGGTGCTGGCGCGCACCGCGCGCTTCGTCGCCACCTTGCCCGACGTCGACGCGCGCTTTCACCAGCCGCTGGAATACGCCGACCTGCGCCACACCGACGGCTATGCGGTGCGTTTGCGCGGTGTCACCACGGGTGCCCTGGCACCCAGGAAGAACTGAGGGCAGCCCCATGGCCAAGGAATACAAGGACCTGGTTTTCGGCCTGGACATCGGCACCGCCAAGGTCATGGTCGTGGCCGCCGAAGTGCTGGCCGATGGCAGCCTGCGCGTGGCCGGCCTGGGCGTGGCGTCGACGCATGGCCTCAAACGCGGTGTGGTGGTGAACATCGACGCCACCGTGCAGAGCATCCAGCAGGCGCTGAAAGAGGCCGAGATGATGGCCGCCTGCAAGATCGACCGCGTCTACACCGGCATCACCGGCAGTCACATCCGCGGCCAGAACTCGACCGGCATGGTCATCGTGCGCGACAACCGCGAGGTCACGCCGGTGGACGTGGCGCGCGTGGTCGAAACGGCCAAGGCCATCAACATCCCCGGCGACCAGCGGCTGCTGCTGGTCGAGCCGCAGGAATTCATCATCGACGGGCACGAAGTGAAAGAGCCGGTGGGCATGAGCGGCAGCCGGCTTGAAGTCAAGGTGCATATCGTCACCGGTGCGCAGAGCGCGGCCGAGAACATCGTCAAGTGCGTGCGTCGCTGCGGCCTGGAAGTCGAGCGCCTGGTGCTGAACCCGAGTGCCTCGAGCGCGGCGGTGCTCTCCGACGACGAAAAGAGCCTGGGCGTCGCGCTGGTCGACATCGGCGCGGGCACGACCGACGTGCAGATCTACACCGACGGCTCGGTGCGCCACACGGCCGTGATCCCCATCGCCGGCGACCTCATCACCAGCGACATCGCCATGGCGCTGCGCACGCCGACCAAGGACGCCGAAGAGATCAAGGTCGAGTACGGCGTGGCCAAGCAGCTGCTGGCCGACCCTTCGCAGCAGGTGGAAGTGCCGGGCCTGGGGGACCGCACACCTCGGCTGTTATCACGCCAGGCGCTGGCCGGCGTGATCGAGCCACGCGTCGAAGAAATCTATTCGCTCGTGCTGCAGGTGATTCGCGAGAGTGGCTACGAAGAGCTGCTCTCCAGCGGCATCGTCATCACCGGCGGTTCGGCGGTGATGCCGGGCATGGTCGAGCTGGGTGAGGACATCTTCTTGAAGCCGGTGCGCAAAGGCACGCCCCTGTACCGCGCGGCCTTGTCGGACATGGTGGCCAGCCCGCGCACGGCCACGGTGATGGGTTTGCTCGAAGAAGCAAGGCTTGCGCGTGCGCGCGGGCAGAAAGCGGCGGCGCAGGCGGGCTCGGTGAAGACCGTGCTCGGCCGCGCCAAAGATTGGTTCCTGGGAAATTTTTGACCCCGATGTTTTGACATGGAAGTTTTGACGCCATGGTTTGGTTCCACGAAGAAGCCCATGACTCGACACGAGGCTTCGTTTTCTTTTGTTCGGCAACTGCATCTCAACGCTAGGAGGCTCACATGCCCATCGAAATGATCGAAGAGTTCGACCAAGGCACGCAGATCAAGGTGATCGGTGTCGGCGGCGGCGGCGGCAACGCCGTCGAACACATGATTGGCCAGGGTGTGCAGGGCGTGGAGTTCATCTGCGCCAACACCGACGCGCAAGCGCTGAACCGCAGCAATGCGGCTACGCTGGTGCAACTCGGCACCTCGGGCCTGGGTGCGGGCAGCAAGCCCGATGTCGGCCGCAGTGCGGCCGAAGACGCGATTGACCGCATCAAGGTGGCCATCACCGGCGCGCACATGCTCTTCATCACCGCCGGCATGGGCGGAGGCACCGGCACCGGCGCGGCCCCGGTGATCGCGCGCGTGGCCAAGGAGATGGGCATCCTCACCGTGGGTGTCGTGACCAAGCCGTTCGAGTTCGAAGGCAAGCGCCGCACCACGCAGGCCGACCACGGCGTGGCCGAGCTCGAAGCCAATGTCGACAGCCTGATCGTTGTGCTCAACGAGAAGCTGCTCGAAGTCATGGGCGACGACGTGACCCAGGATCAGGCCTTCGCGCATGCCAACGACGTGCTCAAGAACGCCGTCGGCGGCATCAGCGACATCATCCATATCCCCGGCCTGGTGAACGTCGACTTCGAAGACGTGAAGACGGTGATGAGCGAGCCGGGCAAGGCGATGATGGGCACGGCCGTGGCCGGTGGCCCGGACCGCGCCACCAAGGCGGCCGACGCAGCCGTGGCCTGCCCGCTGCTCGAAGGCATCGACCTCAGCGGCGCGCGCGGCGTGCTGGTCCTGATCGCGGCGAGCAAAGGCACCTTCAAGCTGGCCGAGAGCCGCAACGCGATGAACACCATCCGCCGCTACGCCGCCGACGATGCGCACGTGATCTACGGCACGGCCTACGACGAATCGCTGGGCGACCAGTTGCGCGTGACCGTCATCGCCACCGGACTCAACAGCGCGCGGAGGTCGGAAAGCCGCCCCGACGCGAACGCGGGCAACCTGAAAGTCGTGGCCACGCAGCCGATGCTGCGCACCGGCACCGACAACATGCCGGTGATGCAGCATGCGGTTCAGCCGACCTCGATGTCGCACGACTAC
>JANLYV010000320.1:0-6410 GCA_031365825.1 Rubrivivax sp. | reverse complement strand
CGCCGCGCTCGCCGGCGAGCAGGTTGCTCACCGCCCGCAGCGTCGTTGTCTTGCCCGCGCCGTTGCCGCCCAGCAGCGCCACCACGCCGCCTTCGGGCACCTGCAGTGAGACACCCTTCAACACCAGGATGACGTGGCTGTAGATGACCTCGATGCCGTTGACGTTGAGAAGGATGTTGCTCATGGGCGGGGCTTGCAAATCCGTTCGCCCTGAGCCTGTCGAAGGGCCGTGCGCCAAGGTACGGCCGTCGTCGACAAGCAGAGCGCGAACAGCAGGGTGGCGATTCAGCTCTGGCAGTCCTCAGGGGTGCGACGCGTCAACTTCTTCTCGGCCGCGTACTTGTCTGCCGCAGCGCGAATCATCGGCTTGATGATTGCGTCATCGGACTCGTACCAGTCGCTGCTGAAGTTCCACTTCTTGCCGTCCCAGGTGTGCAAGCGCGCCCAGGTCGCGCCGCGGTGGTCGGCACAGCTCGTGCTGATCGGGCGCATCACGCCGGCGAAGCCCAGCGCGTCGAGCTTCTTCTGGTCCAGCGTCAGGTTCTCGTAGCCCCAACGCGCCTGTTCACCGGTCATGACCTTGCCCTTGCCGTAGCGTTCTTGCGCGCGGCGCACGCCCTCGACGGCGAGCATCGCCGCACTCAAACCGCGCATGTACAGCACCTGGCCGACTTCTTCTTTCGGCCCCGTGCCCTGGGCCTTGTCGTGCACCATGGCCAGCACATCCTTCACCACCTTCGAGCCGGGTTCGGCGCCATGCTGCAGCGCCAGGCCGTTGTAGCCCTTGGCCGCATCACCCACGTCCTTGACATCGGGCTCGGCCGCGGCCCACCACACGCCGTACATCTTCTCGCGCGGGTAACCGGTGGCCACGGCTTCCTTCAGCGCGGTCGAGTTCATCACGCCCCAGCCCCACAGCAGCACGTAGTCAGGGCGCTGCTGGCGAATCTGCAACCAGGCGGCTTTTTGCTCCACGCCGGGGTGTGTGACGGGAATGGACAGGAGCTCGAAGCCATGCATCTTGCTGCGCTCCACCAACAGCGGGATCGGCTCCTTGCCATAGGGGCTGTCGTGGTAGACGAGGGCGATCTTCTTGCCCTTGAGCTTGTCCCAGCCGCCTTCCTTCTTGGCGATGTGCTGCAGCAGGATGTCGGCCGCGTCCCAGTAGGTACCGGTGAGCGGGAAATTCCACTTGAAGACGTTGCCGTCGGTGCTCTCGCTGCGGCCGTAGCCGGCGGTGATGAGCGGGATCTTGTCGCCGGGTGCCTTCTCGGTCAGCGCGAAGGTGATGCCGGTGGAGAGCGGCTGGAACACGGTGGCGCCGCCGTTCTTGCCCTTGAGCCGCTCGTAGCACTCCACGCCGCGGTCGGTGGCATAGCCCGTCTCGCACTCTTCGAAGATGACCTTCACGCCATTGATGCCGCCCCTGGCATTGACCAACTTCAAGTAGTCGGCATAGCCGTTGGCGAAGGGCACGCCGTTGGGCGCGTAGGCACCGGTGCGGTACACCAGCGAGGGGAAGAACTGCTCCTTGGCCTGTGCCGCCGCCTCGTGGGCGAGGCCACCCAGCCCGATGGCCGCGAGCGTGGCCGCGAAGGTGATGGACTTGAACTTCATGTCTGTCTCCTGTTGAGAGTGGATGAAACGGGCACGCAGCGGTGCGGTTAGGGACTCAATGCGGGAAGGGCCACAGGCGCAGCTTCTCTTTCGCCGTGGACCACAGGCGCGCAATGCCGTGCGGTTCGACGATGAGGAAGAAGACGATCAAGGCGCCGAAGATCATGAACTCGGCATGCGACACCAGTGCGGTGTCGACATGCACACCGATCAGGTTGCCCAGCGCCGGCAGCGCGCGGTTCAGGAAGATCGGCAGCACGACGATGAAGGCGGCGCCGAAGAAGCTGCCCATGATCGAGCCGAGGCCGCCGATGATGATCATGAATAACAGCTGAAATGAACGGTCGATGGAGAAGGCTGCCGGCTCCCATGAGCCCAGGTGTACGAAGCCCCACAACGCACCGGCCACGCCGACGATGAAGGAGCTCACCGCGAAGGCGGTGAGCTTGGCGTAGACCGGGCGGATGCCGATCACTGCCGCGGCCACGTCCATGTCGCGGATGGCCATCCACTCGCGGCCGATGTGGCTGCGCACCAGGTTCTTGGCGAGCACGGCGAAGACGATGATCACGCCCAGGCAGAACAGGTACTTCTGGTGCGGCGTCTCGATCGCCAGGCCGAAGAACGAAAGGTTGGAGACGTTGACCGAACCCGACGACGAGTCGTTGGTGAACCACTTGATGCGCAAGAAGGCCCAGTCGACGAAGAACTGTGCCGCCAGCGTCGCCACCGCCAGGTACAGGCCCTTGATGCGCAGGCTGGGGATGCCGAAGAGCACGCCGACCACGGTGGCGCAGGCGCCGCCGAGCAGCATCGCCAGGATCATCGGCATGCCGTCGATGCGCACCGTGAAGTTGTAGGCGGCGTAGGCGCCGACGGCCATGAAGGCGCCGGTGCCGAGCGAGATCTGCCCGCAGTAGCCGACGAGGATGTTGAGGCCCAGCGCGGCCAGCGCCAGGATCAGGAACGGGATGAAGATCGCCCGCATCAGGTACTCGTCGGCGAACAGCGGCACTGCGAAGATCGCGAAGGCCACGAGCAGCCATACGGCGACGCGGTCTTGCGTGATCGGGAAGACCTGTTGGTCGGCCCGGTAGCTGGTCTTGAATTGGCCGTTTTCCCGGTAGAGCATCCTGTTTCCCGACGCTCAAACGCGATCGATGATCTTCTCGCCGAACAAGCCCTGTGGCCTGACGAGAAGCACGAACAACACCAACACGTAGCCGAACCAGATCTCGATGCCACCGCCGAACGAGGGCCCGATGTAGACCTCGGACAGCTTCTCGCCGACGCCGATGATGAGACCGCCGACGATGGCGCCGGGCACCGAAGTGAGGCCACCGAGGATGACCACCGGCAGCGCCTTCAGCGCCACCTGCGCCAGCGAAAACTGCACGCCGAGCTTGCTGCCCCAGATGATGCCGGCCACCAGCGCGACGAAGCCGGCCACGCTCCAGACGATGACCCAGATGTGGTTCAGCGGGATGCCGATGCTCTGTGCCGCTTGATGGTCATCAGCCACGGCACGCAAGGCGCGGCCGGTGGCGGTCTTCTGGAAGAACAGGCTCAACAAGGCCACCAGCGCGGCGGCAATGACGGCGGCGTAGAGGTCTTCCTTGTTGACGAGGATGCCGCCTCGGAACGTGCTCTCCATCAGGAAGATCGGGTCCTTGGGCAGGCCGACGTCGATCTTGTAGATGTCGCTGCCAAAGAGCGTCTGGCCGAAGCCGTCGAGGAAATACGTGATGCCCAGCGTGGCCATCAAGAGCGTGATGCCCTCCTGGTTCACGAGCTTGCCCAGCACCAGGCGCTCGACGGCCCAGGCCAGCGCCACCATCACGAGCAAGGCGCCGACGAACGCCAGCACGTTGGCCAGGAGCTTGTTGTCGAACTGCAGCAAGGCCGGGAACCATTCGGCAAAGCGCGCCATCGCCAGCGCGGCGAACAGCACCATTGCGCCCTGCGCGAAATTGAACACGCCGCTGGCTTTGAAGATGAGCACGAAGCCCAGCGCCACGAGGGAATACAGCATGCCCGACATCAGGCCGCCGAAGAGGGTTTCGAGAAATGCGCCCATCGTCGTGCGCGCCCTAGTGGCTGGTGCCGAGGTAGGCCGAGATGACCTCGGGATCGGCGCGCACCTGTTGCGGTGTGCCGTCGCCGATCTTCTTGCCGTAGTCGAGCACCACCACGCGGTCGCTGATGTCCATCACGACGCTCATGTCGTGCTCGATCAGCACGATCGTGGTCCCGTACTCGTCGTTGACGTCGAGGATGAAGCGGCACATGTCCTGCTTCTCTTCGACGTTCATGCCGGCCATCGGTTCATCCAGCAGCAACACCTGTGGTTCCATCGCCAAAGCGCGGCCCAGGTCCACTCGCTTTTGCAATCCATACGGCAGGCGGCCGACGGGCGTCTTGCGGTAGGGCTGGATCTCGAGGAAGTCGATGATCTTCTCGACCGCCTCGCGGTGTTGCGTCTCTTCGCGTTCGGCCGCACCCCAACGGATGGCCTGCTGGAACAGGTTGGTCTTCATGCGCAGGTTGCGCCCGGTCATGATGTTGTCGAGCACGCTCATGCCCTTGAACAACGCCAGGCTCTGGAAGGTGCGGGCCACGCCCATCTCGGCCACCTGGCGGCTGTTCATGTGGCTGAAGGTCTTGCCACGAAAGGTGATGGAGCCTTGCTGCGGCGTGTAGACGCCGTTGATGCAGTTGAGCATGCTGCTCTTGCCCGCACCGTTCGGGCCGATGATGGCGCGCACTTCATGTTCGCGCACGTTGAAGCTGATATCGGTCAGGGCCTTGACGCCGCCGAAGGCCAGTGAGATGCCCTGCACTTCGAGCATCACGTCACCGATCTTGCGTGCCGCCATGGTCACGCCGCCGCGGCTACAGACGCGAACGTCTTGGCGTCGAGGATCTGCAGCGTGGCCGAGACACTGCCGCTGCGCCCGTCTTCGAACTTCACCGCCGTCTCGATGAACTGCTCGCTCTTGCCGCCGTACATCGCGTCGACCAACGCCTGGTACTTGTCGCCGATGTAGCCGCGGCGCACCTTGCGCGTGCGCGTGAGCTCGCCGTCGTCGGCATCGAGCTCCTTGTGCAGCACCAGGAAGCGGCTGATCTGGCTGCCGGCGAGCTTCTCGTCTAACGCCAGGTCTGCGTTGACTTTCTCGACGCATTCGCGGATGAGCTCCAGCACCTGCGGCTTCGCTGCCAGGTCGGTGTAGCCGGCGTAGGGCAGGTTGCGCTTCTCGGCCCAGTTGCCGACAGCGTCGAAGTCGATGTTGATGAAGGCGCAAGCCTTCTCCCGCTTGTCGCCGAAGGCCACGGCTTCCTTGATGTGCGGGAAAAACTTGAGTTTGTTCTCGACGTACTTGGGCGCGAAGATCGCGCCGTCGTTGGCGCCGCCCATCAGCCGCCCTACATCCTTCGCGCGGTCGATGATCTTCAGGTGCCCCGCGGCGTCAAGAAAGCCGGCGTCACCGGTGTGGTACCAGCCGTCGGCGCCGAGCACCTCGGCCGTGGCGGCAGGGTTCTTGTAGTACTCCTTCAAGAGCCCCGGCGACTTGATGAGGATCTCGCCGTTGTCGGCGACCTTGATTTCCACACCGTCGATGGGCACGCCCACGGTGTCGGCCCGCGCTTCGTGGTCGGGCTGCAGGCAGACGAACACCGCCGTTTCGGTCGAGCCGTAGAGCTGCTTGAGGTTGACGCCGATCGAGCGGTAGAAGGTGAACAGGTCGGGCCCTATGGCTTCACCCGCGGTATAGGCCACACGCACGCGCGACAGCCCGAGCGTATTGCGCAGCGGCCCGTAGACGAAGAAGCCGCCCAGCGCGTACTGCAGCTTGTCGAGCAGGCCCACCGGCTTGCCGTCCATCGACGCCGGGCCGACGCGGCGCGCCACGTTCATGAAGTGCTGGAACAGCGCGCGTTTGATGCGGCTCGCGTCTTCCATGCGGATCATCACGCTGGTGAGCAGCCCTTCGAAAACGCGTGGCGGCGCGAAGTAGTAGGTCGGGCCGACTTCCTTCAGATCGATCATCACCGTCGCTGCCGACTCGGGGCAGTTGACGATGTAACCGCAGGCCAGCCACTGTGCGTAGCTGAAGATGTTCTGCCCGATCCAGGCTGGAGGCAGGTAGGCCAGCACTTCGTCGGCCGCAGTGAGCTTGTCGAATTCGGCACCGGCGCGAGCGCGGTCGAGCAATGTGAAGTGCGTGTGCACCACGCCCTTGGGGTTGCCGGTGGTGCCCGAGGTGAAGAACATCGCGGCCACGTCGTCGGGCTTGGCTTTGTTCACCTCGGCGTCGAAGAAAGCCGGCTGCGCGGCGTTGAAGGCGCGGCCGCTTTCGATCAGCGCGTCGAGCGAGGCCAGGCCGGGCTCGTCGTAGTTGCGCAGGCCGCGCACGTCGTCGAACCACAGCTGCGTCAGCTGCGGGCAGGTGGCGCGCAGTTCGATCAGCTTGTCGACCTGCTCCTGGTCTTCGACGATGGCAAAACGCACCTCGGCGTTGTTGATCGGAAAGACGTATTCGGTGACGGCGGCGTCCTGGTACAGCGGCACCGGCACGGCACCGAGTGCTTGCGCCGCGAGCATCGAGGCATACAGCCGCGGCCGGTTTTCACCAACGATGACGATATGGTCGCCGCGCTGCAGCCCGGCCTGCGAGAGGCCGCCCGCCAGGCTGCGTACCAACGTCGCCAGCTCCGACCAGCTCAGCGTCTGCCAGATGCCGTATTCCTTCTCGCGCAGGGCCGGCGCATCGGGGCGTTGGGACGCGTGC
>JANLYV010000310.1:0-7804 GCA_031365825.1 Rubrivivax sp. | reverse complement strand
GCCCCGTCGATGCGAACGCCCTGGCAAGTTGAGCGTCCGGGCGCAGCCCGTGCGCTCGAACGCGCCAAGATATTCCGGTGGCTGCTGGCGAACGCCCGCGTTCGCCAGCAGCCATCCGAAATATCACTTGTTGTACGCGGTCTCGCCGTGCGAAGCGATGTCCAGCCCTTCGCGTTCGTCGTCCTCGCTAACACGCAAGCCGATGGTCAGGTCGACCACCTTGTACGCAAACAGCGACACCACGCCCGACCAGACGATGGTCACGCCCACCGCCTTGGCCTGGATGATGAATTGATCAAATACGCCGACCGAGCCCACCGTCGCCGTGACCCAGTCGGTCACCAGCCCCGGCCCGCCCAGCGCCTGGTTGTTGAAGATACCGGTGAGCAGCGCACCGACGATGCCGCCGACGCCGTGCACACCGAAGACGTCGAGCGAATCATCCGCGCCGAGCATCTTCTTCAAGCCGTTGACGCCCCACAAGCAGGCGAAGCCGGCCACCGTGCCGATGACCAGCGCACCATTGATGCCGACATTGCCCGCGGCCGGGGTGATGGCCACCAGGCCGGCCACCGCGCCCGAGGCCGCACCCAGCATCGAGGCCTTGCCCTTCATCAGCGCTTCACCCAGGCACCAGGCGAGCACGGCGCAGGCCGTGGCCGAGAAGGTGTTGAGGAAGGCCAGCGCGGCGCTGTTGCCGGCTTCGAGCGCCGAGCCGGCGTTGAAGCCGAACCAGCCCACCCACAGCAGCGAGGCACCGACCATGGTCAGCGTCAAGCTGTGCGGCGCCATCGACTCGCGGCCGTAACCGACGCGCTTGCCGATCATGAAGGCGCCGACGATGCCGGCCACGGCGGCGTTGATGTGGACCACCGTGCCGCCGGCGAAGTCGAGCGCGCCCCATTGCCAGACCAGGCCGGCCTTGGCGTTCATCGCATCCACCACTTCCTTGCCGGTGTAGGCGTCCGGGCCCATCCAGAACCACACCATGTGGGCGATGGGCGCGTAGCTGAAGGTGAACCACAACGTCATGAACAGCAGCACGGCGCTGAACTTCATGCGCTCGGCGAAGGCGCCGACGATCAGGCAGCAGGTGATGGCGGCGAAGGTCGCCTGGAACACCACGTAGACGATCTCGGGCAGCACGACACCCTTGCTGAAGGTGCCCACCGTAGGGAAGTCACCCTTCATCGGGTCGAACACGCCCTTCAAGAAGAGCCGGTCGAAGCCGCCCACGAACTGGTTGCCTTCGGTGAAGGCCAGGCTGTAGCCGTAGACGACCCACAGCACGGTGATGAGCGAGAACGTGACGAAAACCTGCATCAGCACCGACAGCATGTTCTTGCTGCGCACCAGGCCGCCGTAGAACAGCGCCAGGCCCGGGATCGACATCATGATGACGAGCGCGGTACAGACGAGCATCCAGCTCACGTCGCCCTTGTTCGGCACCGGGGCCGAAGCGGCCGGGGCGGCGACAGAGGCAGCGGCGGCTGCAGCGGGTGCGGGTGCGGACGCCATGGCATCCGGGGCCGAAGCGGCCATGGCGGCAGCGGGCGCCGAGGCAGCCGTCTGTGCCAGGGCATGGCTGCCCAGTCCGAGGCCAAGGCCCAGGGCGGCGACGCCCAGGGCCAGGGTCGCGATGAGTTTTTTCATGGTGGTGGTCTCTTGATTGGTTATGCGACGGCCATCACAGGGCGTCATTGCCGGTCTCACCGGTGCGGATGCGCACCACTTGTTCGAGCGTGGTGACGAAGATCTTGCCGTCGCCGATCTTGCCCGTGCGTGCCGCGCTCTCCACGGCTTCGATGACACGCTCAACCAGGGCTTCGTCGACTGCCGCTTCGATCTTCACCTTGGGCAGGAAGTCGACGACGTACTCGGCCCCACGGTAGAGCTCGGTGTGGCCTTTCTGGCGTCCGAAGCCCTTGACTTCGGTGACTGTGATGCCCTGCACGCCGATGCCGCTGAGGGCCTCGCGCACTTCGTCGAGCTTGAAGGGTTTGATGATCGCCGTCACCATCTTCATGGTCTGTTCTCCAATGCGGTTGTCGGTGGCGCGTTGGCCGGCAGGCCGGCACCGGCGCCCTGTTTAGAAGTTGTATTTCAGGCCGAGCACGAGGCCGGTGCGGCCCAGGTTCTTGCCCGCCGGGCTGGCGTACACCGCTACACCGCCGACCTTGTCGACCGAAGCCGAAATCACCGCGGCGCTGAACACCAGGCCGCTGAAGTCCTTGCTCAGGGTCAACGCGTAGTCGGTGTAGCTGTAGAGCGAGTTGTGGCGCACCGACTGCACGCCGATGTGCGGCACCAGGGTCCAGCCATCGGTGATGTCAAAGGTGGCGTTCAGGTCGAGGTAGCCGCTGCCCTTGCTGTTGCCGAAGCCGAACAGGTTGGTGGTCGAGTGCGAGTACTTGGCCGTGACCGGGCCGAAGCCGAGCTGGCCGTAGATCTCGTTCGTGTTGGCGCTAGGGTTGAGCTTGTTGCCCGAGTAGACGTACTGCAGGATGCCGACGTCGAAGGTCACTTCCTTGGTGATCTCGCCCTTGTAGCCACCGTAGAGATCGATCTCGACATTGCTGTCGCCCTTGGCGTCCTTGATCCACTTGATGGTCGAGGCCCAGGTGCCGAGGTAGAAGCCGCCGTTGGCGTAGTCGATGCCGCCTTGCAGCGCCGGCTTCAGCCGCGTTTGCGAGATGCCGCGGTAGCGGTAGTCGGTGAAGGCGCCGATGTTGTAGGTGACCTGGGCCAAGGTCACGCATGGCGTAGCGGCCAGCGCGACGAGGGTCGTGACAGTGGCAAGAAGACTTTTCATGGTTGTGTTCCGTGGGAGGGTTGATCGGTTCCGACTTGGCCGATTGCAGCTTCCGTGCCACCCGAGCGCAGCCCTGCGCCCATGCGCCGAAGGCACCGTGCTGGCAACTTTTCAGCACCGACTGCGGGGCTGCTTCGCACCGAATTGGGGAATCGGCAGATCGCGCCCATTGGCGGTGCAGGCAAATCGCCTCGACGTCCCACTTTGGCGTGCACCTGTTTCGGGGTCTGGCCAGCGGCGCCTTGTCGCCCCCGTGGTGGATAGCCAGCGCCCGCGCCATGGCAAGAATCGGCCGCCAGGGATTCATTCGAAGGGGAAGCTTGATGTCACTGGCCGTAGTCGCAAGTCGCTCGCTGGACGGGCTGCGCGCACCGCCGGTGCAGGTGGAAGTGCAACTGGCCAACGGCCTGCCCAGCTTCATGCTGGTGGGCCTGGCCGACACCGAGGTGAAGGAGGCGCGCGAACGTGTGCGCGCCGCGCTGCAACAGAGCGGGTTCGCCTTCCCGCACAACAAGCGCATCACCGTCAACCTGGCGCCGGCCGACCTGCCCAAGGAATCGGGCCGCTTCGACCTGCCGATCGCACTGGGCATCCTGGCGGCTGCCGGCGAGATTGACCTGGCGGCGCTGGCGCGCTGCGAATTCGCCGGCGAACTGTCGCTGGCGGGTGAGTTGCGCCCGGTGCGCGGCGCCTTGGCGCTGGCCCTGGCGCTGCGCCGCGACGGCCCGGAGCGGGCGTTGGTGCTGCCGGCCGAAAGTGCCCGCGCCGCCGCACAGGTGGCCGGCGTGAAAGTGCTGGCAGCGCACAACCTGGCCGAAGTGGTGCGCGCCTTGCTGCCGGGTGAAGCCGCCGTGCCCTTGATCCGCGCAGTGCGGCAGCCGGCGCAGGCCGCACCGTCCGATGGCCTGGACCTGCGCGACGTGCGTGGCCAGGCTGGTGCCAAGCGCGCGCTCGAAGTCGCGGCGGCCGGCGGCCACAGCTTGCTGCTGATCGGCCCGCCCGGCACGGGCAAGTCGATGCTGGCGCAGCGCCTGATCGGCCTGCTGCCGCCGCTGGATGAAGACCTGGCGCTGCAAAGCGCGGCGCTGCGCGGCCTGTCGTCACTTGGCTTCGATGACAGCCACTTCGGCCAGCGCCCGCTGCGCGCGCCGCACCACAGCGCCAGTGCGGCGGCGCTCATCGGCGGCGGCTCGCCGCCACGGCCGGGCGAGGTCTCGCTGGCGCATGGTGGCGTGCTGTTCCTGGACGAGCTGCCCGAGTTCCCGCGCGCCGCGCTCGAAGCCTTGCGCGAGCCCCTTGAAAGTGGCCACATCACCTTGTCGCGCGCGGCGCGGCAGGCGTCGTACCCGGCACGTTTCCAGCTCATCGCGGCGATGAACCCCTGCCCCTGCGGTTACTTCGGCGCGGGTGCCGCCGCCATGCGCGAATGCCGCTGCAGCCCCGATCAGGTTGGGCGTTATCACTCGCGCTTGTCGGGGCCGCTGATGGACCGCATCGACCTGCAGATCGAGGTGCTGGCGGTCGCACCTGCGGCCTTGCTGGCGCTGCCCGAAGGCGAGGCGACAGCGGTGGTGGCCGCGCGCGTGGCCGTGGCGCGCCAACGTGCGCTAGCGCGACAGGGGCGGCCCAATGCCGAGCTCGAGCCGGCGCAGATCGCGCGCCATTGCGCCACCGATGACGCTGCCAATCGCTTTCTCTTGACCGCGGCCGAGCGGCTGGGTTGGTCGGGCCGCAGGTTGCACCGCTCGCTCCAGGTAGCGCGCACGATTGCCGACCTGGCCGGTGCGGAAGAGGTCGGCGTGGCAGCCATTGCCGAGACCTTGCAGATGCAGCGCACCGTTCAGGGGTGACGCGCCACGCGACATGCGCGTAAACCCGACCCCATGTTTGCGGGGTGTTGATGGTTTTGTGGAATATGTAACGAATTCGAGGCGTATCTTCATGCTCAATGCGACGCGGCGGCACGGCGCGGCTCAACCACCCTGGAGGTTCCCATGAAACGAAGTTTGTTGGCCCTGGCGGCTTTTGTCGGTGCAGTGCTGGGCATGACGTCGGCCCAAGCCAGCATCATCCACTTCCAGACGAGGCTTTCCGGCGCGGCCGAGGTTCCGGCGGTCGCCACACCCGCCACGGGCTTTTCGCTGATCGACTACGACGATGTCCTGCGAACCCTGTTCGTGCACGTTGAGTTCAGCGGCCTGATCGGCGGCGCCGCCGCGGCGGCGCATATCCACTGCTGCACCGCCCCGGGAAACAACGTCGGTGTGGCGGTCGGTTTTCCTGGCTTCCCGGCCGCCACGTCGGGTGTCTACGACCACCTCTTCGATCTGACCGACCCGGCCGTTTACACGGCAGCCTTCCGCACCAATTTTGGCGGCGGCACCGCGGCTGGCTCCGAGGCAGCGCTTATCGCAGGTCTTGCGGCGCCGAGCCACCGCGCCTACGTCAACATCCATAACGCGACCTTCGGTGGCGGTGAAATCCGCGGCCTGGTGGAAGTGCCTGAACCGCACGGCCTGTTGCTTGCGGCTGCGGCCCTGGCCGCACTCGGCTTCGCGACGCGGCGCCGCGCCTAGGGCAACAAAGGCGCCAGCAGCCGCCGCGCCAGCGCCGGCGCTATGGCCTGGCGCTGGGCGAAGTCCAGCAACTGGTCGTCGCCGATCATCCCGACGTTGAAGTACACCGCGTCGGGGTGCGCCAGATAAAAGCCGCTGACGCTGGCTGCCGGCGTCATCGCCAGGCTTTCCGTCAGCTGCATGCCGACCTCATCTGCCTGCAGCGCATCAAACATCGCGCGCTTGACCGAATGGTCGGGGCAGGCCGGGTAACCCGGCGCCGGGCGGATGCCGCGGTAGCGCTCGGCAATCAAATCGGTCAGAGCGAGTTGTTCGTCGGCCGCATAGCCCCAGAGCTCGGTGCGCACGCGCTGGTGCAGGCGTTCGGCGAAGGCTTCGGCAAGGCGGTCGGCGAGGGCTTTCAACATGATGGCGGAATAATCATCATGGTCGTTAGCGAACTGCAGTTCCTTCTTCTCCACGCCCAGCCCGGCGGTGACGGCGAAGAGGCCGATGTAGTCGCGCGCCACGCCCTTGGGCGCGATGAAGTCGGCCAGGCTGCGGTTGGGACGCTTCACACCGTTGACCGTCGGCCGCTCGCTTTGCAGCCGCAGCGGCTGCCAGCGCAGGCGCACCTGCTGGCGTGACTCGTCGGCGTAGATCTCGATCACATCGTCGTCGACCGTGTTCGCCGGCAGCAACTGGATCACACCATTGGCTTGCAGCCAGCGGCCTTCGATCAGCCGCTGCAACAGGCGCTTGCCGTCGCTCATGACACGCGTGGCCTCGGCGCCCACGACTTCGTCGCGCAGGATCTCGGGGAACTTGCCGGCCAGGTCCCAGGTCTGGAAGAACGGGCCCCAGTCGATGTGGCCGGCGAGCTCGGCCAGGTCGTAGTTGCGAAAGATCCGGCGGCCGATGAACTTCGGCGCCGGGGGTGTGTAGGCGGCCCAATCCACCTGCGCCTTGTTGGCACGCGCCTGTGCCAGCGGCACCAGCGGCGTGGCCTTCTTGCTGGCGTGCAGCACGCGCGTGCGCTCGTAGTCGGCCTCGAGTTCGGCGATGTACTTGGCCGCGCGCTCGTCGGACAATAACTCCGAACAGACGCTGACACTGCGCGAGGCGTCGGGCACGTAAACCACCGGCCCTTCGTAGTGCGGCGCGATCTTCACGGCGGTGTGCACGCGGCTGGTGGTGGCACCGCCGATCAAGAGCGGAATCTTCTTCATGCGGAAGTAGTCGTCGCGCTGCATTTCGCCGGCGACATGCTGCATCTCTTCCAGGCTCGGGGTGATCAGGCCCGACAGGCCGATCAGGTCGGCGCCTTCGACCTTGGCTTTGGCCAGGATGTCCTGGCACGGCACCATCACGCCCATGTTGATGACTTCGAAGTTGTTGCACTGGAGCACGACGGTGACGATGTTCTTGCCGATGTCGTGCACGTCGCCTTTCACCGTGGCGATGACGATCTTGCCTTTGGCCTTGGCCGAGCCGCCACCTTCGATCAGCGTGCGTTTTTCTTCCTCGATGTAGGGCAGCAGGTGGGCCACCGCCTGCTTCATCACGCGCGCACTTTTCACCACCTGCGGCAGGAACATCTTGCCCGCGCCGAAGAGGTCGCCCACGACATTCATGCCGGCCATCAGCGGCCCTTCGATCACATGCAGCGGCCGGCCACCCGCGGCGCGCACGGCGACCCAGGCTTCTTCGGTGTCGGTGGTGATGAAGTCGGTGATGCCATGCACGAGCGCGTGCGACAGGCGCTGGTTCACGTCGCCGGCGCGCCAGGCCAGGCGCGTGCTCTCGTCCTTGGCGGCACCCTTGGCGCTGTCAGCCACTTCCACCAGGCGCTCGCCGGCGTCGGCGCGGCGGTTCAGCACCACGTCTTCGACGCGCTCGCGCAAGCCGGGTTCGAGGTCGTCGTAAACGCCCATCATGCCGGCGTTGACGATGCCCATGTCCATGCCCGCCTGAATCGCGTGGAACAGGAACACGGTGTGGATCGCCTCGCGCACCGGGTCGTTGCCGCGGAAGCTGAAGCTGACGTTGCTGACACCGCCGCTGACCTTGGCGCCGGGCAGGTTGGCCTTGATCCAGCGCGTGGCTTCGATGAAGTCGACGGCGTAGTTGTTGTGCTCTTCGATGCCGGTGGCGATCGCAAAGATGTTCGGGTCGAAGATGATGTCTTCTGGTGCGAAACCGGCAGTGCCAACAAGCAGGTCATAGGCGCGTTTGCAGATGCTGGTCTTGCGCTCAAGCGTATCCGCCTGGCCCTGCTCGTCGAACGCCATGACCACGACAGCTGCGCCATAACGACGACACAGCCTGGCTTTGGCCAGAAAATCCGCTTCGCCTTCCTTCAGCGAAATCGAGTTGACAACCGGTTTGCCCTGCACGCAGCGCAGCCCCGCTTCTATGACATCCCACTTGCTCGAGT
>JANLYV010000278.1:0-7597 GCA_031365825.1 Rubrivivax sp. | reverse complement strand
GTCGGAATCCTGTGCCAGCGCCAGCAGCCGGCGCACGGTGGTGGCGGCCATCTTGTCGTCGATCTCGCCGAAGACCAGCCCGATGACGACAACAAGGCGCCAGCCAAAAGCGACGAGGCCGACCGGCTCGAAGAGCGGCTGGCTTTCAAGTCGCGCTTCGTGCTGGTCTTCGGCGAGATCGACGACAAGATGGCCGCCACCACCGTGCGCCGGCTGCTGGCGCTGGCACAGGATTCCGACGCGCCGATCACCATGCTCATCTCCTCACCTGGCGGGCATGTCGAGTCGGGCGACGCCATCCACGACATCATTCGTTTCATACGTGCACCGGTGACGACGGTGGGCACCGGCTGGGTCGCCAGCGCCGGCGCGCACGTCTTCCTGGCGCCGCCGAAAGAGCGCCGGCTGTGCCTGCCCAACACGCGCTTCATGATCCACCAGCCCTCGGGCGGCGCCGGCGGCCCGGCCACCGACATCGCCATCCAGGCGAAAGAGATCGTGCGCACGCGCGAGCGCATCGCCCGCGTCATCGCCAAACAGACAGGCCGCACCTTTGAGACCGTGCTGGCCGACATGGAGCGCGACTTCTGGCTCGCGGCCGATGAAGCCGTGGGCTACGGCATCGTCTCGCGCGTCATCGACAGCTACAAGGACCTGGCCTGAGCATGTCCGCAAGCGTCGCGTCGAATGAGCTGCAAGGCCGCCACATCGTGCTCGGCCTGTCGGGCGGTGTCGCCTGCTACAAGGCGGCGGAGTTGACGCGTGAACTGGTGAAGGCTGGCGCCACGGTGCAGGTGGTGATGAGCGAGGCGGCTGAACATTTCATCACCGCCACGACGATGCAGGCGCTCTCGGGTAGGCCTGTGCACAGCAGCCAGTGGGACGCGCGCGAGGCCAATGCCATGCCGCACATCACGCTCACGCGCGCTGCCGACGCCTTGCTGGTGGCGCCGGCCAGCGCCGACTTCATCGCCAAGCTGGCACACGGCCGCGCCGACGAACTCTTGTCGCTGCTGTGTCTGGCGCGGCCGCTGCCACGCTGCCCGCTCCTGGTGGCGCCGGCGATGAACCGCGAGATGTGGGCGCACGCTGCGACGCAGCGCAATGTCGCGCAGGTCGTGGCCGACGGCGCCACCGTGCTCGGCCCGGCTGCGGGCGACCAGGCCTGCGGCGAAATCGGCGACGGTCGCATGCTAGAAGCCATCGAGTTGCGCGATGAACTCATCGCCTTCTTCCAGCCCAAGCTGCTGCAAGGCAAAACCGTGCTCGTGACGGCAGGCCCGACCTTTGAGGCCATCGACCCAGTGCGCGGCATCACCAATTTGTCCAGCGGCAAGATGGGTTTTGCCGTGGCCCGCGCCGCGGCTGAAGCCGGTGCCAGCGTGACGCTGGTGGCCGGCCCGGTGGCACTGCCCACGCCGCGCCATGTGCGCCGCATCGACGTGCAAAGTGCGCAGCAGATGTTCGACGCGGTGCTGCCGCTGGCAAGTGCTCACGACATCTTCGTCGCCACAGCGGCGGTGGCCGACTGGCGGCCTACGGGCATGCAGCAGCGCAAGATCAAGAAGGACGGCAGTGGCCAGGTGCCGGCATTGGCGCTGAGCGAAAACGCCGACATCCTGGCCAGCGTCGCGCGCCTGCCTGCGGCCACGCGACCGTGGTGTGTGGGCTTTGCCGCCGAAAGCCACGACCTGATTCGCCACGCGCGCGCCAAACTTGAAAGCAAGGGTGTGCCGCTGATCGTCGGCAACATCGGCCCGGCCACCTTCGGCCGCGATCACAACGCGCTGGTGCTGGTCGACGCCTCGGGTGAGGTCAGCCTACCCGCGGCGTCGAAGCTGCAACTCGCGCGCGAACTGGTGCGCGAGATAGCGCAACGCATGTCAGCCAAAAGACAGGTCACGCCTTGATCGACGTCGACCTGAAGCTGCTCGATGCGCGCCTGGCCGAGCAACTACCGCAGTACGTCACGCCGGGCAGTGCCGGCCTGGACCTGCGCGCCTGCATAGCTGCGCCGCTGGTGCTGGCGCCGGGGCAAACCGAGCTCATTCCCACCGGCATCGCGCTGCACCTGGCGCACAAACACCTGGCGGCGATGATCCTGCCGCGCTCGGGGCTGGGCCACAAGCACGGCATCGTGCTCGGCAACCTCGTCGGCCTGATCGACAGCGACTACCAGGGCCCGCTGATGGTGAGCTGCTGGAACCGCGGCAGCGCGGCCTTCACCATCGCACCGATGGATCGCATCGCCCAGCTGGTGATCGTGCCGGTGGTGCATGCCAACTTCCGCGTGGTGAGCGAGTTCACCACCAGCGCACGCGGCGAAGGCGGCTTCGGCTCGACGGGCAAGCGCTGACGCGCCGATACGTCTGGTAGCAAGGGTCCGCGCCGACCGGCGCACAGTGGTGCTTCGATCACAAGAAGACCACGAGGACCACCGATGCCGCACGCCGACGATGCACGGGGCATGCCCACCCTGCAACGAGACGAGCCCGTTCCAGCGGCACCGGTGGTGCCGGGGGCGACTCGCGCCTGAACCTGAACCTCGAGCCGCTGTTGGCGCTGGCCGCCGACGCGGCAAGCCTGATCGACAGTCTCGACCTGCTCTTGTGCACACGCCAGATGAGCGCCACCAGGCGCCAGCGGCTGCTCACGATGGTCAACGCCATCCCGGCGACGGACAAGACGCGGCGCGTCAAATCGGCGCTGCTGGTGCTGGCCATCTCGCCCGACTTCGCCATCCAGAAGTAGCATCGCCGCCACCGCGCTGGAGCGGGCAGCAGGAAGGATGACGAAATGAGCGCGAGCAACGACCTGAAAGAGCCTGCCCTGGCGCGCCGCGCCTTGCTCAAGAGCGCTACCGCGGGTCTCGGCGCGGGCCTGGCGGCGACGCTGTCGGCGCCAGCGCTGGTGCACGCGCAAACGGCGCCGGCGCGGGTTGGCGAAGGCCCGATCTGGAGCGCCGAATACTGGGTCAACAAGTCCACGCCCAAAGGCCCGATCAAGCTCAACCTGTGGCGCAAGCGCGTGGGTGTGCCTCGCGCTGGCGAAGCGCCGCGGCCGGTGCTCTTCATGGTGCACGGCTCGTCGAATTCGACGCGCTCCTCGTATGACCTGGCCGTGCCGGGCAAGGGCGAGTATTCGATGATGAACGTCATGGCGCGCCATGGCTTCGACGTCTGGACCATGGACCACGACGGCTACGGTTTCTCGGGCAGCTCAGGCAACAACTCCGACATCGCCAGCGGCGTGGTCGACCTCGAAGCTGCGGTGCCGCTGGTGCTGGCCGAGACCGGTGTCGGCAGCATGCACTTCTATGGCACGTCCTCGGGCGCCATCCGCGCCGGCGCCTACGCCCAGGTGCGGCCCGAGCGCGTCGACAGGCTGGTGCTGGTGGCCTTCACCTACAAGGGCACCGACTCGCCCGAGATCGGCCGGCGCGCGGCGCGTGTGGACCAGCTGCGCGCCAGCCCGCGCCGCCTGCGTGACGCGGCCATGATCCGCTCCATCTTCACACGCGACGGCCACGCCTCGAGCTACGACCCGGCCGTGGCCGAGGCCATCGCCGAGATGGAGCTCAAGTTCGGCGACCAGGTGCCCACCGGTACCTACCTCGACATGGCGGCCAACCTGCCGCTGGTCGACCCCAGGCGCGTGCGCTCGCCGGTGCTGATGATTCGCGGCGAACACGACGGCAATTCGAGCCAGGACGACCTGATCGACTTCTACCGTCAGCTGCCCAACGGCGACCGCCAATTCGTGATGCTGCCGCACACCGCGCACAGCGCCGGCTACAGCAACAACCGCCACCTGCTCTGGTACGCCACGCACAACTTCC
The DNA here is from genome assembly GCA_031365825.1 of Rubrivivax sp. Lineage (GTDB taxonomy): Bacteria > Pseudomonadota > Gammaproteobacteria > Burkholderiales > Burkholderiaceae_C > Rubrivivax. The sequence goes on along the minus strand of JANLYV010000278.1, from coordinate 3,759 downwards.
TGAGCGCGCCGGCGGCGCTCAAAGCGTGAGTTGAGGAGCGCGTCAGGCATGGCCGCTCTGCGCGGCGTGGCCAGGAGCGTGCATCACACTGCGGCGAGCACTTCCTGCATACCGCGCGCGATGACCCTGCGCAGCAAGCCGTCCAGCGCACCAGCCTTCTCTTGGCGCGACAGGAATAACCACGGGTCGGGGGCTTCGTTGGTGTGCGGGCCGACGACAAATCCTTCGCTCAGGCTGGCGCTGTGCACCACGTGCGGCCCGGCCAGATCGATCAGGGTCAGACGAAGTTGCACGAAGGGGGCCAGGTAGCCGTTGGCCACATGCCCGGTTTGCGAGTCTTTGAATCGGCCGGCGGCGCTGACCATGAAGCCGATGCCCATGACGCGGTTGTTGCCCACCACCTGGCTCATCCCGGTCTTGAACTCCATCGCACCGACACTGCTGGTGACAAGCAGCACATGACTCAAGGCCGCGTCGCGCGCCTCGTTGGCGACCCAGGTCGGCAACTCGGCGCGCCAGCCAGCGGCCACGCCGATGCTCACCTGGTCGCTCACGTCGACCTCGGTCGGCGCGCGAAAGTGACGCAACTCGGTCTGCGCCTGACTGGCCAGCACGGCGCCGCCCACGGCGTCAAACGTCAGCTTGTCCATGCCGATGTCCTTGAACAGCGCCTCGCGCGTCTCGCGTGCCACGATGCGCACCGAGTCACCCAGTAGCGAGAAGATGCCCAGCCGGCGGATCGCAGTACGACTCTGCGCGCGGGCGGGCAGCCAACACGTGGACAAGGCTGACATGGCGGCGCCGGTGCCCAAGGCCAGATGCAGAACATGTCGACGACGGCGGTTGGCGCAGTTGCTGTCGTTCATTGCAAGCTCCATTTCTGGTGAGACCTGAAGTCAAGGCCGCCGCGACGCTTAGTCCGTGGCGCCGGCGCAACCGCAGCTATCGCAGCGGGTGACGAGCGCAAATTTGTCACCGCGTGTTGGTCAATCCAACGAGGTAAGCCTCGCACCGCGCCAGCTGCGCCAGGCTGACGAATTCGTCGGGCTGGTGCGCCTGGTTGATCGAGCCGGGCCCGCAAATAACGGTCGAGATACCGGCACCCTGGAAGATGCCGGCCTCGGTGCCGAAAGCCACCTGCGTGGTGTCCGTCGTGCCGGCCAGGCGCGCCGCCAATCGCGCCGCGGGCTCGTCGGCGCGGGCCTGGAAGGCAGGCATGGCGCCGATGACTTCGAAGGCGATGCCGCAGGCTGCGTCCACCGCTTTCATCGCCGGTTCCAGCTGCGCCGCGCGTGCCAGCACCTGCTGCTGCATGGCCGCGACATCGCTGCCGGGCAGGTCGCGGAATTCGTAGTGGAAGTGGCAGTCCTCAGGCACGACGTTGTCGGCAATACCGCCATGCATCACGCCCACTGCGGCGGTGGTGTAGGGCACGTCGAAACCGGCGATGAAGGGGCCGTCGCGGCGCCACTGGTCGGCCATGTCGGCCAGATGGGACACGACACGCGCGGCGGCCTCGATGGCGTTGACGGCCAGCGGCGTGAGCGACGAATGTGCCGGCTTGCCTTTGACGCTGCAGCGCCAGCGGTGCACGCCCTTGTGCGCCAGCGCAGGCACCATGTTCGTCGGCTCGCCGATGAGGCAGATCTCAGGCTTGACGTCAGCCTCGGCCAGGTCGGCCACCAGGCGCCGCACGCCGAAGCCGCCCACCTCTTCGTCGTAGCTGAAGGCGAAGTGCACGGCATGCGGCAAGTCGGCTTGCTGCAAACGCTGTGCCTGCGCCACCACCATCGCGATGAAGCCTTTCATGTCCGCGCTGCCGCGGCCGTAGAGGCGGCCGTCGCGCACTTCGGCCGCGAGCGGGGCCAGCGTCCAGGCCTGGCCTTCCCAGGGCACGGTGTCGGTGTGGCCGGAGAGGACCACGCCGCCGGGCTTGCCTGCGCCGATGGTGGCGAAGAGGTTGGCCTTTTGGCGCGCGTCGTCGTAGCTCAGGCGCAGCGGGATGTGCAGCGTGCGCAGGTGGTCGGCGATGCACTCGATCAGCGCCAGGTTCGACTGGTGGCTGATGGTCGACATCTGCACCAGGCGGCGTGCCCATGACAGTGCCTCTGCAGAAGGGGTGGTGGCGATGTTCATGGCGCCGATGCTACGGCGTCATGACCACTCCATGACAAGGCTCAGGGCCGTAGTGATTGCTGCGTGGCGCGGCGGTTGTAGTCGTCGCGCATGGCTTCGGCGTCGGCCTGCGCACGCGCGCGCTCTTCTTCGCTCACGGGTGCGCACTTACGCGATGGCATGTTCGTGCCGATGGGCGATTCACGCGGTATGCACTTCTGCGTGCCGGCATCGGCCACGTGGGTGGTGGCGGGTGCCGCGGCACAACCGGCCAGCACGAGCAGGGGCAAGGTCAACAGCAGGAGTTTCATGGTGCGCGGCCGGGCAAGGGCGTGAAGGATGATGCGGCTGCATCGTATCGGCGAGTGCGCATGCCGCGCAATACCGCGGGCGCGGTGCGCCGCTCGGGCAAAATCGCGGCGGCTGCCCGTGTGTGGCGGCGAGTCACGGATGACGGAGAAATGATGTTGAGCAAGTGTTTGAAATGGCTGGGCTGCGTGCTCGCCCTGGTTTGCATGCCGGGCCTGGCGCTGGCCACACTGGTGCGCTTCGACACCCCCAAGGGCCCTATCGACATCCAGCTGTACGACGCCGACACGCCCAAGACCGTGGCCAACTTTCTGAGCTACGTGCGCAGCACCGCTTACGACAACACCTTCTTCCATCGACATGCGATTGGCTTCGTGCTGCAGGGCGGCGGCTACACATTCCCACCGGTGACGGCGGTCGTCAAGCTGCCGCCAGTGCAAAACGAGTTCAGCGTCACACGCTCGAACCTGCGCGGCACGGTCGCGATGGCCAAGACCGCGGTCAGTCCCGACAGCGCCACGAGCGAGTGGTTCGTCAACCTCGCCAACAACGCCGCCAATCTCGACAACCAGAATGGCGGCTTCACCGTCTTCGGCCGCGTCACCACGCCGGGCATGGTGGTGGTCGACGCCATCACCGCCTTGCCGGTGGTCAATGCCGGCAGCCCCTTCGACAACCTGCCTGTGCTGAGCCGGCCGCCGGCCGGAGCCAACTTGCAGAAGGAAAACCTGGTGATGGTGGCGTTCGCCAAGGAGCTCGCCACCACCACGGCCAGCGCCACCGAGCGCGTGCTGAACTACCTTGAAGCTGCCTACCCACAGTACGCGCGGCCGGCCAGCCCGCCGCTGCTCGACGGCCTGGGCTACCGCTACCGCTACTACGAAAAGACCAATGCCTACGTCGGCACCAAGGATGGCAACGTCTACTACCTGGTGCCCGCGATCAGCCCCGACATCACCTTGCTCGGGCCGCTGGCCGACTGGCTGGCGACGGCGGCGGCCAACGGCTACTGAAGAGGCCGGCAACAGCGCTGTGCGGGGCGCTTCCCGGTCCACAATGCCGCATCGAGGGCCTGCGCCCAAGGCGCGGCGCGAGGCAATGAGCAGGGAGGCAGCTTGCAGACCACCACGCAGCATTTCGCCGACGCTGTCGTCGTCACCACGTCGGGCCGCATCGACCACCTCAGCGCCGCGGCATTCGAAGAAGCATTGACACCGCTGCTGGCGTTGACCAGCGCACGAGGTGGCACGTTGGTGCTGGATCTTTCCGGCGTCGACTACATCAGCAGCGTCGGCCTGCGCGTGTTGATGATCGCGGCCAAGCAGCTGCTCGAGC
>JANLYV010000234.1:0-4627 GCA_031365825.1 Rubrivivax sp. | reverse complement strand
AGGAAGCGCCGCGTCGAGCACTACCCGGACCTGGCCAACGGCCCGGGCGTGCCGGAAACCAAGCGTTCGATCACCCAGGTCAACGGCAATTTCTCGATGCAGATCGCGCCGATGCTGTGGAAGGACAATGGCGTCGGCACCATCCACCTGGTTCGCCGGCCGCCCAAGCCATTCACCGCCAAGGAGTCGGCCTTGCTGGCGACCTTCGCCGACCAGGCAGTGATCGCGATCCAGAACGCGCGGCTGTTCAACGAAATCCAGGACAAGAGCCACCAGCTCGAGATCGCCAACCAGCACAAGAGCGAGTTCCTGGCCAATATGTCGCACGAACTGCGCACGCCGCTCAATGCCATCATCGGTTTCTCCGAGGTGCTGCTGGAGCGCATGTTTGGTGAGTTGAACGAAAAGCAGGACGATTACCTGAAGGATATTTTCACGTCGGGCAAACATCTGCTGTCGCTGATCAACGACATCCTGGACCTGTCCAAGATCGAGGCCGGACGCATGGAACTCGACCTGAGCGACTTCGACGCCGCCCAGGCCCTGGCCAACGCGATGACGCTGATTCGCGAACGCGCGCAGACGCATGGCATCGGCCTGACGGTGGAAGTGAATCCGCAGATTGGCGAAATACGCGCCGACGAGCGCAAGTTCAAGCAGATCCTGCTCAACCTGCTGTCCAATGCGGTGAAGTTCACACCCGATGGCGGCAAGATCGTGGTGCGCGCGGGCCCGATCGACGGCGGCATCGAGGTGGCGGTCAGCGATACCGGCGTGGGCATTTCGGCCGAAGACCAGCGGGTGGTGTTTGACGAGTTCAAGCAGGTCGGCCGCCACTACACCAACAAACACGAAGGCACCGGCCTGGGCCTGGCGTTGACCAAGCGTTTTGTCGAGTTGCACGGCGGCACGTTGAGCCTGCAAAGCGAGCCCGGCGTGGGCTCGACCTTCACCTTCACCATCCCGGCAAAAGCATGAGTACAAAGGCATCACCATGAGCACGATCCTGATTGTCGAAGACAACGAAAAAAACATGAAGCTGGCGCGCGACGTGTTGCAGGCCAAAGGCTACGCCACGCTCGAAGCGGTGAATGGCGAAGACGGCGTGCGCCTGGCGCTGGCGCACAAGCCCGACATGGTGCTGATGGATATCCAGCTGCCGGACATCAATGGCGTGGAGGCGTTCCGGCGCATCCGCGCCAATGCCGATACCGCGTCCGTTCCCATCGTGGCCTTCACCGCGTCCGTTACCCCGATGGACCGCCACCGCATCACCGACGCCGGCTTCGACGGCTTTATCGGCAAGCCGATCAACCTGAAGGAGTTCCTGGAAACGGTGCGCAAGACGCTGGAGGGCAAGACGCCGTGAGCGAGAAACCGCGCAGGATACTGGTGGTGGACGACACCCCGGCCAACGTCAAGTTGCTGGTGGACGTGTTGAGCGCCAAGGGTTTTGACGTGTCTGCGGCAGTGAACGGCGAGGAAGCGCTGGACAAGGTCGCGCAGAACCCGCCCGACCTGGTCTTGCTCGACATCATGATGCCCGGCCTGTCGGGTTACGAAGTGTGCAAGAAACTGCGCGAAAACCCGCAGACCGCCTTGTTGCCGGTGGTGTTGTGCACCTCGCTCGATCCCCAGCAGGAGCGCATCAAGGGCATCGAGGCCGGAGCGGATGACTTCCTCACCAAACCGATCAACCGGCCCGAGTTGCTGGCGCGCGTCAAGTCGCTGCTGCGCATCAAGAGCTTGCAGGACGAGGTGCAGGCGCAAGCGGCGCAGATTGCCGAGTGGAACCGCACGCTGGAGCAGCGGGTGCAGGAGCAGGTCGGGCAGATCGACCGCCTGGGCCGCCTCAAAAGTTTTTTCTCGCCCCAGTTGGCCGAAGCCATCGTGGCCGGCGGGGAGGAGATGCTGAAAACCCACCGGCGCGAGATCAGCGTGGTGTTTATCGACCTGCGCGGGTTCACAGCCTTTACCGACCAGGCCGAGCCGGAGGAAGTGATGGAAATGCTGCATGCTTTCCACGCCGCCATGGGCCGTATCGTGCTGGAGCACGGCGGCACGCTGGAGCGTTTTGCGGGCGACTCGATGATGATTTTTTTCAACGACCCGGTGCCGACAGAACGCCCTGCGGAAGCGGCAGTGCGCATGGCGCTCGCGATGCAGCAGGCGTTCCCGGCTTTGGGCGCCGAGTGGCGCAAACGCGGCTTTGAGCTGGGCCTGGGCTGCGGCATTGCGCAGGGTTACGCCACGCTGGGCCAGATCGGTTTTGAAGGCCGCTGGGACTATGCGGCGATTGGCAGCGTCACCAACCTTGCGGCACGGCTGTGCGCCGAAGCCGCCGGGGGCCAGGTGCTGGTGGACCGCAAGACCATGGCCAAGGTGGAGGCGCTGGCGGACGCTGCCCCGCTGGAACCCTTGACGCTCAAGGGCTTCAAGCATCCAGTGCCGGCGTTTGCGCTGAGCGGGCTCAAAGCGCCGGTGTAAGCCCATGGCTTGCTCCAAAAAACTTCGACCGCCCGAAGTCCGCCGAGCGCCCCGGACCGGCGTTCGTACAATGGTGGCCTCAGCCGGACGAGGTGATTCAGCAAGCCGTAAGGAGAGAGCCATGTACAAGTTACTCGCGTTCGTATTCTCAATCCTGATGTTGAGCCCGGGCGCCGCACAGGAACGCGTGGCGCGCGTGGGGTTCTTGAGCTGGCAGGATACCGGCGCCTACTACGACATGACGCTCAAGGGCTTCATCGTTGGCCTGCGCGAAGAGGGTTTCGTGCCGGGCAAGAACCTGGAGCTGCTGCGCCGCTCGGCGTCCAACGATGCCGAGCGCTTCAAGCCGATGGCGCGCGAGCTGGCGGCCGGCAAGGTGGACGTGTTCTTTGCCCCGGCTACACCGATGGCCACCGCAGCCTGGTTCGCGGACAAGAACACACCCATCGTCGTGGCCACCATTCTCGACCCGGTGGCGCTGGACTTCGTCAAGTCGCTGGCGCGGCCCGGCACGCGCGTGACCGGCGTCACGACGATGAACGACGAGCTCACGGCCAAGCGCCTGCAATTGCTGATGGACATGGTGCCGGGGCTCAAGCGCGTGGGCGTCGTCATCGACGAGGCGATGCGCAACGCCTGCACACAGGAGATCGAACACGCCGAGAAGGCGGCCAAGAAACTCGGGCTGACGCTGGTGATGGTGCATGTGGACCGGCCCGAAATGCTCGACGCGGCGTTCCGCAAACTCACCGAAGCCAAGGTGCAGGCCGTCATCAGCACCTTGCTGTCCACACGCAACGGGCTGGAAAAGGAATACGCCGACGCGGCCCTCAAGTACCGCCTGCCGTCGATGTTCGAGATCGAATACGCGGCGCAGCAAGGCGGCCTGATGAGTTACGGCCCCGACTTCATCGACATCTTTCGCCGCGCCGGCCACTACACCGGGCGCATCCTCAAAGGCGGCAAGCCGGCCGAAATGTCGATGGAGCAGCCGCGCGAATTCCGCCTGGTAGTCAACCTGAAGACCGCCAAGGCGCTGGGCATCGCCATCCCGCAAACGCTGCTGGTGCGGGCGGATGAGGTGATCCAGTGATCAACCGCCGCCACGCGTTGTTGACCTGCGCGGCGGCGGCAGCGCCTCGCCTGGCCGGTGCGCAAGTCCCCGCCAAGGTCTACCGGATCGGCTGGTTGGGCAATTCGGCGCCGGTGACGCCCGAGGCGATGGCCGTCTGGGACGCCTTTGGCAACGAGCTGCAACGCCTGCGCTGGGCGCTGGGCCGCGACCTCATTATCGAGCGCCGCTTTGCCGAAGGGACGGTGGAGCAGTTTCCGCAATTGGCGCGCGAACTGGCCGAGCGCAATGTTGACGTGATCATGGCCATTTCGGGCGATGCGGCGCTCGCGGCCAAGGCGCTGGGCGGCACCCTTCCCATTGTTTTTGCGTCCGTGGCCAGGCCGGTTGAGATGGGCCTGGTGGCGAGCCTGGCACGCCCGGGCGGCAACCTCACGGGCCTGGCCACTCAGAGTGATGAACTGGAGGGCAAGCGCCTGCAGTTACTGAAAGAGGGCTTTGCGCGCACCGCACGGGTCGCCTTTCTCAACGACGAGCGTGAACCGGACCAGGCCTTGCGCCAGGCGGCGCGCACACTCGGCATCGAACTGGTGCCGGTGCTGGCGCACAGGGCCGCAGACATCTCCACGGCCATGGCCGCGGCGGGCCGCGCCGATGCCTGGTTTGTCAGCGGCGCTCCGCTGTACTTCGCGCGCCGCAAGCTCGTTGTCGAACAGGTCGCCTTGCAGCGCAAGCCCGCGATCTACCCGCACACCGTGTACGCCCAGGCCGGCGGCCTGATGTCATACGCCGCCGATCTGAAAGACCAGTTCCGCCGCGCGGCGGCCCTGGTTGACAAGATCCTGCGCGGCGCCAAGCCGGCCGATCTACCGGTCGAACAACCCACGAAGTTCGAGCTGGTGATCAACCTCAAGACCGCCCGAGCACTGGGGCTTAACGTTCCAAATGCGCTGCTGGTGCGGGCGGATGAGGTGATCCAGTGAACCCGGCTGGGTGAGGGCGGGCCGGCGGCCCTGGCCACATGCCGGTTGAAACACTGCCAAAATCCCGTTTTCAGGCCGGATAGGC
>JANLYV010000182.1:0-6339 GCA_031365825.1 Rubrivivax sp. | reverse complement strand
GTGATCGCTCTGGCGCTGGCGGCCGAACCCAAGCTGATCGTCGCCGACGAGCCGACGACAGCGCTCGACGTGTCGATCCAGGCGCAGATCATTTCGTTGTTGAAGGGCCTGTGCAAAGACCATGGCGCCGCGGTGATGCTGGTGACGCACGACATGGGCGTGATTGCCGAGACCTGCGACCGCGTGGCCGTGCTCTACGCCGGGCGCGTGGCCGAGATCGGGCCGGTGCACGACGTCATCCATCGCCCTTCCCATCCCTACACGGTGGGTCTGATGGGTTCGATCCCGGCCATGGACGAAGACCGCGAGCGCCTGTTGCAGATCGACGGCGCGATGCCGCGGCTGAATGCGATCCCCAGCGGCTGTGCATTCAACCCACGTTGCCCGCAAGTGCTGGATCGATGCCGCAGCGAAAGGCCCGAGCTGATGAACGCCGGCCCGACACGCGCAGCCTGCTGGCTTGTCAAACCCGTGGCGGTGAGCGCATGACGACACCCCCGACCCCCTTGGTGCAGGTACATGACCTGGCCAAGACGTTTGACGTCTCGGCGCCGTGGCTGAACCGCGTGGTCGAGCGAAAGCCACGGCAGTTCGTGCATGCGGTCGATGGCGTGTCTTTCAGCATCGAGCGTGGCCGCACGCTGGCGCTGGTGGGTGAATCGGGTTGCGGCAAAAGCACCGTGGCGCGCCTGCTGGTGGGCCTGTATGCGCCCACCCGGGGCAGCGTGACGTTCGATGGCCAGGCCACCGACCTGTCGCGCAAGGCCGCCGACTTGCGCACCTTGCGCCGGCGCATGCAGATGATCTTTCAGGACCCGTATGCCAGCCTGAACCCGCGGTGGAAGGTGCTCGACATCGTGGCCGAGCCGCTGCGCGAACATGGCCTGATCACCGGCGCCGACGATGTGCGCTCGCGCGTCGCCGAGTTGCTTGCCTCGGTGGGTATGGCCGCGGCCGATGGCGAGAAGTTTCCGCATCAGTTCTCGGGCGGGCAACGCCAGCGTATTTCGATTGCACGGGCACTGGCCACGCAGCCAGAGTTCCTGGTCTGCGATGAGCCGACCTCGGCGCTGGACGTGTCGGTGCAGGCTCAAGTGCTGAACATCATGAAGGATCTGCAGCGCAGTCGCGGCCTGACCTACCTCTTCATCTCGCACAACCTGGCAGTGGTGCGCCACGTCAGCGACCAGGTCGGGGTGATGTACCTGGGCCGCCTGGTCGAGGTCGCCGACAAGGCAGACCTGTTCGCGCAGCCGCGCCACCCCTACACGCGCATGTTGCTCGACGCGATACCCGACATCCACATGAGCGGGCGTTCGCGCACGCCGGTACAGGGTGAAGTGCCCAACCCGCTGAACCCGCCCAGCGGCTGCGCGTTCCATCCGCGCTGCCCACATGCCGATGCCCGCTGCTCACGCGAGCGGCCGGCTCTGCTGGCTTTCAAGGGTGCGCAGGTCGCCTGCCACGCGGTGGAAGAGGGGCGCATCTAGCGTCCTACGTGACGCCACGCGCGGCGCGGCCAGGACGGCGCGTTACATCGACGTTAGCGCACGGCGCCGAGCAGGTGTTCGCCGGCGAAGAGCTCGGCCGCGGTTTCGCGGTCGCGGATGAGGTGCACGCGTCCGCCGTCGATCATGACTTCGGCCGCGCGCGGCCTGGTGTTGTAGTTGCTGGCCATGGCCATGGCATAGGCGCCGCACGAGAGCACGGCAAGCACGTCGCCACTGGCGACGGACAGGGCACGGTCGCGGCCCAGCCAGTCGCCCGACTCGCACACCGGCCCGACGACGTCCCAGTTCAGGGTCGCACCACCGCGCTGACGTACCGGCTCGATCGCCATCCAGGCCTCGTACATCGCCGGCCGCATCAAGTCGTTCATCGCGGCGTCGACGATGCAAAAGTTCTTGCCCTCGCCGGGCTTGAGGTACAGCACCTCGGTGAGCAGTACGCCGGCGTTGCCGACGAGCGAGCGGCCGGGCTCGAACAGCACCTCGCGCTTGCCGTGACCGCGGGCATCGATGCGGGCCAGCAAACGCGACACCAGTTCGTCGGCGGCCGGCGGTTGTTCGTCGTCGTAGGCGATGCCCAGGCCGCCGCCGAGGTCGATGTGCTTCAGCTCGATGCCGGCTTCTTCAACCGCTTGCACCAGGTCCAGCATGCGATCCAGCGCGTCGAGGTAGGGCTCGACCTGCGTGATCTGCGAACCGATGTGGCAATCGATGCCCACCACCTCGATGCCCGGCAGTTGCGCCGCGCGCTGGTAGGCGGCGAGCGCCTGCTCGTGCGCGATGCCGAACTTGTTGCCCTTGAGTCCGGTGGAGATATACGGATGCGTTCCGGCATCCACGTCGGGGTTGACCCGCAGGCTCACCGCCGCGCGCCGCGACTCGACCTGGGCTACACGCGACAGCAGTTCAAGCTCGTCCAGGCTCTCGACGTTGAAGCAGCGCACGCCGGCACGCAAGGCCAGCACCATCTCGCCGCGCGTCTTGCCCACGCCGGAGAACACGACTTGATCGGCGCGGCCGCCCGCAGCCAACGCACGCATCAATTCGCCGCCCGAGACGATGTCGAAGCCGCAACCTGCGTGGGCCATGATCTGCAGCACGGCCAGGTTGGAATTGGCCTTCATCGCGTAGCAGATGAGATGCGGCCGACCTTGCAGCGCACGCTGGTACGAGGCCACAGCGTCAAGCATCGCCTTGCGCGAATAGACGTACAGCGGTGTGCCGAAGGTTCGTGCCAGGTCGTGCAACGACTGGCCTTCGAGACACAGCTCGTCACCAACGCGCGAGAGGTGCGGTGCGCCAGGCAGGCTCATCGTGTGGGCGCCGATGCGGCGGCGGGCGTCTTGGGCAAGGTGAGCGGGCCTTTCTGGCCACATGCGGCCAGCAGCGCAAGGCCGCATACCCCTGCAGCAAAGGCCGAGAAACAGCGTCGCACTACACTCGTTTTTTGCTTGTTCTGCATGCCAAGGATTCTAATGAGCGTTGCCGCCACGCCGTCCCCATCAAGGCTTTCAGATGCCGAATACCGGCGGCTCACTGACGCCGTGCTGGCACAGATCGAAAGCACCGCCGACCGCTGGCTGCAGGACGACGTGATCGACATCGACACGCAACGTACGGGTGGCCTGCTTGAGTTGCTGCTGCCCGATGGCAGCAGGCTCATCATCAACACCCAGCCGCCGCTGCAGGAGATCTGGCTCGCGGCGCGCGGCGGTGGCTTTCACTTTCGCCACGACGCCGGCCGCTGGGTCGATACACGTGACGGCGGCGAGTTCTTTGACGTGCTGTCGCACCATGCCAGCGCGCAGGCGGCGCAGGCGCTGCGATTCGCCGCGCCAGATTGATCAGCGCCGGAACAAATCCAGGATGCTGCTGCGCTCCTGCGCGTCGGGGGGCTGTGGCACCTTGTCTTCGAGCCCGAGGCTGGCGACACCACCGCCTTGGCCGAACTCGTCGAAGAGCCAGCTGCCGGCGACTTGAACCACACCTTCTGGCGGCTTGAACTCTTGCACTGGCACGCCGCGCAGCGCGTGCGTCATCAGTTCGATCCACACCGGCAAGGCCAGGCCCCCACCGGTTTCGCGGTCGCCCAGTTTGCGCGGGTTGTCGTAGCCGATCCACACCACCGCCGTCAGCGTCGGGTGGTAGCCGGCGAACCAGGCATCCATGGAATCGTTGGTCGTGCCCGTCTTGCCGTAGATGTCGCTGCGCTTGAGCTGGCGCTGCGCGTTGGCGGCCGTGCCGGCGCGCGTGACCTCCTGCATCAGCGTCGTCATGACAAAGGCATTGCGCGCGTCGAGCGTGCGCATCGAGTCGTCCAGCACCACGGGTTTGGTTTGCAGCAACACGCGGCCCTTGCTGTCGGTGAGCCGGGTGATCAGATTGGGCGGCACGCGGTAGCCGCCGTTGGCGAAGACGCTGTAGGCCGTGGCCATCTGCATCGGGGTGACCGAGCCCGCGCCAAGCGCCATCGTCAGGTAGGCGGGGTGCTTGTCTGCGTCGAATCCAAAGCGCGTGATCCAGTTTTGTGCGAACGCCGGGCCGATCGAGCGCAGGACACGTATCGACACCATGTTCTTCGACTTGGCCAAGGCCGTGTGCAGCGGCAGCGGGCCGTCGAACTTGCCGTCGTAATTCTTCGGCTCCCAAGGCTGGCTGCCGGTTTCTGCCGCGTCGAAGAACAGCGGCGCATCGTTCACCACAGTAAGCGGCGTGATGCCTTTTTCCAATGCGGCCGAGTAGACGAAGGGCTTGAAGCTCGACCCGGGCTGACGCCAGGCCTGTGTGACATGGTTGAACTTGCTTTTGCCGAAGTCGAAGCCGCCGACCATGGCGCGCACCGCGCCGTTGCGTGGGTCGAGGGCGATCACGGCGCCTTCGACCTCCGGCACCTGCGTCAACATCCAGTCGCCCTTGGCATTGCGCATGGCGCGGACGATGGCGCCGCGGCGTATCTCGACCTTCGGTCCCGCCTTGGTCGAAAGCCCCGAACTCACCGGCTTCAGTCCTTCACCCATGACCGTGATCGAGTCGCCGTTTTGCAACATGGCCACCACCTTGCGTGGCGCGGCTTCGAGCACCACTGCGGCACGCAATTCGTCGTTGTCGGGATGATCGGCCAGGGCCTCGGCCACGCGTGCGTCCAGCAGCCCGGCGTTGGCCGGCAGGTCGACATAAGCTTCAGGCCCGCGGTAGATTTGGCGCAGCTCGAAGTCCATCAGTCCTTTGCGCAATGCGCGATAGGCCACCATCTGGTCGGCCGAGTTGACGCTCAAATGCACATTCAGCCCGCGTGTGTAGGCGTCGTCACCGTACTGCGCGAATACCAATTGCCGCGCCGCTTCGGCCACGAATTCGGCGTGCACCGCCACCTCGTTTTGGGTGCGGTAGCGCAGCACCTGTGCCTGCGCTTCGTCGCGTTGCGCTTCCGTGATGAACCCGTTTTCGAGCATGCGCTCAACGATGTAGCGCTGGCGCTGCGTGGCACGCTTCGGGTTGGCGATGGGGTTGTAGGCGGAAGGCGCCTTAGGCAGCCCAGCCAGCATCGCGGCCTCGGCGACCGTGACCTCAGCCAGCGGCTTGCCGAAATAGATCTGCGCCGCGGCGGCGAACCCACTGGCGCGCTGGCCGAGGAAGATCTGGTTCATGTACAGCTCAAGGATCTGGTCCTTGCTCAGCAGCCGCTCGATCTTCAGTGCCAGCAAGATCTCGTAGATCTTGCGTGTGAACGTCTTTTCCGTCGACAAATAGAAGTTGCGCGCGACTTGCATCGTGATCGTCGATGCGCCCTGGCTGCGCGCATCGCGCAGGTTCTCCAGCGCGGCGCGAGCCACGCCTTTGTAGTCAACGCCGCCGTGCTGGTAAAAACGTGAATCCTCGGCCGCCAGCACGGCGTCCTTCATCACTTTGGGGATGCGTGCGATGGGCATCAGTTCGCGCCGCTCTTCGCCGAATTCACCCAGCACGACGCCGTCGGACGAGACCACGCGCAAGGGCAGCTTGGGCCGGTAATCGGCCAGGCTGCTGATGTCGGGCAGGTTGGGGTAGGCCACAGCCAGCGCCACGCCGATGATCAGCAGCAGGATCAAGAGCCCGGCACCCAACAGGCCCAGCACCCACATGCCAGCGCGGCCGCCAAGCTTCAGGAAACGTTGCACCTCGCCGTGCCCGGCCGCGACAGGCGTTGCATCGGCAGCCGGGTTGGAAGGTTGCTCAGGCGTCGTCATTCGGTTCCCGGCAGATGGTCGACAGGCATTATAAGAATCGCTAACCTGATCTCCGTGCGTTGACGCAGGCAGCGTTCGAGCCAAACGCCGCGCGACTCAGGGGCAACCCGAACTGGCACGCGCCACCTGTTTCAGCCGTTAACGAAAGACAACGAGGTGAGGGCCTTAAACCGGCTTTTTTCTTTCGCACTCAAGGGCTTTACTGCTAGCATTGAAGTAACTTCTTAACACGGCCGGGCGCCGCCGGGCGACCTGGGGAGTCAATCCAATTGAGCTTTCTGGACCTTCTGCGTGGCCGTAAACATGCGCCGATGATCGGTCTGGACATCAGTTCCTCCGGCGCCAAGCTGGTCGAATTGGGGCAGACAAGCAACGGCGAGATGGTGCTGGAGCGACTCGCTTCCGAATCTTTCGAGAAGGGCTGGATCACCGACGGCCAGATCGAGAAGTTCGATGAAGTGGCCGATGCCGTGCGCCGCGTGGTCGCAAAAAGCGGCACCCGCACCAAAAACGTCGTGATGGCGATGCCGCAGTCGGCCGTCATCACCAAGAAGATCATGTTGCCGGCCGGGCTGCGCGAAGAAGAGATGGAGCTTCAGGTCGAG
>JANLYV010000222.1:0-2081 GCA_031365825.1 Rubrivivax sp. | reverse complement strand
GGCACCAGGCCCTCGGTGTTGACGGGCGCGGCGCGCGCGGCGATGGGTTGGAAGCTGTCCATGCCGTTCACCGCTCCTTGATCGCCGAGCGTTTGTTGTACCAGTTCATGAAGCCCGACGTGGACAGCGAAGTGAACAGGTACACGCCCATGATGATGGCGATGCACTCGACCGCGCGGCCGGTCTGGTTGATGGCCGTGTTGGAGATCGACACCACGTCGGGGTAGCCGATGGCCACCGCCAGCGACGAGTTTTTCGTCAGGTTCAGGTACTGGTTGGTCATCGGCGGGATGATCACGCGCAAGGCCTGCGGCAGGATCACCAGACGCATCTGCAAACCGCGCACGAGCCCGAGTGCACTGGCCGCTTCCGACTGCCCGCTCGACACCGACTGGATGCCGGCGCGCACAACTTCGGCCACGAAGGCCGAGGTGTAGAGCACCAGGCCGAGCAGCACCGCGATGAACTCCGGCGTGACCTCGCTGCCGCCGTTGACGGCGACATCGCTCACTTCGGGAATCTGCCAGGCCGTAGGCATGCCGCCCGCCACCCAGCCCAGCAACGCCAACACGATCACCATCGCCACACCGGGCCAGAAGGTGGCGCGGGCGCGGCCGGTGGCTTCGAATTGGCGGCGCGCCCAGCGCGCATAAAAGAAGGCAGCGGCGATGCCGGCCACGGCACCGAGCGCGGTCCAGGCATGGCCCGGGTCGGCGATGGGCGAGGGAAACGACAGGCCGCCCTTGCTCAGGAAGACGAGGCCGCCCAGCGAGAGCGGTGAGCCCGGATCGGGCAGCGCTTCAGTCAGCACCAGGTACCACACCAGCAACTGCAGCAGGATCGGCACGTTTCGGAACAGCTCGACGTAGCCGTAGCACAGGCCGCGCACGATGGCGTTGTTGGAGAAGCGGCCCACGCCCAGCAACGTGCCGAGGATCGTCGTCAGAATCACGCCGATGATGGCCACGCGCAGCGTGTTCAGCAGCCCGATGAGGAAGGCGCGCCAGTAGGCGTCGATCGACTCGTAGGGAATCATGCGCTCGCCGATGTCGAAACCAGCGGGCTGCAGCAGGAAGTCGAAGCCGCTCTGGATGCCGCGCACACGCATGTTTTCCATGGTGTTGTGCGCCAGGAACCAGATCACGAAGCCGATCAGCCCGAGGGCCACGACCTGGTACAGCACACCGCGCACGGCACGGCTGCGCAAGGACCACTCGCGCTTCTTGGTGGGTGGCGGTCTGGTGGCCATGGGGGCTCCGGCGCTGGGGCGATAACGGATTGAGTACGCTGACTTCGAAAGAACCGGGGGTCGAGACGCTCGACCCCCGCTGCCTTCACAAAAACAGACTCAACGCACCGGCGGCGCGTAGACGATGCCGCCCTTGTTCCACAGGTTGTTGACGCCGCGCGGCAAGGCCAGTGCCGAGTTCGGGCCGACATTGCGCTCGAAGATCTCGCCGTAGTTGCCCGTGGCCTTGATCGCGCGATAAGCCCAGTCCTTGTCCAGGCCCAGCAGCTTGCCGGTGTCTTCGCTGGTGCCCAGGATGCGCTGCACCACCGGGTCGGTGCTGGTCTTCATCTGGTCGACGTTGGCCTGCGTGATGCCGTATTCCTCGGCCTCGATCAGCGCGTAGATGACCCATTTGGCGATGGCGAAGAACTCGTCGTCGCCGCGGCGCACGCTCGGGCCGAGCGGCTCCTTGGAGATCAGCTCGGGCAGGATGATGTGTTCTTTCGGGTCCTTGGCTTCCTTGTTGCGAATCGAGGCCATGCCCGACGCGTCGGTGGTGAAGGCCTGGCAGCGGCCGCTGAAATAGGCCCCGGTCGAGGCCTCCTGCTTTTCGAACACGACCGGTTTGATGTCGAGCTTGTTGGCGCGCGAGAAGTCGGTCAGGTTCTTCTCGGTGGTGGTGCCCGATTGCACGCACACGGTGGCGCCCTTCAGCTGCTTGGCGCTCTTCACCTTCGCCTTGGCGGGAACGATGAAGCCCTGGCCGTCGTAGTACACGGTGCCCACGAAGTGGATGCCGAGCGAGGCGTCGCGCGTGAGCGTCCACGTGGTGTTGCGCGACAGGATGTCG
>JANLYV010000141.1:0-2013 GCA_031365825.1 Rubrivivax sp. | reverse complement strand
CGCGCCGACGCTGCCGACGATGAAGCTGGCGTAGAAGGCGCGATGCGCGGCAATTTCAGTCATGTCGCTTTGAGCGTTAGCAAAGAGTCAACCCTGACGCGTGCGCGGGTCGAGCAGCCGGTAGAGCACGTCCGACAGCAGGTTCAGCCCGATGAAGATGCTGCCGACGACGATGGTGCCGCCCAGCACCGCGTTCATGTCGGCGTTCTGCAGCGAGTTGGTGATGTACAGGCCCAGCCCCGGCCAGGCGAACACGGTCTCGGTCAGCACCGAACCTTCGAGCAAGCCGGCGTAGGACAGCGCGATCACCGTCACCAGCGGCACCCAGGCATTGCGCAACGCGTGGCGCCAGATGATGCGGCTCTCGCTCAAACCCTTGGCGCGCGCGGCGACGATGTACTCCTGCGTCAGCTCGTTCAACATGAACGAACGTGTCATGCGGCTGATGTAGGCCAGCGAAAAATAACCCAGCAGTGACGCGGGCAGCACCAGGTGCGAAAACGCGTTGCCGAAGGCCTCCCACTCACCCGCCAGCGCTGCGTCCAGCAGCAGCAAGTTCGTCACCGGCGGCACCACGTACTCGAAGGCGACGTCGATGCGACCTGGTCCGCCAACCCAGCCCAGGCGCGCATAGAACACCACCATCGCCATCAGCCCGAGCCAGAAGATGGGCACCGAATAGCCGATCAAACCCATGATGCGCACGGCCTGATCGACGACGCCGCCGCGCTTCACCGCCGCCCACACCCCCAGTGGCACGCCCAGGCCGGCGCCGATGAGGATGCCGCAGGTGGCCAGCTCCAGCGTGGCCGGGAAGGTCTTGCGGATGTCTTGCAGCACCGGGTTGGAGGTCAGCACCGAGGTGCCGAAGTCGCCCGTGCTGGCCTTGGCGACGTAGATCGCGAACTGCCGGTAGACCGGTTTGTTCAGCCCGAGTTCTTCGCGCACGCGCTTGATCACGTGCTCGGGCGCGCGGTCGCCGACGATGGCCAACACCGGGTCGACCGGGATCACGCGGCCGATGAAGAACGTGACCGCGAGCAGGCCGAGGTAGGTCAGCGCGATGACCACCAGCAGGTTGCCGGCGGCTTTTGCGCGCTGGCGCAAGACGCGCACAGCGCCTACTTCTTGCTAACGTTGAAAAGGTAGGTGGAGTCGGACGTGGGGCCGATCTTCAAACCCTCGACATTGCTGCGAAACGCCGCCACCTCGGTTTGCTGGTAAAGCATCACGAACGGGCTGGTCTTGCGGAACTCGGCCTGGATCTCCTGGTACATCTTGGCGCGCTTGGCGCCGTCGCGTTCCAGCGCGGCGGCGTCGGACTTCTTCGTCAGCTCGGGGATGTCCCAGGCATTGCGCCAGGCGAGAGGCTTGGTCTTGGGTTCATCGCCGTTGTCGGGGTTGCGCGCGAAGGTGTCGGCGTTGGTGTGCGGGTCCCAGTAGTCGGCGCCCCATTGGCCGACGTAGATGTCGTGCGTGCGCGCGCGGTACTTGGTCAGCGTCTGCTTGCCGTCGCCGGGCAGGATTTCCATCTCGATGCCGGCCAGCTTCAGCGTCTGCTGCACGGCTTCGGTGATGCCCTGCACCGGCTGGATGCTGCGCATGTCGATCGTCACCTTGAAGCCGTTGGGCAGGCCGGCCTTGGCCAGCAGCGCCTTGGCCTTGTCGACGTCGAGTTTGTAGGGTTTCTCGGTGCTGGCGCCGAGCAGGCCGACCGGCAGGAAATTCTGGTGCACGATGCCGATGTTCTTGATCAGCGTGGCGCCGATGGCGTCGTAGTCGACCAGCCACTTGAAGGCTTCCCGCACCTCGGGCCTGGCCAGGTTCGGGTTCTTCTGGTTCAGGCCGAAGTAATACACCGTGCCCTTGGGCGTGGCCGTGGTCCTGATGTCCTTGTTGCTGGCCAGCGCGGCCAGGTCTTCCGGCGACAGGTTGCGCGCGATGTCGGCGTCGCCCTTCTCCAGCAGCAGGCGCTGGGTTGCGGCCTCCTTGACGTGCTGGTAGACCACCCGC
>JANLYV010000134.1:0-7372 GCA_031365825.1 Rubrivivax sp. | reverse complement strand
GTCACCGTCGGTTCGTCGAACAGGCTTTCGACGAAGGCGCGCACCATCGCCGTGCCGAGGCCCTGCCCGAGCTGATGTGCATGCGCGAGGAATTGATCGATGCCGCGCTCGCCAGGCTCGCTGCCCAGGTAACACTGCATGAAGCCGATGGCCTCGGCGCCGCGGCAGGCGATGTAGCCGTGCACGTCCGAGCCGGGCTCGATGCGCGGCGCGTAACGCGCCGTGAACGCCGCCAGCGTGCCCGGGTCGAACCACCAGGGTTGCAGATGCGGCTGCAGCCGCCATGCGTGAATCAGCGGCAGGTCTTGCAACTGCATCGCGCGAAAGCTGATGGCGGTGGTGCCGTGAGATGCGGGCATGGCCGGCAATGTATCGTGCCGGCACATCGCCTGCCGAAGACTTCATGCGCGCGCCTAACGTTCAACTTGACCGGATTGCCGCCGACGCGCCTGCCGTGCCTGTGGCCATCGTCGGCGCCGGCGCCTGCGGCCTCACCACGGCGATCTTTCTGCGCGAGGCCGGCATCGACTGCGTGCTGCTGGAGCGCGACCCAACCCCGGGAGGCTCGACGGCCTTGTCGTCGGGCTTCATCCCTGCCGCCGGCACGCTGGCGCAGCGGCGCTCTGGCGTGCACCACGACACACCTGCGACGTTCGCGCACGACATCCAGCACAAGGCGCGCGGCACGGCCGCGGCCCATCTCGTGGCCGCCTACACCGAAGCCATCGTGCCGGCACTGGACGGATTGCACATCCGTCACGGCCTGCAGTTCGACGTGCTCGACGGTTTCCTCTACCCCGGCCATCGTCTGCGCCGCATGCACGCCTTGCGCGAACGCACCGGCGCGGCGCTGGTGGCCGCGCTCGAGGCGCGCGCCCGGGCACTCGGCGCGATGCTGCTGACCGAAGCGCGTGTGCTCGAACTGCACGTCGATGCGCAGCAGCGCATCCAGGGCCTTGGGTATGAGCGGCCCGACGGCCGCATCGAACACCTGCACTGCGACGCCCTCGTGCTGGCCAACAACGGCTTCGGCGGCAACGCGGCGATGGTGCGTGAGTGGCTGCCGCCCATGCGCGACGCGATCTATGCCGGACACCAAGGCAACGACGGCAGTGCCATCGCCTGGGGCCGTGCACTCGGCGCACGCTGCGCTGATCTTGGCGGCTATCAAGGGCATGGCGCCTGGGCCGTGCCACAAGGTGCGCTCATCACCTGGGCTTTGATGATGCAGGGCGGCGTGCAGCTCAACGCGCGTGGCGAACGCTTTCACGACGAGACGGCCGGCTACTCGGAAGCCGCGGTGCAGGTGCTGGCGCAACCCGGTGGTTTGGCCTGGAATGTGTTCGACGACAGATTGCTGGCGCTGGGCCGCTCGTTCCCCGACTTCGTCGCGGCTGAAGCCGCGGGCGCGGTGCGCCATGCCGCCGACAGCAACGCGCTGGCCGCGATCATCGGCTGTGACGCGACCACGTTGCGCCAGACCTTGGCAAGCACGGTGCTGACGCCGCCCATGCACACCATCAAGGTCACCGGTGCGCTGTTCCACACGCAAGGTGGGCTGGACATCGACGCCCACTGCCGCGTGCTGCGCGAGGACGGCCGGCCCTTTGCCAACCTGCTCGCCGCCGGTGGCGCGGCACGCGGTGTTTCGGGCAATGCGGTGTGGGGCTATCTTTCAGGCAACGGCCTGCTCAGCGCGGTGGCGGGCGGCTACATCATGGCTGCGACGTTGGCGCAGCAGTGGTCAAGTCCGTTGACTACTGCAACGCCTGCGGGCCCGGCGGCGCCTCACGCGCCGGCGTGAAGAGCTCGCCCACGTCAACCACGTCGAAGCGGTACTGCAAGCCGCAGAAGTCGCAACCGACTTCGACCAGGCCACGCTCTTCGATCAGGCTGTCGCTCTCTTCGCGGCCGAGCGAGCGCAGCATGCCGCCCACGCGCTGGCGCGAGCAGCGGCAGGCAAAGCGCGGATGCAGCGGCTCGAACAGGCGCAACGGCTCCTGCCAGAACAGGCGGTGCAGGATGGTTTCGGTGGGAAGCGTCAACAGCTCCTCGCGCGTGAGCGTGGCGCTGTGCATGGCGATGCGGTTGAAGGCTTCCGACACGCCGATGTCATCTTCGTTCTTGCGCGCGCCGACATTGCCCGCGCCTTCCACCGGCATGAGCTGGATCAGCAGGCCCGCCGCCTGCTCGTCATTGGCGGCCAGCACCAGGCGCGTGTCGAGCTGTTCCGACTGCAGCATGTAGTGCTCGAGCACCTGCGCCAGCTGCTGCAGCGGCTCGCGTTGGTCGCCGTCTTTCATCGCGGACAGCGGCACCACGCCCTGGTAAGGCTGCTGCCCCGGCAGCCGCTCCAGCGGGTCGAGCGTGATGGTGCAGCGACCCTGGCCGTGCAGGTTCAGAAGCGCCTCCAGTTGGGCGTTAGCGCGTACCTCGCCCACCACCTTGGCGGTGGTGCGAAAGCTCAGCTCGGGCAGCACCTCGGCCACCGCCAGCTTCACCGGCCCGTCGCCGTAGATCTGCAGCACCAGCGCGCCGTTGAACTTGATGTTGGCCTGCATCAGCACGCCCGCCGCAGCCATCTCGCCGAGCAGCTGGCGAACTTCGGGCGCGAAGGCACCCACCGTGGCGCGGCGGCGCAGCGCTTCCTGCCAGCTGCCGGTCAGGCGTACCAGCATGCCGCGCACCGGCAGGCCGTCGAAGATGAACTTGTGCAGCTCGGACATCGTGCGCGGGTTCAGGAGATGCGCTTGACCTGGTCGCGATGACGTGCCGCGTTGGTGATGTAAAACGCCGCGGCCATCGCTGTGCGCGTTACCTGCTCGGGCGTGAGCATGCGCACCACTTTCGCCGGGCTGCCGACGATGAGACAGCCGTCGGGAAATTCCTTGCCCTCGGTCACCAGCGAGCCGGCGCCGACGATGCAGTGCTTGCCGATCTTCGCGCCGTTGAGCAACACCGACTTGATGCCTATGAGCGTGCCGTCGCCCACGGTGCAGCCGTGCAGCATGACGTGGTGGCCGATGGTCACGTCGCCGCCCAGCATCATGGGGAAGCCCATGTCGGTGTGCAACATCGAGCCGTCCTGCACGTTGCTGCGCGCGCCGATGGTGATCCACTCGTTGTCGCCGCGCAGCACCGCGCCGTACCAGACGCTGGCATGTTCGAGCAGCGCCACGCGGCCAATGACGTCGGCGCTTTCTGCCACCCAGGCCGTGGCGTGGATGCGTGGGCGTTCGTCGCCGAGTTGGTAAATGGCCATGCGGGGATCCTGACGTGCAGTGAGGCGCTATCGATTCTAGGTTTGCGCTCATGGTCCAATCGGCGCGTGAATGACCGACCCAAATTGACCGTCAAGCCCAAAGCCCCGCCACGCGACCCGCAACGGCGGCCGGTGCGTGCCGGAACAGCGCCCCGGCGCGACCCGGCGAAAGCGCCACCGCGTCTGCGACCGATGGCGCCACCGCTTGCGCCACCGCCTGCGCCACCGATCAAGCCTGCGCCAGCGCCATCATCAGCCGCAAGGAAGGCGCCGCTCCCACCAGCCCCGAGCGCAGCGCCGCAAGCGCCACGCATCGCCGCGCCAACACCCCGGCCCGTCCGCGCCATGCACGACGACGGTGTACGCATCTCCAAGCTGCTGACCGAGCGCGGCCTGGCTTCGCGGCGCGAGGCCGACGACTGGATCGCCGCCGGCTGGGTGCGTGTCGACGGCCGCGTCGCCGTGCTCGGCCAACGTGTGCCACCCGACACGGCCATAGCCATCGACCCGCGTGCGCGCGCCGTGCAGGCACGCAGCGTCACCATCATCCTGCACAAACCGGTGGGCTTCGTCAGCGGGCAGGCTGAAGACGGCCACGAGCCCGCCATCACGCTGGTCACTGCGGCCAACCATTGGGGCGCGGACGCGGCGAAAACGCCCTTCCATCCCGGCCACCTGCGCCACCTGGCACCGGCCGGGCGACTGGATATCGACTCCACCGGCATGCTCGTGCTGACGCAGGACGGGCGCATCGCCAAGCTCTTGATCGGCGAGAACTCGCCAGTCGAAAAAGAGTACCTCGTGCGCGTCGCCTACGCCGGCGAAGGTGGTCTGCCGGGCAGCGACCTGGCGCGCTTGCGCGAAGGGCTTGAACTCGACGGCGTGCGGCTGAAGCCGGCCAAGGTGAGCTGGGCCAACGAAGACCAGCTGCGCTTCGTGCTGCGCGAAGGTCGCAAGCGCCAGATCCGCCGCATGTGCGAACTCGTCGGCCTGCAGGTGGTGGGCCTGAAGCGCGTGCGTATCGGCAGCGTGCCGCTGGGGCAGTTGCCGCCAGGGCAGTGGCGCTACCTCGGGGAATTCGAACGCTTTTGACCGAAGCGCCGGCGGATCGCATCGGCGTGATCGCCCGGCAGCTGCAGGCAGTGCGCTGCGATGGCCTCTGTGGAGCGCTGGTAACCTCAAGCCATGCTCACGCCCACGGCGCCCCCCGGCGCATCGACCGCGCGAGCGGCCGTCGTCGCGCCGCGGCTTGTAGCCTGGGCGCTGGCCTTGCTGCTGGGGCTGCAGCCGATCGCCACCGACCTCTACCTGTCTGGCCTGACCCTGCTTACGCGCGAGCTCGGCGCGTCGATGGCTGCGTCCACGCAGACCCTGGCGGCGCTGGTCCTCGCGTTCGGCCTGGCGCAACTGGTGTGGGGGCCGGTGGCCGACCGCATCGGCCGCCGCCCGGTGTTGTTGCTCGGGCTGGCGCTGTACAGCGTGGCCGGTGTCGGCTGCGCGCTGGCGCCGGACATCCAGGCGTTGATCGGCTGGCGCGCGCTGCAAGGCATCGGCCTGGCGGCGGCAGTGGTGTGCGCGCGCGCGATGCTGCGCGACCTGTACGAGCCCAGCGAGGGCGCACGCGTGATGGCCATCGCCCTCACCGGCCTGGGTTTCATCGCACTCGTCGGCCCGCCGCTGGGCGGGCTCATCACGGCCTGGCTCGGTTGGCGCACCAGCTTCGCCTTCGTCGCGGTCTGCGGGGTGCTGGTGCTAACGTTTGTCGTGCGCGCATTGCCGGAAACACTTGCGCAGAAGCGGCCCGCGGCGACGAACCTCGCGCCGTTGTTCACCACCTGGTGGCGCATGGCCGCGCATCCGGGCTTCCAGGCCTGGGCAGCGCTGATCGCGGCCACCTACGGCGGGCTCTTCACCGTGCTTGCGGCCTCGTCCTTCGTCTACATGGACGTGCTCGGCCTGTCGCCCACGAACTACGGCCTGGCGCTGGCCTCGTGCTCGCTGGTCTACATCGGCGGCACGCTGTTCTGCCGGCGCGTGGTGGCGCGCCACGGCCTGACGCGCGGCGTGGCCATAGGCGCGCGCTTCACCGGCGCCGGTGGCGCGCTCATCGCCTTGCTGGCATTGCTGGGCGTGCACACCATCTGGGCCTTGCTGGTGCCGCAATGGCTGTACTTCTTCGGCCATGGCATCCACCAGCCGGTGGGGCAGGCGGCCGTGGTCGGGCCGTTTCCGCAGCATGCCGGCGCGGCCTCGGCACTGGCCGGTTTCCTGCTCGCCATGGTGGCCTTCGGCGTGGGCTTGTGGCTGGGCCGCGCGCTCGACGGCACGGTGATGCCGCTGGCGCTGGGCCTGGCCTTCTGGGCGCTGCTCACCTGCACCGTGGCCTGGGCTCTGGTGCCGCGCGCCGAACGCCTGGCGCGCGCCGCAACTTGAGCACGCGCATGACGCCCGGCACGGTGGCCATCGCAGGGCCGACGGCTGCGGGCAAGAGTGCGGTGGCGATGGCCGCGGCGGCGGCGCGGCCGGCCGAGATCATCAGCGTCGATTCAGCCCAGGTCTATCGCGGCATGGACATCGGCACGGCCAAGCCCAGCGCCGCGGAGCGCACGGCCGTGCGACATCACCTCATCGACGTGCTCGACCCGGCACAGAGCTACTCCGCCGCCAGCTTCGTCGCCGACGCGCGGCGCTTGATCGGCGAGATCCACGCGCGCGGCCATCACGCGCTGCTGGTGGGCGGCACCATGCTGTACTTCAAGGCGCTGCGCGACGGGCTGGACGTGCTGCCCAGTGCCGACGCAACCGTGCGCGCCGAACTCGACGCGCAGGCGCGAGCACAAGGCTGGCCCGCGCTGCATGCCGAGCTGGCGCGCGTGGACCCGGCGACAGCGGCGCGCCTCGCGCCGGCCGACGCACAGCGCATCCAACGCGCGCTCGAAGTCTTCCGTGTCAGTGGCAAGCCACTGTCGTGGTGGCAGCGCGGTGCGGTCTCGCGTGATGCGCCACGGCCGGGCACGATGGCGCTGCCCATGGTGGCACTCGAACCCGCGGCGCGCGGCTGGCTGCATCAACGCATAACCGAGCGTTTCGACGCCATGCTCACCGCTGGCCTGCTCGATGAAGTGCGTACGCTGCGCGAGCGCGGCGATCTGCATGCGGCACTGCCAGCCCTACGCTGCGTGGGCTACCGCCAGGCCTGGCAGGCTTTGGACAACAACGACTTCACGCTGCTGCGCGAGCGCGGCATCGCGGCCACGCGCCAGCTCGCCAAACGCCAGCTGACGTGGTTGCGGGCCATGCCCGAACGCTGCGTCGTGCGCGCCGATGCGCCCGATGCGCTGGCGCTGGGCGTGCACACCGTGTTGGCGGCGCTGGAGCCGGTGTGACTGCGCTCGACGTGCAGGAGCTGCGCAAGTCCTTCGGCGACACACCGGTGTTCGCCGGCGTCTCGCTGCAATTGCAGCCTGGCGAGTTCGTCGCCCTGCTCGGTGAATCGGGCGTGGGCAAGTCGACGCTGCTGAACTGCATCGCCGGCCTGGAGCTGCCCGACGCCGGCCGCGTGCTCATCCACGGCAGCGACATCGCCGGCATGAACGAGACCGCGCGTGCGTTGCTGCGGCGCACGCAGCTCGGCTTCGTCTTCCAGGCCTTCCATGTGCTGCCGCACCTGAGCGTGCACGACAACGTCGCGCTGCCGCTGCTGCTGCAAGGCCGACCCGACGACGCGCGTGTGGCCACGGTGCTGCAGGCGGTGGGACTGCAGGCGCTGGCTTCAAGGCTGCCGGCGCAACTCTCGGGCGGGCAGCTGCAACGCGTGGCCATCGCGCGCGCGGTGGTGCATCAGCCGGGATTGATATTGGCCGACGAGCCCACCGGCAACCTCGACCCCGGCACCGCCGCGCGCGTGCTCGCACTCCTGCGCGAGCAGGTGTTGCAGGCCGGCGCGGCATGTCTGCTGGTGACGCATTCGGCCGCCGCCGCCGCGCTGGCCGACCGGCGCTTGCTGCTCGGCAGTGGCGGCATCAGCGCGGCCTGAGTACAACATGAGCGCGCGCCTGCTCCTGCACGTGCTGCTGCCGCTGGCCTGGCGCGAGCTGCGCCACCACCCGT
>JANLYV010000059.1:0-7212 GCA_031365825.1 Rubrivivax sp. | reverse complement strand
TCGGGTTCAACCCGCAAGGTGTGCGCATCGGCCAGGACAAAGGCCGCAACAAGAGCGCGGTGAAAGTCTGGGACCAGCGCGCCTACAAAGACTACGACGACACGAACGAGCTCGGCACGCGCAACAACAAGGTGGCACTGCGCCGCCTGCGCCGCTTCGCACGCGAAGGCGCCGAAGACGAGCTCGACCTCGACGACACCATCCACCGCACGGCCGCCAATGCCGGCATGCTCGACATCAAGATGGTGCCCGAGCGCCACAACAAGGTGAAGGTGTTGCTGTTGATGGACGTGGGCGGCACGATGGACGAACACATCCACCGCGTCGAGGAACTTTTCTCGGCCACCAAGTCAGAGTTCAAGCACCTCGAGTTCTATTACTTCCACAACTGCGTCTACGACTTCATGTGGAAGAACAACCGGCGCCGTTTCGCCGAGAAGTTCGCCACCTGGGACCTCATCCGCAAGTACAACAAGGACTACAAGTTGATCCTCGTCGGCGACGCGACGATGAGCCCGTACGAGATCCTGCAGAGTGGCGGCAGCGTCGAATACAACAACGAGGAAGCCGGTGCCGAATGGCTGCAGCGCCTGACCCACGCTTTCCCCAAGTTCGCCTGGATCAACCCCGAGCCGCAAGGCGTGTGGCAGTACCGGCAAAGCATTTCGATCATCCAGCAATTGATGAACCAGCGCATGTTCCCGCTCACGCTGGCCGGCCTCGAAGGGGCCATGCGGCTGCTGAGTAAATGACCTTTGGCAGATGTGCCATGAGGTGGCGTTGCCTGGCCCGGCTCACCACACTGATGTGTTCGCTTGCGCTGATGTCGCTGGGTGGCTGCGCGCTGTGGCCGTGGCATGACCCGTCGGCCAAAGACACCAGCGCCGACGCGCCTTCCGCGCCTGCCGGGCCACCGGCCTTGCGCGTCACCATCGAGGCGCCAGCGCCGCTGAAGGCGCTGCTCGAAAAGAACCTCGACCTCACGCGCCTGGGCGCGCTCACGCGCGGCGACGCGGTGGCCGACGACGAGTGGACACGCCTGGCCGATGCCGCACCAGCGCAGATCAGGGAACTGCTGCAGACCGAAGGCTATTTCGCGCCCAAGGTCACGCTGCAACGCGACGCCGGGCGCGTGGCGGGGCAGCCGCGGGATGTGCGTCTGAGCGTCGAGCCGGGTGCGCGCACCTTGGTCTCGGGCGTGACCTTCGAGGTCGAAGGCCCGCTGCAAGCGCAGGCCGATGCCGGCGATGCGCGCGCGCGCGTCGTGCTCGACGACATGCGCCGGCTGTTCGCACTCAAACCCGGTGTCGCCTTTCGCAACGCCGCCTGGGGCGAGGCCAAGGCCGCGGCGCTGGCGCGGCTGCGCGGCGCCGGTTATGCCATCGCGACCTGGAGCGGCACGGCGGCCGAAGTCGACGCGCCGGCCGGCCGCGTGCGCCTCTTCCTCGTCGCCGACAGCGGCCCGCTGTTCCAGGCCGGTGAGATCGAGATCGAAGGCCTGGTGGCACACGACGCGGCCACCGTACGCAACCTGGCCGACTTCAAGGCCGGCGTGCCACTGACCGAGAGCCTGCTGCTCGACTACCAGGAGCGTTTGCAGAAGGCCGGGCTGTTCGACAGCGTCACCGTCAACCACGACACCGACCCGGCGCAGGCCGGTGCCGCACGCGTCTTCGTGCGCCTGCACGAGCAAACGCTGCAGGTCTACACCTTCGGCCTGGGCTTCAGCGCCAACACCGGCCCGCGCGCCAACGTCGAACATGTGCACCGGCGCCTCTTCGGCCAGCCGCTGCGCTCGCGCAGCTTCATCGAGCTCGGGAGGCTGCGCAGCGCGCTAACGTTCGAGTTGAGCACCCACCCCGAAGAAGGCCTGTACCGGCGCGTGGCCGGCGTCACGCTGGAGCGGCTGCGCACCGACACCGATCTCGTCGTCTCCGAGCGCGTGCGCCTGGGCCGCGCACGCGACACCGTGCCTTTCGAGCAGCTCTACTTCGTCGAAGCCGAGCGCGACGTGCGCACCACCCGCAGCTCGCGCAGTTCGAGCATCGCGTTCTCGGGCAACGCCCACATCGTGCTGCGCGAGCTCGACAACGTGGTCTTGCCCACCCAAGGCTGGACGCTGGCGCTGCAGGGCGGCCTCGGCCGCTCGCACGGCAGCAACGCGGCGACGGGCCCCTTCGCGCGCGCCTACGGCCGGCTCACCACCTATGTGCCCATCGGCAGCCAGTGGTTCGGCCAGGCGCGGCTGGAGCTGGGCCAGGTCTTGCGCAAGAGCGACATCTCTGCGCCTGAATCGCAGCTCTTCCGGGCCGGCGGTGACGACTCGGTGCGCGGCTACGCCTACCGCAGTCTCGGCCCCATCGTCGACGGCAGCGTCACCAGCGGCGGCGCGCTCTTCACCGCCAGCGCCGAGCTGGCGCGCCCGATCATGCCGACACTGCCTTCGTTGCTGGGTGCGGTGTTCATCGACGCCGGCCGCGCCGCCACAAGCTTTCGCGAGCTCAAGCCTGCCATGGGCGTGGGCATGGGTCTGCGCTGGCGCAGCCCGGTCGGGCCGCTGCGGCTGGACGCCGCCTGGGCCGATGAACTGCACCGCTGGCGTCTGCACTTCAGCATTGGTATCGCGCTCTAGCGCGCAACAAGCCCGTGGCCACGACCCCGCAGAGCCCACCAAGGCCTGACAAGACGTTGCAGGCCCTCTGGCGCTTGCTAACGCCCGTGTTGTGGATGCTGCTGTTGCTGCTGCTGCTGCTGGGCGGCGTCAGCGGCGTGGTCGCCTGGCTTGCGCGCAGCGAAGCCGGCACGCAGTGGCTGCTGGCGCATGTGCCCGGCGTGCAGGCCAGCGGTGTGCAGGGCGCGCTGCTGTCGCCGCGCTTCTCGCTGCAGACGCTGCGGCTGGAATTCGACGGCAAACGCAGCCTCAGCATCGAAGGCCTTCAAGCCGAAGGCCTGGTGTGGAGCTGGCGCCCCAACGCCGCGGCCTGGGTCGGCATCAAGGCCGAGCTATTGCAGGCGCGGCGCGTGGTCTGGCTCAGCCCGGCTGCAGCCAAGCTCACGCCACCGCGCACACTCACGCTACCGCTGCTGGCACAGCTGCCGCAGGTCGAAGTCGAAGAACTCGTCGTCAACGACCTGCTGCCACTGCGCAAACTGCGTGCGCGCGGCGTGCTCGGCGCCCAGGTTGGCCAGGCGCACGAGCTCGAACAGCTGAGCTTCGACTGGGACCAGCTGCATGCCAGCGCCAGCGGCCGCATCCAGGCGACGCCACCCTTCGCGCTCATGCTCGACGGCCAGCTGTTGTCGACCGCGGGCGCGGATTGGCAGGCCGCGCTGAGTGCTCAGGGGCCACTCGAGCACTTCCAGGCCAGCGCCAGGCTGCGCGGCACCGCGCTCAAGGGCCGCGAGGCGCCGGTGCTGGACCTGCAAGCGGGGGTGCGCAGCTTCGCACCCTGGCCACTGGCGTCGCTGAAGGCCAGCACCCAGGCGCTGGACCTCGCCGCCATCACCAGCGCCGCGCCGCAGACGCGGCTCAGTGGCAGTGCCGACATCGTCACCCAGGCCACCGACGCCCCCATCGGCGCCAAGATCAAACTCGACAACGCCCTGCCCGGCCGCTGGGACCAGCAGCGGCTGCCCCTGCGACGCATCGAACTTTCGCTGCGCGGTTCGACCAAGGCGCGCGATCTGCTAGAGATCACACGCTTCGAGTTGGCCCTGGGTGACGCCACCACGTCGGCCGGGCTGTTGCGCGGCAGTGGCCAGTGGCGTGGCGACGCACTGCAGGTGCAAGCCCAGCTGAGCGACATTCGCCCGCAACTGCTGGACACGCGCGCGCCCAAGCTCACCCTCACCGGGCCCGTGAACGCCATGCTGCGCGGTCTGCCCGGGCCCGACGCGTTGGCGCATGCAAGCACGGCGCCGGGCCCGGCCGCACCGGGGCTAACGCTCGAAGTCAGCGGCACGCTCGACGGCCGGTTCGATGCCTCGCCGCAGCCGCTGCGCGTGCAGCTCGAAGGTACGCTGTCAGCGCATCGGCTGGAACTGCGCCAGCTGCGCGCCAGTGCCGGCAACGCGCTGGCGCAGGGGCGCGCGCTGGCCGAGTCCGGCGCCACCGGCCCCTGGACGCTGAAGAGCGAAGGCACGCTCAGCGATTTCGACCCGGTGCTGTGGTGGCCCGGGCCCGAGGGCTCGGCCTGGCGCCGCGGCCCGCACCGCTTCTCGGGCAGCTGGCTGCTCGACCTGAAGCTGCCGGCACAAGCGGCACGGCTGGCCTGGCTGCCATTGCTGCAGACGACCTCGGGCAGCGGCACGGCGCGGCTGCAGGACTCGGTGCTCGCCGGTGTGCCTTTGCAGCTGGAGCTCACCCTGGGCCACAACCCCGGTGATCCAGGCGGCGCTGCCAGCAGCCTGCGCGGCGAGCTGCGTTTGGCCGGCAACCGGCTCAACCTCGACGGCCGCGCCGAAGCGCTGGGCAGCGGTGCCGCCGACCGCTGGCGCGCTGAACTCAAGGCCGACAACCTGGCCGGCCTGGCACCCATCGTGCGCCTGTTTCCCGAGCTGGCCGAGTGGGCACCACGCGAAGGCAGCGTGTCGGCCCATGTGCAGGGCGTGGGGCGTTGGCCCGACATGCAAAGCGAAGGCCGGGCCCAGCTCGACGGCGTGCGTCTGGGCGAGTTGCAGGTGCAACGCGGATTGACCAGCTGGCGCGTCGACACCGCGAGCGACAAGCCACTCAACATCAGTACCGACGTGCAAGGCTTGCGCCTGGGCACGCAGCAGGTGCACGCCTTGCAGGCCGAGCTTGCCGGCACGCTGCAGCAGCACGTGCTTCGTGCCAACGCCACGTTGCCGATGAAGCCGCCCGAGTGGATGGAAACGGCGCTGGGGCTGCAGACGCGCGGTGGCACCCGCGCCAGCTTGCGCGCCGACGGCAGCTGGGCCGGTGACGGCAGCGGCGGTGGCAGCTGGCGTGGCCGCATCGCCGAGCTCGACGTCGACCCCGGCGACCCGACACCTGCCAGCGTTGGCAGCTCGGCCAGCGGTGCCACGGCCAGCGCTAACGCCAGAGTGACGCGGTGGTTCAGCGCTCGCGACTTGCGCACCGAGCTGCTGTTCTCGCCCCAGGGTGGCCTGGTGGAATTGCGCGCCGACGCCGGCCAGGCGCGACTCGCCGACGCGCTGACGCTGCGCTGGGAGGCGGTGACTATCAACAACCGGGGCCCGCGGCCCGACTTTGCCTTGCGTGCCGACATCGAGCCGTTCATGGCCGCACCCATCCTCGCCCGGCTGCAGCCGACGATGGGCTGGGCCGGTGACCTGCAACTCGCGGCGCGGCTGGACGTCAAGGCCGCCACCCAGTTCGACGCCGACATCGTGTTCGAACGCCGCGGTGGCGACCTGCTCAGCGACGACGTCACCGGCCGGCATCAGCTCGGGCTGACGACGATGCGCATGGCCCTGGCCGCGCACGACGGCCGCTGGGACTTCACCCAGGACTTCACCGGCCGCACGCTCGGCGACGTCAAGGGCGCGCTGCACCTGCAGCTGCCGGCCACGCAGCGCTGGCCCGACGCAGACAGCACTGTCGACGGCGCCATCGAAGCCCGCGTCGGCGACATCGGCATCTGGGGTGCCTGGGTGCCACCGGGCTGGCGATTGACGGGCAATCTAACGGCCAGCGTGAGCGTGGCCGGCCGCGTCGGCGCACCCGACTACAGCGGCCGGGTGCAAGGCGGCAACATCGGCGTGCGCAACCTGCTGCAAGGCGTGGACGTCAGCGGCGGCGAGGTCATGGTCACGCTCAAGGGCGACAAGGCACAGATCGAACGCTTCGTGCTGCGGGGTGGCGAGGGGCAGCTGGCCGTCAGCGGCAGCGCCGAACTCGGGCCGCAAGCGGTGGCGCGGCTGCAGCTGCAGGCGCAGCGCTTTCGCGTGCTTGGGCGCGTCGACCGCCAACTCACCACCAGCGGCAAGGCCACGCTCGAATTGCGCAGCGACCAGCTCAAGCTCGACGGCGAGCTGAAAGTCGACGAAGGCCTGTTCGACTTGAGCCGCAACGACGCGCCGGGCCTGGACGAAGATGTGGTGATGCGCAGCGGCACCAGCCAGCTTGCGCCGCGCGAAGTCGTCGAAGCCGCACGGGTGCCACGGCGCAGCGTGCAGCTGGCGCTGCAGGTCGACCTCGGCGACAAGCTGCGCGTGCGCGGCCGTGGCCTGGACACCCAGCTCGCCGGCGAGTTGCGCCTTTCCACCGTGCAGAACCGCCTGGCCGTGCGCGGCATCGTGCGCGCGGTGGGCGGCACCTATGCGGCCTATGCGCAAAAGCTCGAAATCGACCGCGGCATCCTCACCTTCACCGGCGCGCCCGACAACCCGACGCTGGACATCCTGGCGCTACGCCCCAACCTCGACGCCAAGGTCGGCGTGGCCATCGCCGGCAACCTCATCAAGCCGCGGGTGCGCCTCTACGCCGACCCCGACATGAGCGAGACCGACAAGCTCTCATGGCTGGTGCTGGGCCGCCCCAGCGATGGCCTGGGCCGCGCCGACAGCGCGCTGCTGCAACGCGCCGCCGTGGCGCTGCTGGCAGGCGAAGGAGAAGCGCCGACCGATGCCTTCCTGCGCACCATCGGGCTGGACGAATTCGGCCTGAGGCAGAGCGACGGTGAAGTGCGCGAGACCGTCATCACGCTGGGCAAGCAGCTGTCACGGCGCTGGTACCTGGGCTACGAGCGCGGCGTCAACGCCACCACCGGCACCTGGCAGTTGATCTACCGCATCGCGCAGCGCTTCACCTTGCGTGCGCAGTCGGGACAGGACAACTCGCTCGATGTCATCTGGACCTGGCGCGTGGGCGAGAACACGATGCTGCCCGGCGTGCTGGGCACGCTGCTGCCCATGAGAAAATCCACCGCACCGACCGCTGTTCCCGCATCAGCGCCGGCCGTATCCACCCCGCCGTAGTTCAACGGATAGAACGGGCGCCTCCTAAGCGCCAGATACAGGTTCGATTCCTGTCGGGGGGACCAGGAGGCCACTCCAGCAGGCCCCACGCGACCCCGAGAATCTTGATAGATCAATGACTTACAAGCGGTATGCGTGTCAAGCAACGTCAGGATCTGTCCTGGAAGCGCAGAAGAAGCCGGGGCACAAATCGGGGAATAAACCGGGACAAGGGATAGAGTCGGGTGGTTGTGCCCCGGTTACACCCGA
>JANLYV010000025.1:0-17457 GCA_031365825.1 Rubrivivax sp. | reverse complement strand
CCCGTTACAAACGGATTTTCCGCTCGCCTTAATGCGCCTCTTCCCAGTTGCGCCCCATGCCTAGCTCGGCCAGCAACGGCACCTTCAATTGCGCCACCCCGGCCATCAGCGCCGGCACCGCTTCGCGCGCCCACGCGACCTCGGCCTCGGGCACTTCGAACACCAGTTCGTCGTGCACCTGCATCACCATCTTCGTGGCGCGCTGCTCGCGCTCCAGCGTGGCCTGCACGGCGATCATCGCCAGCTTGATGAGGTCGGCCGCGGTGCCCTGCATCGGCGCGTTGATGGCCTGGCGCTCGGCGCCTGAGCGGCGCGGGCCATTGCCCGAGTTGATCTCGGGCAGCCACAGCCGCCGGCCGAACGCGGTCTCGACATAACCGAGCTCCTTCGCGCTCTTCTTCGTTTGATCCATGTAGCGGCGCACGCCGGCAAAGCGCGCGAAGTACTTGTCGATGTAGTCCTTCGCCGCCTTTTGCTCGATGCCCAGGTTGCTGGCCAGGCCGAACGCACCCATGCCGTAGATCAGCCCGAAATTGATGACCTTGGCATAACGCCGCTGTTGCGCTGACACCTCGGCCACGGCCACGCCGAAGACTTCACTGGCGGTGGCGCGGTGCACGTCGATGCCTTCGGCGAAGGCGCGCAGCAGACCCGGGTCTTCGCTGATATGGGCCATGATGCGCAACTCGATCTGCGAGTAGTCGGCGCTGGCGATCACAAACCCCGGCGGCGCGATGAAGGCCTCGCGCACACGCCGGCCTTCGGCCGTGCGGATGGGGATGTTCTGCAGGTTCGGGTCGTTGCTCGACAGGCGCCCCGTCACGGCAACAGCCTGCGCGTAGTTGGTGTGCACGCGGCCGGTGTCCGGGTTGACCATCAGCGGCAATTTGTCGGTGTACGTGCCCTTCAGCTTGGCCAGGCCGCGGTGGTCGAGGATGCGCGCCGGCAGCGGGTAGTCGGCGGCAAGTTCCTGCAGCACCTCTTCGTCGGTCGACGGCGCGCCAGTGGCCGTGCGCCGCTTCACCGGCAGCCCGAGCTTGCCGAAGAGGATCTCGCCGATCTGCTTCGGGCTGCCCAGGTTGAACGGCTGGCCGGCGATGGCGTAAGCCTCCTGCTCCAGCTGCAGCATGCGCTCGGCCAGCTGCTGGCTCTGGCGCGCCAGCAAGTCGGCATCGATCAGCACACCGTGACGTTCGATGCGCGCCAGCACCGTGCTCGTGGGCAGCTCGATGGCTTCGTAGACGTGGCGCAGCTTGGCCTGAGCTTCGATCTGCGGCCAGAGTTTTTGATGCACCTGCAGCGTCATCTCGCTGTCTTCGCCCGAGTACTCGGTGGCGCGCTGCACGTCGACCTGCGCGAAAGCGATCTGGTGCGCGCCTTTGCCGCACACATCCTCGTAGCTCAGGCCTTTGCGCCCGAGGTGGCGCTCGGCCAGGCTCTCCAGGCTGTGCGGCTTGTGCGCTTCGAGCACGTAGCTTTGCAGCATGGTGTCGTGGCGCCAGCCGCGCACCGCGATGCCATGGTTGGCCAGCACATGGGTGTCGTACTTGATGTTCTGCCCGACCTTGGCGCGCGCCTCGTCTTCGAGCCAGGGCTTGAGCCGCGCCAGCACCTCGGCCAAGGGCAGTTGCAAGGGTGCGTCGCCGTAGCTGTGGGCCAGCGGCACATAGGCGGCGTGGCCGGGCTCGACGGCGAAAGAGATGCCGACGATGCGCGCGCGCATCGGGTCGAGCGAATCGGTCTCGGTGTCGAGCGCGCTGAGCTCGGCGGCTTGCAGCCTGGCCAGCCAGGCCTCAAACGCCGGCCATTCGGTGATGGTTTCGTAGCTGCGCGCAAGCGCAGGCGCTGCGACCGCGTCCGTCGTGCCGGTCATAGCCTCGGCGCGCTGCTGCGTGGCTGCCTCGACGATGCCCGGCGCCGCGCCGCCGATGGCGTCTTCGAGTTCCTTGCGCCAGCTGCGAAAACCGTAGCGCACATAGAACGCCAACAGCGCTTCGCGCTCGACCTCACGCAGCGCCAGCGCCGCCAGTTCGGGCCAGCCCGGCACATGCTCGGCCAGCTCGCAATCGGTCACCACCGTGACCAGCTTGCGCGCCATCGGCAGCCAATCGAGTGCCTTGCGCAGGTTCTCGCCGGCAGCGCCTTTCATGCCGGCCGCAGCCGCTACCACGCCGTCGAGCGAGCCATGCTCAGTGATCCACTTCACGGCCGTCTTCGGGCCGACACCCACCACCCCTGGAACGTTATCGACCGTGTCGCCCACCAGGCTCAAGTAGTCGACGATGCGCTCGGGCGGCACACCGAACTTGGCCTTCACGCCATCGATGTCAAGCCGCTCGTTGCTCATGGTGTTGATCAGCGTGACCTGTTCGTTCACCAGTTGCGCCAGGTCTTTGTCGCCGGTGGAAATCACCACCTGGTGGCCGCTCTGCGCCGCCACGCGCGCCAGCGTGCCGATGGCGTCATCGGCCTCAATGCCGGGCACTTGCAAAAGCGGCCAACCGAGCAACTTCACGACCTCGTGGATGGGTGCTATCTGCTGTCGCAACGGGTCGGGCATGGGCGCGCGCTGGGCCTTGTACTGGTCGTACCAGGCGTCGCGGAAGGTCGGCCCGCTGGCGTCGAACACGCACACCGCGTGCTCGGCCGGAAACTGCTCGCGCAGCCGCTTCATCATGGCCACCATACCGTGCACGGCGCCGGTGGGAAAGTTGTCGTGCGAGCGCAAGTCGGGCATCGCGTGGTAGGCGCGGTAGAGGTAGCTGGAGCCGTCGACCAGCAGCATCGTGGGCAGTGTCATGACGGCATTGTGGCGTGGCCTCGCGCGGCGTTTTCGCCATGGGCCGCTGCGTAGAATCGCTGGCGATGAGCCGTTGCCTGTTTGCCGTCGCCTTGTTTGCCGCCCTCGCCGCACCTGTGGCAGCGCGTGCCGAACCCGAGCCCGCGGTGCAGCGTACGGTG
Source organism: Rubrivivax sp. (assembly GCA_031365825.1). Lineage (GTDB taxonomy): Bacteria > Pseudomonadota > Gammaproteobacteria > Burkholderiales > Burkholderiaceae_C > Rubrivivax. Next base: position 14,496 of record JANLYV010000025.1, on the reverse strand, counting down.
GTGGAAGACGACGGCGTGCGCATCGAAGAAACGCGCGTGCGCGGCCAAGTGCAGCGCATCGTCGTGCGCAGCAAGGTCGGCGGCAAACTCGGCGGCGTGGCACCGTACGAGATCATCACCGGCGACCCGGCGCGCGACCCCGCACAAGAGCGTCGTGCGGCCGGCCAGCGCGTCTGGCACATCCTGTCCTTCTGATGGCCGTTTACACCAACGTCGGCTTTGACGAAGCCGACGCGCTATTCCAGCGCCTCGGGCTGGGTGCGTTGACCGACCTCCAAGGCATCCGCTCCGGCATCGAGAACACCAACTACTACGCGCAGACGACACGCGGCCAATGGGTGCTGACGCTGTTCGAGCGCCTGTCGCGCGACGAGTTGCCCTATTACCTGCAGCTGATGCAGCACCTGGCCGCACATGGCGTGGCCGTGCCCGCGCCGCAGGCCGATGGCGGTGGCGCGCTGGTGCACGACGTCGCCGACAAACCGGCGGCCGTGGTCACGCGGCTGCCCGGCAGCCACCGCCTGCGGCCCGAGACCACGCATGTGCAACAGGTGGGCGAGATGCTGGCCCGCATGCACCTGGCCGGCGCCGACTTCGCCCCGGCGCAAACCCACCCACGCGGCCTGGACTGGTGGCGGGCGACGGTGCCGCAGGTGCTGCCTTTCGTCACGCCTGAGCAGGCCACACTGCTGCGTGACGAGCTCGCCTTCCAGCAGCAGGCCATGGGCTCGGCCGCCGGCCAGGCGCTGCCGCGCGGCGTGATCCACGCCGACCTCTTCCGCGACAACGTGATGTTCGACGACACCGCCGGTGATGACCGCCTGTGCGGCTTCTTCGACTTCTATTTCGCCGGCACCGACGTGCTGCTGTTCGACATCGCGACTTGCCTCAACGACTGGTGCGGCGACGCTGCCACGGGTGCGCTCGACGAGCCGACGGCGCTGGCCTTCATTCACGCCTATCAACAGCGGCGGCCCTTGACCGGCCCCGAGCAGCGGCTGCTGCCGGCGCTGATGCGTGCGGCGGCGTTTCGCTTCTGGCTGTCGCGGCTGTGGGACTGGTTTCTGCCGCGCGAGGCTGCCCTGTTGCAAGCCAAAGACCCGGCCCACTTCGAGCGCGTGCTGCGCCAGCGCATCGACAATCCCTGGCATCCACCGCGCTAGAAGCACACCACCCCACACCATGGCACTGAGTCTGAAATCCGTTCCGGCCGCACGCGGCGCGATGTGGGTGCGCGACGGCTTCTCGCTCTTCGGCAAACGTGCGCTGGCTTTCAGCTCGCTCTTCGTGACGTTCCTCTTTGCCGCCATCGTGCTGGCGCTGGTGCCGCTGGTGGGCGCTCTGGTGCAGATGATGCTGCTGCCGCTGCTGTCGCTGGGCTTCATGGTGGCGGCGCAGTCGGCGCTGCTCGGCGGCCCGGTCAAGCCGACGCAGTACATCGAGCCGCTGCGCGGCGACGCGAGCAAGCGGCGCACGCTCTTGCTGATGTGCGTGATCTACGGCGTGTGCGCGATGACGATCCTGGTGCTGTGCGACGCCATCTCGGACAGCGCCATGCGCCGGCTGCAGGAGCTGATGTCCAAGCCCAACACACCGCAGCCCGCCATCGACGCCATCCTCGGCGAGAGCGGCGTGTGGTGGGCCACGGTCACGGGCCTGACGCTGGGCACGGCACTTTCGGTGCCGTTCTGGCACGCGCCGGCGCTGGTGCACTGGGGCGGCCAGGGCCTGGGCCAGGCGCTGTTTTCAAGCAGCGTGGCGGTGTGGCGCAGCAAAGGCGCCTTCGCCATCTACAGCCTGTGCTGGGCCGCGTTGATCATCCTCTTCGGCGTGATCACGGCGGTGGTCTTGGGCCTGCTGGGCATGAAGCAGATGGTCTCGGTGGTGGCGTTCCCGGCCGGGCTGATCTTCTCGACGGCGTTTTATGTCTCGCTGCTGTTCACGTTCAATGACAGCTTCGGGGGCGGTGGCGCGGCGGTCGCGGACACGCACGCCTGAGCGCCACGGCGCGGCCGCTAACGCTCAAACAGCGCGCATGGCGAAGGGCCAGGAGGCACAGCGGTTGGGATGTCTCGCCATGGGTGCGCCTTCACGCTTCAGGAGTGGCCGGCGACGATTTCCAGCCCGATGCCGCGGTAGCCGACGAAACGGCAGGCCTGGTTGAACATCGGCTCGCCGCTCACCCGGTATTGCTCCTGCGAACCGTCGGGTTTCTGGCAGCTGAACACAAAGTCGAGGAACGGCTCGCGGGCCGCGATGCGGGCGCGCAAGACGGCACGCTCTTCGTCGTTCCAGCCAGCCTGGCCCGCCGCGGCGCGACCTTCATCTTGTTCGCCGCCTTCGGCCAGTGCGCCGACCTGGATACCCAGCATCGCCAGCACCGGCCCCGAAACTTTGGTGAAGGCGCCGCTCTCGTCCTGTTCCCAATACCAGTCCGTCGCCAGCTCGGTCAGGCTGCGATAACGGGACTCGCTTTCGCGCAGCTCGGCAGTGCGCACGCGAACGGTTTCTTCGAGGTGCTCGTTCTGGCGCGCGAGCTGCCTGTACAGCAGCCGCACTTCCAGCATGTTGTGGATGCGAGTCCTGACCTCGGTCAGGTCGAGCGGTTTACCGATGAAGTCTTTCGCGCCCGCCTTCAGTGCGCGCAACTTGTGGCCAGGCTGCGCCGTCAGCACGATGACCGGAAGGTAGGGGTCGTCCTGGTTGGTCTTGAGGGCTTCGATGACCTGGAAGCCGTCCATGCCGGGCATCTGCAGATCGAGCAGGATCAGGTCATAGCTGCTCTTGCGATGCAGCTCACACACCTCTTGCGGCGTTGTGGTCGATGCGATATGGGTGTAGCCGGCCTCGCCCAGCACGCGTTCGAGCATCCGCACATTGGCTGGCTGGTCATCGACGATGAGGATGCGGGCCGACAGGATGTCACTGACAGGGATCATGGGGTCCGGGCTTTCTGTTTTTTCGGGTTTCTGCGGCGCGGGCGTGCCTTGGGCAACTTCAGCGCGGCGTCCAGCGCCTGCATGAAGAGGTCGATCTTGATCGGCTTGGTGAGGTAGCGAAAGAATCCTGCCTGCAGGCCACGCTCGACTTCAAAGCGCATGGCATTGGCACTGACTGCAATGACCGGGATGTTCGCGGTGGCAGCGTCTTCGGCAAGCAGTTTCATCGCCTCCAACCCGCTGATGCCGGGCAGGTTGATGTCCATCAACACCACATCGGGTCGCGTTGCGCGGGCCAACGCCACGCCGTGGCTGCCATCGCTGGCGAGCAGCAGTTGCAGGTCGGTGCGCCGTGCAAGCATGCGCTGCACCAGTATCTGATTCGCCGCGTCGTCTTCGATGCACAGCACGGTGAAGATCCGGATCGCGGCCGATGGTTGCCCTGCGCCAGGCCCGCCACCGGCTGGCGCGCCGGGCTCGACGAGCGCAGGTGGCAAGGCCACTGCGGCCACCAGATCGACCCAGAACACACTGCCCCGCCCGACCGTACTCTGCGCGCCGATCTGGCCGCCCATCAGCTCCACCAGCCGCTTGCTCACCACCAGCCCGATGCCGGTGCCCTTGATCACCCCGGCTTCTTGCCCAAGGCGCTCAAAAGGCTGAAAGAGCCGGTCGAGCTGGCCTGCGGTCATTCCCGGGCCGCTGTCCTCGACACTGATGCGCAGGCGACCGAGCGGTCGCGCGTCGCAGCTCACGTGGACGGTTCCTCCCGGTCGGTTGTACTTGATCGCGTTTGAGAGAAGGTTGATGAAGACCTGCATGACACGCGTGCGGTCGGCATGCACCAGGCAGCCGATTCCCAGATTCGGGAACGTCAGCCGGATGCCGTTTTCCTGTGCCTGCAGCTCGACCATGGCATGGCAGTCGCTCAGCACTTCGGCCAGCGCCACCGGCTCCGACGTCAACGACAGGCGGCCGGACTCGATCAGCGCCAGGTCGAGAATCTCGTCGATCAACTCCAGCAAGTACCAGCCGGCCTTGAGGATCTGGTCCACGCTTTCCTGCTGCAGCGGCGTCGGTGGCGGCGTTCCCGAGTGAATCAATTGGGCAAAACCGAGTACCGAATTGAGCGGCGAGCGCAATTCATGGCTCATGCTGGACAGGAAGTCCGATTTCGCCCGGTTGGCGGACTCGGCCGCCACCAGCGCTGCAGTCAACTCGGTTTCAATACGCTTGCGGTCGGTGATGTTGGTGAAAAGCACGGCGACTTTTCGGCTTTCCGCTCCGCCGAGTCGAAAGGCATAGACGTCGAACCAGCGGTTCAACGGTTTCGCCTCGTTGATGAAACGAACGGCCTCGCCCGTCAGCGCAGCCTTGCCATAAGTTTCAAACCAGATCTCTTCAAGATCGGGGACCAATTCGCGTATCCGCTTTCCTGAAGGATCGTTCATGCCGGTGAGTGTCAGGAAAGATCGATTCACTTCCAGATAGCGGTAGTCGACTGCCTTGTCGCACTGGTCGAAGATCATTTCGATGATGCAATAGCCCTGGTCCATCGAATTGAACAAGCTGCGGTAACGATCTTCCGATTCGCGCAACGCGTTCTCAGCCCGCTTGTGCTCGGTCACATCGCTCGCGGTGCCGAACCATTCCACGATCTCGCCCGCCGCATCCAGCAGCGGTATGGCATGCGAGAACGTCCAGCCCAGGCTGCCGTCCACGAGCCTGACCCGATGTTCCAGCTCGAAGAGGCTCTTGGTCCGGATGGCTTCGCCGATCACTGCCGTCACGCGCGGTTGATCGTCCGGGTGAATGTATTCTTGAAGCCAGTTATTGCGGGGCGCTGCGGTATCGACAATGAAGTTCTGGCCATGGAGTTGGCGCATTTCGCTCCAGTCCGGACTCATGCGATACACCGCGTCCGAACTGGCCGTCACCAATGCGCGAAAACGTTCTTCGCTTTGGCGCAGGGCGTGCTCGGCCTGCTTGCGCACGGTGACATCTTTGAAGATCACCGCCACACAAGCATGCGATTGCGCCTCGACGCGAAAGGCGTAGAGCTCCAGCACGCGCGTACGTCCCATTTCAACGAGCTCTCGTTCGAACCGGATCGACTCACCGGTGCGCAGAACGGCGTCATAAGTGAATATCCATTCCTCGGCGGCTCCTGGGACCAATTGCCGGATGGTTTTCCCGACCACGTCGCGCATGCCCGATTGCAACTCGAACGCCAGATTGGCTTCGACATAGCGAAAGTCCAGCGACGCGTCGGCTTCGCCCATCACCTTCTCGAGGATGCAAAAACCTTCGTCGATGGATTCGAACAGGTTACGGTAACGTCGTTCGCTCAGGCGCAGCGCTGCCTCGGCCTGCAGGCGCTCCAATCGTGTCCAGATGCGTGCGGTCAGTTCACGCGTCATCTCGATCTCGTCTTCCCGCCAGTCATAGGCCTCGGACTTGTAGAGGCACAGCGCAAAACGCCATTGCCCGTCCCGGATGAGCGGCACGCAGAGGAATGATGCGATTTTCAGCGCGGCGAATTTCTCGAGATCTGTGCGCGGATCGGTGACCGCATCGCGTACGACGATCACGTCGCCTGCTCGCGCCAGCGTTATGAATTCATCGCTCACGAAGTCCGCAAGACGATGAACACCTACCAGGCTGGGCACATCGTCCCGATGCCAGTCATGGTCGATCACCGCCTGTTCTGCCGTTTCGTCGATTTCGACGAACGCACAGATCGAGAGTTGCAGATGCGCGGCCAATTTTGCGCCGATGGTTTGCATCATTCCATCGACGTTCGTCCACTGCACGAGGTCGCGGCTGACCGACGACAAGAACCCAAGATTCAGTTCGGCCTGTGCGCGCTGAGTCACGTCGCGCGAAACGGAAAGCAAACGCATGGGCCTGCCATCCTCGCCGGGAATCGGGGAAACGGCGACATCCCACCACTTGGGTTCACCCCGAAACGTACGGAAAAAGCCGACGAATCTTGCGGTGCTGCCCGCCGCCGCCGACGCGACTGCCGCTCGCGCAGCCTTGCGGTGCTCAGCTTTCCAGAACTCGATCCACGAGGTGTTCAAGAACGGCCGGATGTCTTCGATGCCGAGCAGTTCCTGCCCGCTCAGCATCGAGAGCAAGTTGCCTTCGAGGTCGAGCACCTTGATGCAGTCGGGACTGCTTTGGATGATGCTGCGGGTGAAAGCGTCGCGCTCGCGCAAGGCTTCTTCGGCCAGCTTGCGCTGGGTGATGTCTTTGAAGATGACCGCAACGCAACGCCGTGTCGGGTACTCGACGCGGAAAGCGTGGAGTTCCAACACATGCCCGTGCGCCGCGAGGCCACGCTCGAACCTGATCGCCTTGCCGGTTTCGAGCACAGCCTCGTAGGTTGGTAGCCATTCTTCAGATTCGCCCGGAATCACCTGTCGCAGCGTTCGCCCGACGACGCCGCCGACGCCGACACCGAACTGCAATTCGAACGATGCGTTGGCTTCGACAAAGCGAAAGTCCGGTGGCCGGCCCGCTTCGCCTTGTACTTTCTCGAGGATGCAAAAACCATCGCCTATCGATTCGAACACCGTGCGGAAGCGTACTTCGGTCAGCAACGCAGCATCCAGGGACGCCACCGTCCGGTACGCCGCCGATGCAAATCGGCCCAGACTTTCAAGTTGCCGCAGATCCTCGGCATCGAACTTGCGGCCATCGTTGTGGGCAATCAGCCAGATCGTGCCGACCGCTTTGCCGCCGACGTGAAAGGGAACCAGCAGGCACTCTTCGGCCAAAGGCATGAGCGGCAGCAAATTCAGGTAGCGCCGTTCGGGGTGCTTGAACAACAGCGGGGCGTTGCCATCGAGCACGTCACCGCACGGGCTGCCGTTCCGCGGCGTGCCGCCGCCGATGTGGGGATGCCACAGACCGGCAATGGCCGGCCAGAAGAAGCTCGTTCCGTCTTTGGACAGCAGACTGATGCCTGCCGAACCTGCGGTGAAGTTGTCCAGAAGGGTATCGGCCAGGGTTTGAAGCACAGCGCGCGGCGCGTCTGCCAGCGCCTGAGCCAGTGCCACCAGCGCACGGTTTTCTTGCTCGTGATCCGGCGCCCGGCTCGGGCGCCGATTCAATTCCTCGGTCGATAAAATCGTTTGCAGCGGCACGAGGCCCAGCGCTTCAGTCTGCGACCGCAGTGAGGCATGACTTTGCTGCTGTACTTCATCCGACGGCTGGCGAGAGGTTGTTATACCGTCCGCCGATCTCGATACGAGCTCACCATGGCGCGACGCCTCTTCTGTAGCCACTTCACCAAGGTGAAAGCCTAATCCCGCTCGTCCACGCAAGTCTGTCTGGTATCGAACACAGCCATGGCCAACAAGGACCGGCGCGCGCAATTCCCCATGCCGGTACGGGGCATCTAGCCGTTGGCCCCGGTGGGCTGAAGCGCACTCAGATGCCGATCACCCCACCGTCGATCTTCGTCACCACCACCGTGGCTGAACGTGGCCGATTGCGGGCAGCGCCGTTGGCCTGGCTCGCGGGCCAGTAGCTGCCGAAGGTGCGCGAAGCGAAGTCCGGCGTGGCGTCTTCGCCCGGGTGCTGAACGTTGAAAAACAGTGTCTTGTGGTCGGGCGTGAGGGTGATGCCGGTGATCTCGCTCTCCACCGGGCCGACGAGGAAACGCCGCACCGTATCGGCGTTAGCCGCCGCGCCACGCCGGGTCGCCATGCCGCCGGCCGCGGTGGCGCTGCCGCCGTCGCCCACCTGCCCCGGCACGGCCGCCAACATCATGCAGTTGGTGACGTCGGTGAAGGCGCCGTCGTCAGTCTGGATCCACAACAGGCCACGCGCGTCGAAGCACAGGCCGTCGGGGCTGGAGAAGTCGTTCACTGCCGTCAGGCTCGACAGGTTGACGTCGGCTGCGGCGTTGGCTTCGGCGCCGAAGAGGTAGATGTCCCAGCTGAACTTCAGCGCACCCGCTTCCCCGCCTTCTTCGCGCCAGCGAATGATGTGGCCGTTGGGGTTGCCGCGGTTCAGGCGCGTCGTGCCATCGGCGTTGGTGTAACTGTCTTCGTAGTAGCGCGGGTTGGCGGCATCGGGCTTGAGCTGCGCACCGGTGGCCGTGGCACTCAAGGCCACGCGGTTGCTGTTGTTGGTCAAGGTCATGTAGACCTCACCGTTGCGCGGGTTGACCGCACCCCACTCCGGGCGATCCATCTTCGTCGCGCCCAACTTGTCGGCAGCCAGCCGCGCGTGCGTCACCACATCGGCCTGGTCGGCGAACGCATAGGCGGTGTTGCTGGCGTCGAGGCCGTTCTTGCCGTAGGTCAACTCAAGCCATTCGCCGCTGCCGTCGGCGTTGAAGCGCGCCACGTAGAGCGTGCCCTCGTCGAGGTACTTGGCGCCGGCAGCGTAGCCTTTGCCGGTGTCGGCTGCATCCCAGTTGGCCTTGGAGACGAACTTGTAGATGTACTCGTTGCGCGCGTCGTCGCCCATGTACATCACCACCGGCTTGCCGGTCTTGGCCAGGCCGGGCCAGGCGCCTTCGTGGTTGAAGCGGCCAAGCGCCGTGCGCTTCACAGGGGCGCTCTCGGGCGAGAAAGGATCGATCTCCACCACCCAGCCCATGGTGTTGATGGTGTTGCGCCAGTCGTCGGCCGAGGTGGCGCCGCTGACCGCGGAGTTCCAGCGCGCGTAGGCGTCACCGCTACCCGCGCTGTCCCACAGATAGGGGCTCCGGCGACCTTCGGTCAGGCCGTAGCGGCGCAACGCCGCCAGCTCGGTCGCGCTGCGCTTCGCATCATCGCCCGCGGCGCGGCTGATGACGTTGAGGTAGTTCTCTTCGCAGGTGAGGTAGGTGCCCCAAGGCGTATGGCCGTGGGCGCAGTTGTTGTTGGTGCCGCGCGTGCTCGTGCCGTCGGCTGAGCCGCGTGTGCGCAGCAGCACCGAGCCGCGCGCCGGGCCGTTGATGGCCATCAACGTGGCCGAGGTCACGCGGCGGTTGAAACGCGAGCCACGCACCATCGCCATGCTGCCGTCAGCAGAGCGCCGGACTTCGACCACGCTGACGCCGTGCGCGGCAATCTCCTTGTCAACCTCATTCGCCACACGCGCGGCGCCCGCGGTGCGGCCGGTGGGATGCAGGCCGAACGGGGCCACCACGTACTCGTGGTTGACGCACAGCAGCCCGCGATCGGAGCGGTCGGCCTGGAACGCGCCGGCCTCGGACAGGCCGAACCAGTGCATACCGTCGTGCCCGTCGCCGACACGGCGGTTGTACGAGTCGGCCGTCTCCGAGCCGTCGTCCTTCCAGCTTTCGTCGCCGAAGTGCAGCGGGTCGCCCAGGGCGTGCAGGATGCTGACGCGGTAGCCGTCGGGCACGGTGACGAGGTCGTTCTTGTTCTTGGCCACGGCATTGAAGGCCAGCTTCAGCGGCGTGGCTTCCGGCGCCGCCGGTGCGGCGGCTATCACCGCGGCGGCAGCATCGTCACCGCCGCAGCCGACCAGCGCGGCGCTACCGAGCATCGCCGTGGCGGTGACCGCTATGCCACCGCGCAGCGCCTGGCGTCGCGTGAGGCGCGCGTCGATCAGCTCTTGCAGGTGGCTATTGCGCGAGTGGTTGAGGATGAGGTGGTCGTCGTAGTCCATGGGAATCGTTCAGGTCGTGGTGGGATCACGAACGATTCTTCGGCGGGCTTGTGGCAGCGCCGTGACTGTGGCGGCGCCACGCCAAACACCCCTAGGTCGACCTGACTGTCATCAATGGTTCTCGCGCGCGTGGTTGATCGAGTACTTCGGGATCTCGATCGTCACGTCCTGGTCCGACACGATGGCCTGGCATGACAGGCGCGAGGTCGGCGTCAGGCCCCAGGCACGGTCGAGCAGGTCTTCCTCGCTCTCGTCCATCTCACCCAGCGAAGCCCCACCTTCCTTGACGATGACGTGGCAGGTGGTGCAGGCGCAACTCATTTCGCAGGCATGTTCGATCGGAATGCCGTTCTCGAGCAGGGCTTCGCACAGCGAGGTGCCGCGCGACGCTTCGATGGTGTCGCCGAGCGGGCAGTACTCAGGGTGGGGCAGGATACGAATGACGGGCATCGAAAGCTCTCGCGATTCAGACGTCTTCAAGGCGTCGGCCGGCCAACGCCTGGCGGATACCCTGGTTCATGCGGCGCGCGGCGAAGTCTTCGGTGCCGCTGGTGAGCGCCGCCACCGCGGCTTCGATGCCCGCTGTGTCGTCGGCCGTAGTGGCAGTGCTGGCTGCCGCCAGCAGCGCTTCGACGGCATCGCGCTCAGCACTGTCGAGCAAGGCGGCGTCGGTGGCCAGCGCGGCGCGCGTGGCCAGCACCAGCCGCTCGGCGTCGACCCGCGCTTCGCGCAGGCTGCGCGCCGCCATGTCGCCTTCGGCATGGGCGAATCCATCTCTCAACATCGTGGCGATCTGCTCGTCCGACAGGCCATAACTTGGCTTCACGACCACCGAGGCTTCGACGCCCGAGCCGGTTTCGCAAGCGGTGACGGAAAGCAGCCCGTCGGCATCGACCTGGAACGTGACACGGATGCGCGCCGCACCGGCCACCAGGGCCGGAAAACCGCGCAGCTCGAAGCGTGCCAACGAGCGACATTCACTGACCAGCTCGCGCTCGCCCTGCACCACGTGGATGGCCATCGCCGTCTGGCCGTCCTTGTAGGTGGTGAATTCCTGCGCCTTGGCCACGGGGATGGTGGTGTTGCGCTCGATCACGCGCTCGCCCAGGCCGCCCATGGTCTCCAGCCCGAGTGAGAGCGCGATGACGTCCAGCAGCAGCAGGCCGGCATCACCCTCGCCGCGCGGGTTGCCGGCCAGCGCGTCAGCCTGGATCGCCGCGCCGATGGCCACCACCTCATCGGGGTTGACGTTGGTCAGCGGCTCGGTGCCGAAGAGTTCACCCACGCTGGTGCGCACCAGCGGCATGCGTGTCGAGCCGCCGACCATGACCACGCCTTGCACCTCGGCGCGCGACACACGCGCGTCGCGCAGCACCTTGCGCACGGCGGCCAGGGTTTTGTCGATGAGCGGGCGCGCCAGGGTTTCGAGTTGCGCACGGGTGACTTCGACGGCCAGTTCGCCCACCGTCAATGCCGCGCGATAGGGCACCCGGTCGGCATCGCTCAAGGCTTCCTTGGCAGCGCGTGCGGCCGTCAATGCGGCGCGCTTGTCGTGCGCTGACGTGGCCGCCATGCCAGCTTTGGCCAGCGCCCATGCGGCCAGCGCGGCGTCGATGTCGTCCCCGCCCAGCGCCGCGTCACCGCCCGTGGCCACGACTTCGAAGACGCCGCGGCTCAGGCGCAGCAGCGAGATGTCGAAGGTGCCGCCCCCCAGGTCGTACACCGCATACAGGCCTTCGCTGCCATGCTCCAGGCCGTAGGCCACGGCCGCGGCGGTGGGCTCGCTGATGAGGCGCAGCACGTTCAGCCCGGCCAGTTCGGCGGCGGCCTTGGTCGCCTGGCGCTGCGCGTCGTCGAAGTACGCGGGCACGGTAATGACGGCGCCGAAGAGGTCGTCGCCGAGCGAGTCTTCGGCGCGCTGTCGCAGTGTGGCCAGGATCTCGGCCGAAACCTCCACCGGCGACTTCAGGCCCGCGCGCGTTTGAATCGCCAGCATGCCGGGCTGATCCACAAATTGATACGGCAGCTTGGCGTGGCCGTGGATGTCGGCCAGGCGTCGGCCCATGAAACGCTTGACCGAGATGACTGTGTTCTGCGGGTCCTCGGCTTGCGCGGCTTGCGCGGCAATGCCGATCTGGCGGCGGCCCTCGTCGAGGTAGCGCACGACCGACGGCAGCAGCACGCGCCCATCGGCGTCGGGCAGGCATTCGGGCACGCCGCTGCGCACGGTGGCCACCAGCGAATGCGTGGTGCCGAGGTCGATGCCCACGACCAGGCGGCGCTGGTGCGGATCGGGCGATTGGCCGGGTTCGGAGATTTGAAGGAGGGCCATGACGGTTCAGAGTTCCAGCGCCTCGAGGCGCGCGTCGATGTCTTGACGGAAGCGCTGCACGAACATCAGCGCGCGCACTTGTTCGGCGGCAGCGGCGGCGTCACCGGCTTCATCGAGCATCTGTTGCACCTGGTTCAGCAATGCCGCTTCGCTCGCCGCGATGTGTGCATCGATGGCCTGCACCGCTGCCAGCGTATGCGCCTCGTCGAGCGCTTCGCGCCATTGCATCTGCTGCATCAGGAAGGCCTTGGGCATGGCGGTGTTGCGTTCGGCGTTGATGGCGGCGCCGCGTTGCTCGCACAGGTAGGCAGCGCGCGCCAGCGGATCTTTCAGCCGCTGATGCGCCTGGTTGATCCGCACGGCCCATTGCATCGCCACGCGCTGCGCCGCAGCACCTTGCGCGGCGAAACGATCCGGGTGCGCGCTGGCTTGCAGCTCGCGCCAGCGTGCGTCGATCTCGGCGCGGCTTTGTGCCATGCGCGCCGGCAGGCCGAACAGCGTGAAGTCGTCGTCGTCGAGCTTCATCAGGCCAGCACCTTGGCGTAGAAAAGCGAGAGGCCGTTGTCGGGGTAGCCGCCGTAGACCGCGCAACGCACGTAGCCGCAGCGTTCGTACAGGCGCACGGCCTGGGTCTGTTCGGCGCCGGTCTCGAGCAAGGCCAGCTTCAGGTCTTCGTTGCGCAGCAAGCCCTCCAACGCAGCCAACAGCTGCTGCGCAATGCCCTGGCCGCGCGCCGCGGGCGTGACCATCATGCGTTTGATTTCGCCGTAGGCGCGGCCCGCGGTGTCGACCTCGGCCGGCATGCGCCGCACCGCGCCGCAGCCGACGAGTCGATCGCCCTGCCAGGCCGTGAGCATGGTCACCGAGGGCGCAAGCAAGGCCCGCACGTCGAGGATGTGGTTGTGCTCGGGCGCGTACAGCGTGAGCAGGTAGCGGTCGAGTTCGGCCAGCAGCACCACCACCTGCGGGTGGTCGGCGCGCTCGGCTCGAATCACGACGTGGGCGACGTGGGCGACGTTGGTGGCGTTGGCGACGATGGGCATGGACATGTCAGCGCTGCAAAGACGAAGGCGCGGTCCACGGCGCCGCGCCTTGTGCCTGTATCTTGGGCGTTAGACGCGGAACGACTCTCCGCAGCCGCAGCGGTCTTTCTCGCGCGGGTTGTGGAACTTGAAGCCTTCATTCAGGCCTTCGCGCACAAAGTCGAGTTCGGTGCCGTCGATGTAGGGCAGGCTCTTGGGGTCGACCAGCACCTTCACGCCGTGGCCTTCGAAGACCACGTCTTCGGGTGCGACGTCATCGGCGTATTCGAGCTTGTAGGCCAGGCCCGAGCAACCGGTGGTCTTCACGCCCAGACGCACGCCCACACCTTTGCCGCGGCGCGCCAGGTAGCGCGTGACATGCCGCGCCGCCGCTTCGGAAAGAGTGACAGCCATGGGTGTTCAGTGCGATACGGACGCCATGGGCGTCACGGCATCGCCGTGTTTGGCCTTGTAGTCCTGCACGGCCGCCTTGATGGCGTCTTCGGCCAGGATCGAGCAGTGGATCTTCACCGGCGGCAGCGCCAGCTCTTGCGCGATATGCGTGTTCTTGATGGTCATCGCCTGGTCCAGCGTTTTGCCCTTGACCCACTCGGTGACAAGCGAGCTCGAGGCGATGGCCGAGCCGCAGCCGTAGGTTTTGAAGCGCGCGTCTTCGATCAGTCCCGTGACCGGGTTGACCTTGATCTGCAGCTTCATCACATCACCGCAAGCCGGTGCGCCGACCATGCCGGTGCCTACCGTCTCATCGCCCTTGTCGAAGGAGCCGACGTTGCGCGGGTTCTCGTAGTGTTCGACGACTTTTTCGCTGTATGCCATGTGTTTGCTCCTGTAGTTCCGCTCAATGTGCAGCCCATTGGATGGTGCTGATGTCGATGCCGTCCTTGTACATCTCCCACAAGGGCGAGAGTTCGCGCAGCCTGGCCACGCGGTCTTGCAGCAGGCTCACCGCCGTGTCGATCTCTTCGACGGTGGTGAAGCGGCCGATGGTCATGCGCAAACTTGAGTGCGCCAGCTCGTCGCTGCGGCCGAGTGCGCGCAGCACATAGCTCGGCTCCAGGCTGGCCGAGGTGCAGGCCGAGCCCGAGGACACCGCGATGCCCTTCACACCCATGATCAGCGACTCGCCTTCGACGTAGTTGAACGAGGCGTTCAGGTTGTGCGGTACGCGCCGCTCCATGTCGCCGTTGATGAAGACCTGTTCGATGCCGGCAATGCCTTTGAGCAGCCGCGCCTGCAGCATGCGGATGCGTTCACTTTCCACGCCCATCTCTTCGCGCGCAATTCGAAAGGCCTCGCCCATGCCCACGCATTGGTGTGTGGGCAGCGTGCCCGAGCGCATGCCGCGCTCATGGCCACCGCCGTGCATCTGCGCTTCCAGGCGCACGCGCGGTTTGCGCCGCACATACAGCGCGCCTATGCCCTTGGGGCCGTAGGTCTTGTGCGAAGCCAGGCTCATCAGGTCCACCGGCAGCGTTTTCAGGTCGATCTCCACCTTGCCTGTGGCCTGCGCCGCGTCGACGTGGAAGATGATGTTCTTCTGGCGGCA
>JANLYV010000012.1:0-37186 GCA_031365825.1 Rubrivivax sp. | reverse complement strand
TCGGCGTGGGCCAGCGAGCCGGCGATGTCGGCGCGCCACAGGCGCTGGTCGAAGCCGACGCTGGCGGTATAGCGCTGCACCAGCTCGCTCATCGGCTCGGTGAACAGTGCCGACCAGGCCTGGGCCTTGTTGTGCAGGGACGAAGTGGACATCGGGGCGGGCGCGGCCGCGCTGGGCGGCAGGCGTGTGGGCGGGAGTCCGTATTATCGGCGGCGCCCTCGAGCCCCCATGCCAGACGACCCCCGGACATCGCCCGCCAGCACCCGCCCCGCCAGCCTGTGGCCCGAGTCCACGCGCGCTGGTGATTTGCCGAGCACGACCTTCGCGCTGACACGCTTCGACCCCATGGCCGACGAGCGCACGCGCGACGAAGCGCAGACGCTGGCCACCTTCGACGTCTGTCACCCGGCCCTGGCGCTGCGCGCGGTGTTGCTGGTGCAGCTGGTACTGGCCATCGGCGCCTGCGTGATGTCGGGCTCGTGGGTGGAACTCGGCGGCCGTGCGGCCATCGGCGCGTTCGCCGGCGTCACAGGTGCCGGCTTATGGCTGGTGACGGTGTGTGCCTTGAGGGCTTCGTTGCGCAAGGCGCCACCCTCGGCGCGGCTGGCTGCCGTGCTCGGCCTGGGCGCATTGGCCGGGGTCGCGGCATGGTGGCCCTTGGCCGCACTGGACATGCTCGACTCAGCCTCGGGGGTACGCGCCGCCGGCGCCGCGCTGGCCGGCACCGGCCTGTCGCTTTTGTTGTGGAGCTGGCTCGGCCTGCGCGCCCGCATCTGGCAGCCGGCGCAGGCGCATGCGCGGCTGCTGGAGTTGCAGTCGCGCATCCGCCCGCACTTCCTCTTCAATGCGCTGAACACCGCCATCGCGCTGGTGCGCGTCGACCCCGGACGTGCCGAGGCCGTGCTCGAAGACTTGAGCGAACTCTTTCGCGTGGCGCTGGCCGATGTCGGCATTTCGGTCTCGTTGCAGGAAGAGATCGACCTGGCACGGCGCTACCTCGACATCGAGCAGGTGCGCTTCGGCAAGCGCCTCGACGTGCGCTGGGACATCGACCCACGCGCCGGCGCCGCGCGCGTGCCGCCGCTGGTGCTGCAGCCGCTGGTGGAAAACGCCGTGCGCCATGGCATCGAGCCGGCCGTGTCCGGCGGCCAATTGCGCGTGCGCGCCAGCGTCAAGCGCGGCCAGATGCTGCTGGTGGTGAGCAACAGCCTCAGCCAGGAACCGTCGACACCGGGCCACGGCATGGCCCTGCAGAACGTGCGTGAGCGCCTGCGTCTGCTGCACGACGTGGCCGGCCAGTGCGACGTGTGGCAGGACGCCGGCTGGTTTCACGCCCGCATCATCGTGCCGCTGCCTTGATGACTGCCTTGAGGATCGACCCATGTGGCTTGCCTGCTCCTTGACCAGCCCCACAGCACGGTGACCGACGCCATGACCGTGCTCAAGGTCATGCTCGTCGACGACGAAGCGCTGGCGCGGCTGCGCCTGCGCTCGCTGCTTGCCGCCTGCACCGACCCGCCCAGCCGCGTGATTGCCGAAGCCGAAAGCGCGCAGCAGGCGCTGGAGATCCTGCGCGACAGCGACGAGGACAACCAGCCCGACCTGGTGCTGCTGGACATCCGCATGCCCGGCCGCGACGGGCTGCAGCTGGCCTCGGCGCTGCGTTCTCTGCCGTTGCCGCCCACGGTGGTGTTTGTCACCGCCCATGCCGGCCACGCGCTGCGCGCGTTCGAGCTGGATGCGGTCGACTACCTCACCAAGCCGGTGCAGCGGGTGCGCTTGCAGGCTGCCTTGCAACGTGTGCAGCAGCGCCGCTGGCCGCAGATCACGCAGCCCGCGCCGCTGCAGGAAACGCCGATGCTGGTGGTGGCCGAGCGCGGCCACATGCTGCGTGTGCCGGTGGCCGAGGTGCTGTACCTCAAGGCCGAGATGAAGTACGTCACGCTGCGCACGGCGCAGCGCAGTTACGTGCTCGACGATTCCTTGACCGATCTCGAACAGCGTCTGGGCGCGGGTTTCCTGCGCATTCATCGCAATGCGCTGGTGGCGAACAAGGCCGTGCGTGAACTGCAGCGGCGCGGCGATGAAGGCAGCGATGAAGGCTGGGCCGTGCGCGTGGCGCCCATCGACGAATGGCTGCCGGTGTCGCGGCGGCAGGTGGTGGCGGTGCGCGACGCGCTGGCGCGCGAGGGCGGTGCGTGACGCGGCGAGGCCGTTGGCGCTGGGGGCTGGTGCTGCTCGTGCTGTGCCTTGTCTCGGTGCTGACGGCGCTGTTGCGCACCGGGGCACACGAGGGCGCGCCGCGCAAGCTTGTGGTGCCGGTGGCTGCCACCACACTTGGTACGGCGCTGACAGATGCCAAGCCTGCGGCAAGCATCGCATCGGCGTCGGCAGCATCATCGCCGGCGCCGCCGCCCACGGTGGAAGTCGCCGTGCCGACGGGCGCGAACGTCGCCGATACCAAGACCGACACCATCGACATCTGCGGCCTCGGCCAGGTGACGCTGGCGATGCTGGAAAAACTCGCGCCGGCCTGGGCCGTGCCGGGTTCCGAGCGCGAAGGGCGCAAGCGTCTGGTCGCGGCTTTGCTCGCCGGCAGTGAACGCGAGCAGGTGGTGGGTGGCTTGCTTGCGGGCATGTCCGCCGTGCGCGCGGCCCAGGAGATGGAGGGCGCGTCCTGCTCTGATTCCAATGCTCTATGCGAGGCCGAACGTTTCGCGCGCCATCGCAGCGCGGCGCAGCCGATGCGTGACCTTACCGTCAAGCTGGCGCTGGACAGCCGTGACCCCTGGGTCTTCGCCGTCACCACCCGGGAGATGTGCAACGGGCTGCTTGCTCCCACCGACCTGGCCACGTCGAGTTGCGCTTTGCTAACGCCCGAGTTGTGGCGGACGCGCGCGCTCGACGACGCTGTTCCGAGCCTGTGGTTGGCTGAGCTGGCCTCGAATCGCCAGGATGCCGCCGCCGTGCTGGCGGCACTGCAACAGGCGGCGCGCGCCACTCGGTTGACGAGCCCGGCCGGCGCGAGCCAGGGCCCGCTGCTCGCGCACCCGGCGTTCAAGGCGTTGAACCCGATGCATCAACAGGAGCTCTGGGTCGAGCTGATCGGAGTATCGATGTCGAACGGCACCCCGGGGCTGTCGATCGTCAGCCGTCATTGCCAGGCCAACCTGCCGACAAGCCACGCCCAGCGCGAGACCTGCGATGCCCTGACGCGCCTGCTTTTGTCGCCCGGTGGCGACCTGATGGCGCAGGCCATTGGCACGGCCATCGCCAAGCGGCTGGGTTGGCCCCAAGCCCAGCTCGATGCGCTGGAAGAACGCAAGCTCGCGCTGCAGGAACAGGCGGTTCGCACCGTGCCGCCGGAGCAGCTGCTCAGCTGCGCCGGCATCGCGATGGCGCAGAAGCACTTCGCCGATGTTGCCGCGCTGGGCGAGGTCGGCGCATTGGAACTACGCATCAAGGAAAGCGGCCGCTCCATTGCCGAGCTGGCAGCTCAAGCGCGCGCGAGCCGGGCCGCGGCGGCATCGGCGGCACGGGCTGCGAGCGAACCGCGCTGATGGCCTTCAACCCACGATCAAGCGACGATCAACCGGTGTTGCGCAACCCCGCCGCGATGCCGTTGATCGACAAGTGGATGCCGCGTTCGATGCGTTCCACTGCGTCGCCTTCGCGCCGCTGGCGGTAACGCCGCAGCAGTTCCACCTGCAGGTGGTTGATGGGGTCGATGTACGGGAATCGATGTTCGATCGATCGCGCCAGCGCGGCGTTGGACTGCAGCCGCTGACTTTCGCCGGTGATCTGCGTCAGCGCCGCATCCGCGCGCTCCCACTCGGCGCGGATGGCGCCGAAGATGCGCCGCGCCAGGCGCTTGTCGTCCACCAGCTCGACGTAGCGCGCGGCCAGGCGCAGGTCGCTCTTGGCCAGCACCATGTCCATGTTGCTCATCAACGTGCGAAAGAAGGGCCACTGCTTGTGCATGCGCCGCAGCAACTCGATGCGCTCTTCTCGGGCGTTAGCCGCCTTGCCACCGGCCGCAAGGAAGCTCTCGACCGCGCTGCCGAAACCGCACCAGCCGGGCAAGGCGACGCGGCACTGGCCCCAGGAGAAACTCCAGGGGATGGCGCGCAGGTCCTCGATGGCTTGTGTCGCTTTTCCGTCCTTGGGTCGAACGGCCGGCCGCGAGCCGATGTTCAGCCCCGCAATCTCGCGGATCGGCGTGGCGGCGAAGAAGTATTCGGTGAAGCCCGGCGTTTCGTAAACCAGCTTGCGGTAGGCGGCGAAACTGGCCTCGCTGAGAGCCTGCGCGGCGTCGAGAAAGGCCGCTGGCGCCGGCCGCGTCGGGTGCAGCATGGTGGCTTCGAGCGTGGCCGCGACGAGTGTTTCCAGGTTGCGCCGGCCGATCTCGGGGTTGGCGTATTTCGAGCCTATGACCTCGCCTTGTTCGGTCAAGCGAATCTGCCCGTTCACCGTGCCCGGTGGCTGCGCCAGGATGGCCTCGTAGCTCGGCCCGCCGCCGCGGCCCACGGTGCCGCCGCGGCCGTGAAACAGGCGCAGCACGATGCCGTGGTCTTTCGCCAGGTCGCGGAACTGTTCGACCAGCCCGACCTCGGCACGGTACAGCTCCCAGTTGCTGGTGAAGAAGCCGCCGTCCTTGTTGCTGTCGCTGTAGCCGAGCATCACGTCCTGCTCGGCGCCGCTGCGTTTGACCAGCTCGACGACGCCGGGCAGCGCATAGAACTCGCGCATGATGCTGCGCGAACGTTGCAGGTCGGCTATGGTCTCGAACAGCGGCACGGTGATGAGCGCGGCGTGGGCGCTGGCGTCAAGCGTGCCGGTGAGCAGGCCGCACTCTTTTTGCAGCAGCAGCACCTCGAGCAGGTCGCTCACCTCTTCGGTGTGCGAGATGATGTAGTGGCGCAGCGCCTCGTTGCCGAAGGCGGCGCGTGATTCGCGTGCGGTCTCGAAGATCTCGAGCTCGGCCAGTGTCCAGGCCGAGTACGTCGCGCCACGCACACGCAAGGGCCGCGCGTCGTTCAAGAGCTTGAGCAGCAGCGTGCGGCGTGCGGTTTCGTCGAGCGCTGCGTAGTCGGCCTCGATGCGTGCCGTGCGCAGCAGCTCGGCGACCACGGCTTCGTGCTGGTCGGAGCTCTGGCGCAGGTCGAGCGTGGCCAGGTGGAAGCCGAAGACCTGCACCGCGCGTTGCAGCGGCGCCAGGCGCGGCGCCACCAGGGCCTGCGCGTGATGTGAACGCAGCGACGCTTCGATGGTGCGCAGGTCGGCCAGCAGTTCGCCGGCGTATGCGTAAGGCCGCTGCGGCGCTACCGCGTGGCGCAAGGCTTCGGTGCCGGTGAGCTGCTGCAGCGTCGCCGCCAGCCGTGCGTACATGCCGATCAGCGCACGCCGGTAGGGCTCGTCGCGGCGATGTTCGCTGGCGTCGGGCGAATGTTCGGCCAGTGCCTGCATGGCCACCGTCACCGGCGCCAGCGTGCCCGAGATCGAGAGCTCGGCGCCGAGCTTGTGCACTTCGGTGAGATAGAAGCGCAGCGCCACTTCGGCCTGCCGCGCAAGCGCGTGGCGCAAGGTGGCAGCGCTGACGTTGGGGTTGCCGTCGCGGTCGCCGCCTATCCAGTGGCCCATGCGCAGGAAGCTGCCGACATCGTGCCCTGGCAGCGCGTCTTCGACTTCGCGGAACAGGCGCGGAATCTCGCGCAGGAACGTCGCCTCGTAATACGACAGTGCGTTCTCGATCTCGTCGTGCACCGTGAGCTTGGCGGTGCGCAGCATGCGCGTCTGCCACAGCTGCGTGATGCGTGCGCGCAGGTGCTGGCCGATGTCGCGCTGCGCCTGTGGCGTCTGCGGCTCGTCGCGTTTCACCAGCAGTTCGGCCAAGGCGCGCTCGGCGTCGAGGATGCTCTTGCGCTGCACTTCGGTCGGGTGCGCGGTGAGCACGGGCGAGATGTAGGCCTGGGCCAAGACCTGGGCGATGTCGGCAGCGCGATGGTCGGCCTTGTGCAGCCGCTCGAAGGCCATAGCGAGCGAGCCTTCGCGCAGGTCGCCCTGGCGTTCGTGCACGGCGTTGCGGCGCACGTGGTGGCGGTCTTCGGCGATGTTGGCCAGGTGCGCGAAGTAGCTGAAGGCGCGAATCACCGTCACCGTCTGGTCGGCCGACAGGTTCTTCAGCAGCCGGTCGAGCACGCGGCCGGCACTGGCGTCGCGCTTCAAGCGGTAGGCCACCGACAGCTTGCGCACGCGCTCGATGAGCTCGAAGGCTTCGTGCCCGGCCTGTTCGCGGATGACATCGCCGAGGATGCGCCCGAGTAACCGGATATCTTCCACCAGCGGGCGATTTTTCTGCGCCGCGTCGTCGGTCACATGGGTGATTGCCTTGATGCTCGGCTTGCGTGGCCGGCCAACGGCCGTTGCGGCTTTGGGCATATCGCGCTCCGAAACTGGTAACCAGGTTACCCATTGTGCCCGCGGCCACTTGCCCTGGCGATAATCGGCGCCATGAAATACGCCATGAGCATGGTGACCATCGCCACCCGCGAGAGCCGGCTTGCGCTATGGCAGGCCGAGCATGTGCGCGCGCTGCTTGAGCAGCAGTTTCAGCTTGAGGTGCGGCTGCTGGGCATGACCACGCGCGGCGACCAGATCCTGGATCGGGCGTTGTCGAAGGTGGGTGGCAAGGGCCTCTTTGTGAAGGAGCTCGAAGCCGCGCTTGAAGATGGCCGCGCACAACTGGCCGTGCATTCGCTCAAAGACGTGCCGATGGAGCTGCCGCCCGGCTTCACGCTGGCCGCGGTGCTGGAGCGCGAGGACCCGCGCGATGCCTTGGTGTCGAACCACCACGCGCGGCTGGACGACATGCCCCACGGCGCCTGCGTCGGCACGTCGAGCCTGCGCCGCACGGTGCAGCTGTTGGCGCTGCGACCCGACCTGCGCATCGAACCCTTGCGCGGCAACCTCGACACGCGGCTGCGCAAGCTCGATGACGGTGACTTCGACGCCATCGTGCTCGCCGCTTCCGGCCTGGTGCGGCTGGGCCTGACGTCGCGCATTCGCACACGGCTTGATGCGGCGTCGATGACACCGGC
Organism: Rubrivivax sp.; assembly: GCA_031365825.1. Taxonomy (GTDB): domain Bacteria; phylum Pseudomonadota; class Gammaproteobacteria; order Burkholderiales; family Burkholderiaceae_C; genus Rubrivivax. The sequence continues at coordinate 30,089 of JANLYV010000012.1, read as the reverse complement.
CGCAGGGCAGGGCGCCCTGGCCATCGAAGTGCGCGAAGACGCGACGGAGCTGCGCGCTTTGCTGGGCCGGCTGTCGCACGCGCCGACGATGCTGGCGGTGCAGGCCGAGCGCGCGGTGTCGCGCGCGATGGGTGGCAGCTGCAGCATGCCGCTGGCGGCGTTCGCCACATGGCAGGGCACGCGGCTGGTGGTGGACGCGGCGCTCGGCCATGGCCGGCAGTGGCACGAGCCGCTGCTGCGCACGCGCCAGATGGCCACGGTGGCTGATGCGGCGCAGGCCGCTGCGTTGGGCCAGGCGGCGGCTGCGGCGTTGATGGCGGCGGGTGGCGAGCGCTACCTCGCCGGCTGACCGTCAAACGACCGCAAGCCCTGCGAACCGATGCTGGCCCTCGTCACCCGCCCGCGCGAGCAGGCGCTGCATTGGGTGGCGCAACTGCAGATGCGCGGGGTGTCGGCAAAGGCGCTGCCGTTGATCGATATTGGCGACCCGGCCGCGGTTGCGCCAGTGGTCGCGGCCTGGGGCAACATCGCCAGCTGTGCACTCGTGATGTTTGTTAGCGCCCATGCGGTGCAGCGCTTCTTCGCCAGGCGGCCCGTCGCCGCCACCTGGCCGGCCGGCCTGCGCGCGGCCGCCACCGGCCCGGGCACGACAGCCGCCTTGCGCGCCGCCGGCCTGGCGCCAGCGCAGATCGTGACACCGCCCGATGCCGGGCCGTTCGAGTCCGAAGCCCTGTGGCACGTGCTTTCACCCGAGCCCTGGTCCGGCGCACAAGTGCTGGTGGTGCGCGGTGACGAGGGTCGCGATTGGCTGGCCGAACGCTGGCGCGAGCGCGGCGCGAAGGTGTCGTTCTTGGCCAGCTACCGACGCCTGCTGCCGCACTGGCCTGCCGTCGAGGCACTGCTGTGCGACGAGGCCATCGCCCAGCCGGGCTCGGTGGCGTGGCTCTTCAGCAGCAGCGAAGCGGTGCACAACCTGCGGCAGCTGCGTCCTCTGGCCGACTTCGCGCAAGCCACCGCCGTGGCCACGCACGAGCGCATCGCCGCGGCAGCACATGGCATCGGCTTTGCGCAGGTGCAAGTCGTGGCACCGCAGATCGACGCGGTCGCGACCTTGCTCAAACGGCTAGGCCGGGGCCCGTCCGTACAATCGAAAGCGCCGTGAGCGACGCCCCATCTCCCCCACCCGCAGCCAGCGAGACTGCCGTGCCAGACGCCGCGGCAGCAGCACCCGCCACGGCCATCGCCGCGCTTCGTCTCGACGCCCAGGGCCGCTGGCTGGCCCTCGGCGGCGTGCTGTTCGTGGTGCTTGCGGCGCTGGCAGCCGCCGCGCTGGTTTTCGCCTGGAACACGCAGCAGCGCGTGAAGACGCTCGAAAACGAGCTCGTCAAACGCCAACAGGACAGCAGCGGCCAGGCCACCGAAGCGCGGCTCGCGGCGCGGCAGGCGCAGGAGCTGGCGCGCGAGTCGGCTGCCAAACTCTCGCTGCTGGAGGCGCGCGTGGCCGAAGCATCGCTGCAGCGCTCGCAGTTGGAAGACCTGATCCAGTCGCTGTCGCGCTCGCGCGATGAAAACGTGCTGGCCGACGTCGACGCCGCAGTACGCGTGGCGATGCAGCAGACCGCCATCACCGGCAGTGCCGAGCCGATGCTGGCCACGCTGCGCCAGAGCGACGAGCGCCTGGCGCGCTACAACCAGCCGCGCCTGGAACGTGTGCGCCGGGCGATTGCGCAAGACCTCGACCGCGTACGTGCGGCCGGCGTGAGTGACATCGCCGTGCTCACCATCCGGCTCGACGAAGTCATCCGCCTTGTCGACGAATTGCCGCTGCTTGCTGCCGACCGCAAGCCGACCGCGCGCACGGCGCCCGTGGTCGCGGCGGCGGCGTCGATGCCGGGCTGGAGCGGTGCGGCCAGCGAGCGCTGGCGCGCCTGGACCGACACACTGGTGCAGGAGGTGCGCGGCCTGGTGCGCGTGACCCGCATCGACAACCCCGAAGCCATGCTGGTGGCGCCCGAGCAGGCCTACTTTCTGCGTGAAAACCTGAAGCTGCGCCTGCTCAATGCCAGGCTGGCGCTGCTCAGCCGCCAGTTCGACACGGCGCAGATCGATCTGCGTGACGCGCAGGCTACGCTCGAGCGTTATTTCGAGCGTGGCCACAAGCGCGTGATGATCGCGCTGGAAGGCGTGAAGCAGGTGGGGGCACAGGCACGCCAGGTGAGCGTGCCGCGGCCCGACGCCACGCTCGCGGCCATCGCCATCGCCACGGCGACGGCCGGGCGCTGAAGCCGGAGCGCGGGCATGCGTGCCGTCGTCTGGATCGTGCTGCTTTTCACCGTGGCGGTGGTCGCTGCCACCACGCTGGGCAGCAACGACGGCATCGTCACCGTCTACTGGCGCGGCTGGCGCACCGACTTGTCGCTCAACCTCGTGGTCGTCGCGCTGGTGGGTTTGTGTGTGCTGCTGACGATGGCCTCGCAGGCGATCTACAGCGTCACCACCTTGCCGCGCCGCGCCAGCGAATGGCGTGCGCTGCGCAAGGAACGTGGCGCGCAGGCCGCTTTGCGCGAGGCGCTGGCCGAGTACTTCGGCGCGCGCTACGGCCGTGCGCAGAAGGCGGCCCTGCGCGCGCTGGACGTGCAGCGCGACGCCGCGCCGCTCAAGCCCGACCTGGAATTCACCGTGCTGGCGCAACTGCTGGCCGCGGCCGCCGCACATCGCCTGCAAGACCGCACGCGACGTGATGCCTTGCTGGCGCAGGCGATGCCACAAAGCGGCCGCCATGCCAGCCGCGCCGACGACGGTGTGCGCTTGCTGGCGGCCGAATGGGCGCTTGACGATCGTGACGCCGGCCGCGCCACGGCGCTGCTGAACGAGCTGCCCGCCGGCCTGGCGCGGCGCACGCACGCGCTGCGGCTGAAGCTGCAGGCCAGCCGCCTGGAGCGCGACCCGATGACGGCGCTTCACACGGCCCGATTGCTCGCCAACCACGGCGCGTTTTCGCAAACGGCGGCACAAGGTTTGTTGCGCTCGCTTGCCCACGAAGCCATCGACAGCACCCATGACCTGCAACAGCTGCGCCGGGTGTGGGAGCAGTTCGAGAGCCTCGACCGACGCGACGCCTTCGTGGTCGCGCGCGCGGCGCAACGCGCGGCTGCACTCGACGCGGCTGAAGAAGGCAGGCAATGGCTGCGCCCGTTCTGGGACCGCATGCACGAGCTTGGCCGCGACGAACGTGAACAGCTCGCGCTGGCGCTGATGGATGCCAGCGAGGGCATAGGCAACGACTGGCTGCCGCGTCTGGAGAGTGCCCTGCTCGGCTACGCGCATGAAAGCGCCGTGGTCGCCGCCGTGGGCCATGCCTTCGCCCGGCGCCAGCTGTGGGGCAAAGCGCGCAAGCTGCTGGAGCAGACCGCCGCAGCGCCGACCTTGCCCGCGGCACTGCGCCGGCGCGCGCTGCGCCAGCTGGCCGAGCTGGCACGCAAGGAGTCAGACCCAAGCCGCGCGCAGCAGTGCGAGCAGGCGGCCGCAGCGCTTGACTGAAGCCCCGAGTCCCCACACACGCGCTGATATACTGCGCGGCTTCGCGGCTGTAGCTCAGTTGGATAGAGTACTTGGCTACGAACCAAGGGGTCGTGGGTTCGATTCCTGCCAGCCGCACCAGAAAAGCAAGAAACGTATCAACAGCCTGGAGGCTTCAGTTTCCAGGCTGTTTTTCATGGTCAACGCGGTGGCGGCAAAACCTGTGGCCTACGCGCGGCCACGACATTGGGCCCGAACACGTGGCCACCCTCAGCAGCCGATCACCTTGAATTCCACGCGCCGATCGAGCGCGTCGCTAAGGTCGTCGCGGCCCGTGCCGATCATGGTCTGGCGCGAGCCCATGCCCTGAGCGATGAGGCGCTGGCCCAAATGCGGCGCCTGCGCCGTGACTTGGCTGCGCACGGTCTCGGCACGAAGCAGCGACAAGCGTTCGTTGATCGGCTCAGGCCCGCTGGCGCTGGTGTGGCCCAGCACTTCCATGCACGACTTTCGTGCCGACGCATGGCCGGCAATTTCACGCAGCCACACGGCATAGGGCGCCGGGCCGGCCTTGGGGTCGGACCACAGCGCCGCCGTGCCGGGGCGGAAGAGGAACTTCACGCCCAGGCGTTTGGTTGTCAGGCCCTGGTCGACGATCTTGCCGAACGCCTGGGCCGCGGCCTCGCGCTTGCCCAGCCGCCAGTTGCTGAGGTACAGGCCGGTGTAGGTGCGCAGCTGCTCGCCGCCGGGTGCCGCGCGCGCAGTTTCATAGAGCTTCAGGGCCTGCGGGAACTTGCCCGCGGCATAGCTGTCGGCGGCCTCGGCCAGCATCGCCGAGGTCATGACGCGGTCGACATAGCCGGGGTGGATGACGTCGCCGGCGCGTGTGCCCTGGCAGGTGCGGATGTAGCCCAGCGTGGACGGGTCTTCAACCCAGGCCGGCGCGTCGCGGAACAGCGGCAAGGGGCTCGGGTCCACGCCATCGGGCGTGGCAAAGGCCAGGCCCTTGCTCACCAGCTTGCCCGTCTTCAGGTCGGCCAGAGCGAGGCAGATGCGGTAGGCCTCGCGCCTGCCTTCGGTCTTGCGCTCGGCATTCACGCCGGTGAAGGTGCCCACCAGCAACAGCGGTGCGCGCTGCACGTTTGCGACGTTGAAGGGCTGCACCACGTAGCGCGGGTAGCTGTCCTTGATGATCTTCACGATGCGCGTACCCATCGCGCGCGTGGCCTGGGTCTGCGCGCCGCTGACGCCGTCGATCAGCGGGTCGATGATCAGGTCAAAGGTGCTGTCGGGCGGCAGCTGGGCCTTGCCCAGCAGGTTGTTGGCTGCGCTCTGCACGGCTTCGTCGAAGGGCAGGGTCGGCGGCGGTGGCGCAGCGGCCACAGGGGGCGCTGCAGGTGGCGCTATCGGCGCCGGCGCCGTGGAGCTGGCGGGTGAGGGGGCAGCGCTGGCGGCACTTGCGGCATTCCTGGCCGCAGCAGCGTCGGCTTGGGCGCGCTGGTCGGGAGCGGCGCAGCCCGTCAGCAGCGCTGCCGCGAACGCCAGTGCCGGCCAGTTGGCGCGTGGCCGCGTGGCGTTTGTCGAGACATTCGGTGAACAACGCAGTGTCGACTCAGGTTGCATGGCGAGGCTCCTTCGCAGGCTGCCAGGCGCATGGTTTGGTGACCACCAGCGCCTGGTGCGCCCGAGTATGCAGCGCGCCGCAGTCGGCGACCACACCACGATGTCAACGTGCGCAGCGGGTGTGGAACAGCGTCGTCTGTTCCGGCGTCAGTGCGTCCCCGAGCTGCATGCGTTGCAGCAACTCGGCGCAACGTGCGTCGGTGGCCGCAGGCCGCGGCGGCGTGGCAGGGCGCGTAGCCGCTGGCTTGCGCGGCAACTCGGCAGTGGCGGGTGCGCCCGTCATCGGCGGCGGCGCTGATGCCGTGCCGGCCTGCGCGGATGCGGACGTGGACGCGGGTGTTGGCGCGGGTGTGGGCGCGGCCGCTGATGCCTGCGCGGGGACGGCGTTCGCTGAAGTCACCGCCGGCGCCACCGGCGCCGCCGACGCCGGTGGCGCCGGCAGGGCCGTCTGTGCCGGAGCCGGCATGCGCGGCCGCGCGGCCGTCCACCACACCACCATTGCGGCCAGCGCCACCAGCATCGCCGCGCCGATGGCCGTCAGGCGGCGCGTGCGTGCCGCGCGCTTTTGGGTGCGCATGGCTGCCGCGGCCGTCGCCTGCATCGCATGCGTCGCCGGCGAGCCGTTGGCACCCAGCGCAAAGACTACGGTCGCTTCGTCGTCGTTGCCCGCGCTGGTCGGTCCGGCCTGCGCCAGCGCATCGCGCAGTGCTGCGGCAAAGCTGGCGGCGCTGTCGTAGCGATCGCCGGCCTTCTTTGCCAAGGCGCGCGACACGATGGTGTCGAAGACGGCAGGCACGCCCGGGTTCAGCTGCGACGGCGGCGTCGGCGCGTCCTGCAAGATCTTGCGCTGGACTTCGAACAAGCCCCCGCCCGCGAACGGCCGGCGCCCGGTGAGGAACTGGTACAGCACCACGCCGGCCGCGAACAGGTCGGTACGCGCACCCACCGCCTGGCCCTGGATCTGCTCGGGCGACATGTAGCCCAGCGTGCCGACCACGGTGCCGGGCATGGTGCGGTCCTGCATCGTCTCGGCCACGCGCGCGACGCCGAAGTCCATCAGCTTGACGCGGCCCTCGCCATCGATCATCACGTTGCTCGGCTTGACGTCGCGATGCACGATGCCGTGCGCATGCGCGTAGCCCAGTGCATCGAGCAACTCGCCCATGAGCTGTACCGTGCGCGCCAGGCTGAAGCGCTCGTGCGCGTCGAAGGCCTGCGCCAGCTCGCGCCCCTTCACGAACTCCATCACGATGAACGAGGCGTCGCCCTGTTCGCCGAAGTCGAACACCGTCACGATGTGCCGATGCTGCAGCCGCGCTGCGGCCTGCGCCTCGCGCTCAAAACGCGCGGCGTAGTCGTCGGCGGTGGCGGCTTCGGCCAGGCAACTGCGCAGCACGGTCTTGATCGCCACCGTGCGCCCGAGCCGCGTATCGATAGCCTCATGCACTACGCCCATCGCCCCCTGGCCCAGCACTTTCACCAGGCGATAGCGGCCCAGCAGGCTCGATGCGTCGGCGTTCATGATCGCTGTGCGAGGGGCCGCTGGCGGCGGCTGAAATGGGGGCGGCAAGTATAGGTGGCGCATGCCCTGCCAATGGGCCGCATGGTGCTAACGCTGAAAGTGAATGCACCCCGCACGCCGGCCGTTGCCGCGCGGGCCGAGGACGCGACGCTGACCAAGGCGCTGGCGACATGGTGCAGCGCCGAGCGAGGCGATGCATGCGCTGCTCGCCAGCAATGGCTAGGAGGTGGTGCTGATGCTGTCGCGCAAGCCCATCGCAACGGCGCGGCGCAAGCTGCTGCGGGCCGAGCTGGCAGCGGGCGGCAGCATCAAGTATTTCAGCGGCACTTGCCAGATCGAAGCGAACACCGCGTGGCAGGCAGACCTTGCTGGCCCGGCGAAGAAGATCCGTGTCGCGCTGCTGCGCCAGACCGGCATGCGCGTCAAGGTGCGTTGCTGCGACGCAGAAGGTGCCACCGACGACGACGGCGAGCCGGCAGATGCGACGCAGCCTCAAACCGACGCGGCAGCCCTTTCGAGGCTGATCGAAGCCATCGATCTGGCCCGTGCCGAAGCCTTGGTTCGTCACGAGAAATAGGCGTGGGTTCTAGGGGGTGCAGGGGCATGCCACCATGCAGCGCCGGCACCTGAAATGGGCACAATGCCGCGACGCGTATGGACAGAGGCTGACGATGCGAAACCTGATGTTGGCGATGCTTGGTGCACTGGTTTTTTGCATCAGCGGCAACGCGCGTGCGGCGCCGGCGGAAGTCGTGGTCGGGACCTACATCAACAAGGTCCAGGACCTGAACTTCCGCGAGAACAAGTACACGCTGGACTTCTTCATCTGGTTTCGCTGGAAGGCGCAAGGCGCGCTCGCCGACTACAAGCCGCTGGACAGCTTCGAGATCATCAACGGGCGCGTCGACAGCAAGACCAGCATCGTTGAAAAGAAGATCGGCGACATGAACTACGCCTCGGCGCGCATCTCGGCCACGATCGCCGAAGCCTGGGTCCTGACGGACTTTCCCTTCGACTGGCACCGCACCCAGGTGCGCATCGAGGACGGCGCGCTCACCGCGCTCGACCTGGTGTTCATCGATGACAAGGCGAACTCACGTTTGGGCGACGAGATCGACATGGCCGGCTGGCGCGCCGCCAACTTCGGCAGCGATGTCGTGCGCAAGCTCTACCGCACCAACTACGGTGACACCTCGCTGCCCACCGACGCCCAAAGCGAATACTCGCGCTACATGATCTCGTGGGACCTCGACCGCGTCGGCTGGGGTACCGCCGTCAAGCTGCTGTCCACCGTGATCCTGGCGACGGGCGTGGCCTTCGTCTCGTTCATGGTCAAGCCTTCCGACTTGGACGCGCGCTTCGGCATGGGCGTAGGCGCGCTGTTCGCCGTGGCCGCCAGCGCATTCATCGTCTCCGCATCGGTACCCGACTCGGCCTCGCTGACCGTGGCCGACCGGCTGCACATGGTGGCGCTGGCCGGCATCTTCGTCACGCTGTTGATCTCGGCGTTCTGCCTGCGGCTGGAAGTGAGCGGGCGCGAAGAACTGGCTTTCCGCATCGACCACTGGTGCCTGGCCGTGTTGCCTGTGCTGTTCTACGGCTGGGTTACTTGGGCGCTATTCCGAGCGGCGCGTTGAGCGGCAACGGTCAGTTCTCTCCTTCGAGGCCCGCGGGCGGACCACCCTCTCGCTCACCGACCACGTTCTGGTCTTCGATAGGCAGGCCATCTTTGCGCTCACCGACCACGTTCCGGTCTTCGATCGGTACGCCATCGTTCCGTTCGCCGACCACGTTCCGGTCCTCGATCGGTACACCATCGTTCCGTTCGCCGACCACGTTCTGGTCCTCAATCGGTACACCATCGTTCCGTTCGCCGACCACGTTCTGGTCCTCGATCGGTACACCATCGTTCCGTTCGCCGACCACGTTCTGGTCCTCGATCGGCACACCATCGTTCCGTTCGCCGACCACGTTCTGGTCCTCGGTGCCGCCAGCACCGTCCGCGGCACCGGAGTTCCCGTACTCGCCGTCGTCGCCGCTTCCACCTTGGTATTTGCCGCCACCACCAGCGGTGCCGCCGTACCCGCCGGCACCGTACTCTCCTGCGCCACCAGCCCCGTACCCGCTACCGCCACTACCAGCGTAGTTCCCGCTACCACCGCCGCCCGCGTACTTGCCGCTGCCACCGCCGGCGCTGCCGCCCGCGTACTTGCCGCTGCCACCGCCGGCGCTGCCGCCCGCGTACTTGCCGCTGCCTCCGCTGGCGTTGCCACTTGCATACTTACCGCTTTCACCTCCGGCGTAGCTCTCGCCACCACCGCGTCCGCCGCCGGCGAGCGCCGTCGCGGTCCTCTTGCCAACCTCGATCAGGCCGTCGGGATAGGCGATGCCGATCTTCTTCTGGAAGGCCTTGATGGCCTGGATGGTTCTCGGCCCGATCTTGCCGTCGGGTTCCACTTTCGCACCTTGTCGGTTCAGCGCAATCTGCACCTGGCGAACGTCGTCCTCGGCGTTCTTTCCGCCTTGTCCCACCGAGCCGCCGATGTCGAAAGGCCGTACACCCGTGAGCAAGGGCTCGCCATCCGGGCCCGCCGCGGGGGCAGCGTCGTCCTCAGCGCCGCGCGGGGCGCTCTTTCGACCTTTCGCAGGCGGCTCTTCGATCGGCTTGGGGGGCGAGTCGCCAACCAGCGCTCCGAGACCCTTGAGCCAAACCCGTTGCTCTTGTGAAAGTGGTGTGCCCATGACTGACTCCTGGTTTTCTGCGATTTAGCCGATGGCGCGCGCCAGTTGCGTCAGGCTGGTGGACAGTGTCGACTTCAGGTTCGTCTTCACGCCAAAAGGATTGCTGTCCAAGTGTTCGATCAAGGGCTCGGCCTTCACGTATCGGATGTAGTCCGAAAGGATGGCCTTGGCATTGCCCAGCTCGGCCGTGCGGGCCGCAGCGTCGGCGGCCGCGCCGGCCTTGGCCAGAGAGTCCGCCAGGCGGCGGTCGAGCTTGCCGACGATCCGGTCGAGCTTCTGCAGATAAGCCTCGATCTCGTCGATGAGCTCATAACCCTCGTCGGCAATCTGCGCTTGAACGGCCTTCTTCAGCGCATCGATATTCGTGCGCAGCAACTCGCGCGTGCCTTCCCAGACCTGCGGCGCGCTGGCAAGTGCAGGTGATGCCGGTTCGACGTCCACGCCGGGGACGAATTCGGGTGGCTCGTCGCCGGATTTGCCCGAGCCATCGGCATCGTCTGTGGGCTCATGCTCCTTGTCGTCGCGCGTGGAGTCGTCGCCATAAGACCCCCCCGCGTCGTCATCGTCCTCGTCGGTTTCGCCGTCTTCGCCGCGGCAGCGCAGCTTCATGCGCAAGCCGGTTTGCTGGAGCAGCGCGAGCTTGAGCTTCTTCGCCAAACCCGCCGCTTGCGTCTTCAGCACGAAGGTGGTCGCGCCCTGTTCTCGAACGCAATGACCGACGAAGTACTTGATGCCGCCCGATGCCCCCAGGTAGTCGGCAAGTACCTTGCGCCGCGCGGGCGCGATGGGCTTGCGCGACAACATCGCGACCACCTGCTTGCCGGTGCTGGCCACCAGCGCATACATCGTCTCGCCCTTGTTCACCATGCGCAGCAAAGGCAGCAGCTTGGTCGTGAGCAATTCCGACGACTCGCTTTCATCGTTGTCATCGTCGTCGTTCTTCGACTTCTCTTCGTCCTGCTCCCGCTTCTTGGCCTCCATCGCGGCCTTGGATTTCTTCTCGGCTTCGGCCTTGGACTTGGCGACATCGCGCGTGGCGGACTCGGCAGCGCCGAGCACTTCATTCAGGTACTTTCCAACCACGGGTAGCGCCGCGATTTCCTTGGACTTCTTCAACTGCCCTGATAGCTTCATCACCTCAGCAAGAATCTTCTGCAGTTCGTCGTGATCGTCTTCATCAGCTTTCTTGCACTGGGCAAGCACCCTCTGCAGGCCAGGATCCTTGAGTGACTTGTTCTTCGACAGCAGGTCCTTCCAGGCGCTCTCGCTCAGGAATTTGGAATTGATGCTCATCGCTGGCTTACCTCGCGGTTGATGCAGACATGCAGGCCGACGCACACAAACGGTTGACGCATCGCTGCACGATCATTCACCGAGTTTCTTGATCATGTTGATGAGATTGCCCAGGCGGGTTGCGTCACTTCGAATACCGCTGATGATGTTCTTCAGGCCGGTGATCTGGTTTTCAATCCTCTCGGCATCTGCGGCGTTGCCTTCCTTCTTCGCTTTGGCGAGTTCATTCACCAGGCAGGTGTGCACCGCATCCAGTTCCACGAGCAGGAAGAGCAGCGCGCCGATGCCGCCGAGAATCGCGAACGCCTGAATGATTTCACCCACACCGACCGCGTCGCCGGCGATCGCCGCAATGAAGGCCCCGATGGCGCCGACCAACACCAACGCTGCCGCGGCGGCCTTGATGGCGTTGAGCCGGCACGGGCCGCCCACGGCTTGCAGGATTTCCCTGGCACGATTCACTTTTTCGAGAAGACTCCTGGCGATCTCACCGATTTCCTTGATCAGCGCCTTGAGCTTGTCTTTCAACGTGGGCGGCTTCGGTGGCGGCGGCACCGGCGGTGTCGCCTTGCGCGGCAGCACGATCCTGGCAAGCTCGATCGTGTCCGCAGAAATGGTCACGACTGCCGTGCCGGAACTGTCCGGCGTGCGAGCGGTCACGGTGCACTTGCCGACCGTGACGCCGTCGAATTCCGCCCTGCCTTTGTCGTTCGTGGACTTCACGCTCGCAGCAGGCGCGACGGGTGCCGGCGCGATGCTGACTACCGCGTTCTTCACCGGCTCGGTCGGATTCTCGAACACGACTTCCACCGACAACTTACCCTTCTTGGCCACGGGGCCCGGCCCTGAACGGACCAATTGCACCCGCAGCGGCGGTGAGGGCGCGTCGTCGTCATTCGTCACCTGAACGCTGCCGCTGTCGTCTTTGAATCCCTTGGCCGACACGTGGTACGCGTGTTTTCCGGTCTTCAAGCCGATGAACGTCACCATCCCGAAACCACCCTTGACCGTGGTGCTCGACTCTTTGTCAATCTCCACCGTCGCGCCATCGATCGGCTTGCCTGTGGCTTTGTCCGTGACCGTGACGGTCAGCCCGCCGGTTGAATCCACTGGCTTCAAGAACTCGATGAAGGTCGCGCCTTCCTCGGTCACTTCGATCGCGTTGCCGCCGCCGGCTTCGTAGCCTTTGGCGGTCACCTTGTACGGATAGTTGCCCGGCGGCATGAAGAACACGGCCAGGCCGATATTGCCCGTGTTCAAAGTCTCGCCGTTGATGTCCACCAGGGCGCCTTCGATACCTTGCGCCGTGTTGGCGTCGGCCACCGTGATCGAGAGGCTCCCGGTCTTGCCGCTGCCACCTTTGGACTTCATCAATTCCAGGTGCTCGCCATCGTCATCGGAAGCGATTTCAATGTTGCCGCGGGCGTCGTCAAAACCTTCCGCCGTAACCGTGTAGGGGTACTTGCCGACGGGCATGAAGAAGACCACGAAACCGCTGTCGCTGGTGGCTGCTGAGTCTTTGCCAATCGTGATCGTCGCCCCGTTGATGGTCTTGCCATTGGTTTCGTCGGCCACCGAAAAGACCACGCTGCCGCTCTTCTTGTTGAGCGGCTTGAGAAGCTCGAAAAATCGCTCGACATCGGTATCCAGAGTCCCTTTGGCTTCTTCGAAGCCTTCGGCCTTGACGCTGTACTTGTGTGATCCCTCGGGCAAGGTGACTTTGAGCTCACCCTTGCGATTGGTATTCCCTGTCGTGTCCCCTATCGTCACCTTGGCATCGGCCACCGACTCCTGGGTTTCCTCGTCCATCACGACAAACGTCAGCGTGCGTTCGCCGGTGGGTTTTCCGGACGACTTCAACTCGACGTGAACGCTGGTATCGCCATCGTCGTTCACGTTGAACTTGCCTGTGGCTTTTTGGAACCCGTCTGCGGCCACCACAAAGGAATGTTGGCCCGGGGGCAGCGAGAACGTTGCCTCGCCGGTGTTGCCCGTGGCTTCTTCCTGATCGCCGATCTTCACTTGCGCCTTGCCGACGGCGTCGTTGGTGGCCTCATTCGTTACGGTCACTACGGTCATGCCGACCACCGGCGCAGGTTTGGGCGGAGCCGGCGGCGGGACCGGCGGCGCTGGCGGCGTCGGTGGCGGTGTGGGCGGCGGGGTGGGTGGCGCCGGCGGCGTCGGTGGCGGAACGGGTGGCGCCGGCGGCGTCGGCGGCGGTGCTTTCCCGGCTGACAACGCGTCCCAGGTCTTGGGCCCGACAACGCCGTCCGCGGTCAGGCCGGCACTTGCCTGAAATGCCTTAACTGCCTGCGTGGTCTTCGGCCCGAACTTGCCGTCGGCCGTCAACGCTGCGCCGTTTTGATTCAGCAGCATCTGCAGGTCTTTGACCGCCGCACCACTGGCACCTTCCCTCAACACCGGCATGCCACTGGACGATGGGCCTCTTGCTTGCGGCTTCGGCGGCTCATCGCGTTCGCGATGGATGGGATCGGGATGGTTCGTGGTCTTGACTGCGGGGTCTGCACGGCGCGGTGCCATTTCGTCGGCGCCGGTCTCGTCGCCCATCGTCAGCTGCTCTGTCGCGCCCGCTGCATCGTCGGCCGAGCCTTCTTCCTCGATCTTCTCGATGGTCTGACCCAGGTCGACACCGAAGGCGTCTTTGAACCAGGCGTCGTGTTCTTGGCTCATCAGGCAATCTCCGTACTACGCACTGCGGTATTCGCCTTGGGAACGGCCCGGCGGCTCATGCTGCAACTGGTGATCTATTCAGGCGATGGACTTGATCATGTGCGTCAAGCTGTCGGTGATGGTCTTGCGCAATTGCGCATTCACGCCGAACGGGTTCTTGTCGATGTGATCGATCAGCGGCTCGCTCTTCACGAAGCTGATGTAGTCGGCAACGATGGTCTTGGCGCTGGCAATCTCGGCCTTGCGCTGCGCGGCATCCTTGGTCGCACCCGCCCGCTCGAGCGTTTGCGCCAGGCGCACGTCGAGCTTCTCCAGGATCACGTCGACGCGCTGCACGTTCTGGTCGATCTCTTTCAGCAGCGCCGGGTGCTCGTTCGAGTACTCCTGCTGGATCGCACGCTTGAGTTCCTTGATGTTGTGGTCGAGGATGTCGCGCGTGCCATGCCAGATCTGCGGCGCACGGCCGAGTGACGGGACGCCCAGGTCTTCAGGCGGTGCCTTGGGGTTCGGCGGTGGTGGCGGCTTGCCGATCTTGCCCGAGGCCGCCAGCGCGTTCGCCGTGCCGCGCTTCGGGTCGACGCGGCCGTCAGGCCGGGACTGGCCCAGCGCGCGCTGGAACTCGCTGATCGCCTCGATCGTCGCCGGTCCGCAACGGCCATCCACGTCCAGCCCCGCACTGGCGCGGCGGTTGAGCGCCGTCTGCACCGCCTTCACGTCCTCTTCAAGGTTCTTGCCACCGCGCCCCACCGATGCGCCAAGCTCGAACGGCCGCGCCATGCCGGCCGGCGGTTCGGCCTTGGCTTCGCGCTCGCCTTGCTCACCGTCTGCCGCATTGGCGGCGGCTTCGGGTGCTTCGCCCTCACCGTCACCGTCATCGTCGGTTTCACCGTCTTCGCCGCGACAGCGCAATTTCACGCGCAGGCCGGTCTGCTGCAGCAGCGCCAGCTTGAGGCGCTTGGCCAAGCCCGCGACCTGCGTCTTCAGCACGAAGGTGGTGGCGTTCTCTTCGCGCACGCAATGGCCGACGAAGTACTTGATGCCGCCACCGCCGCCCAATTCATCGGCCAACATCTTGCGCCGTGCCGGGGGAATGGGCTTGCGCGACAGCATCGTGACCACCTGCTTGCCGTTGCTGGCGACGAGCGAGTGCATCGTCTGGCCCTTGTTCACGAGTCGCAAGAGCGGCACCAGCTTGGTGGTCAGGATTTCAGGCGACTCGTCGTCGTCACCGTCCTCGTCATCGTCCTTGGCCGACTTCTTCGCGGCCTGCTCCTGCGCTTCGGACTTGGCTTTCTTGTCCGCGTCGGCCTTGGCCTTGGCGACCAGGCGCCGTTGCGCGTCGGCCGCGTCGGCCAGTTCGGCAACGTACTTGTTGACGCTCGGGTTGGCGCCGACGTCCTTGGCCTTCTTCAGCTGCGCCGCGAGCTTGAGCATCTCGTCCAGCGACTCCAGCGCATCGTCGTGCTTGTCGTCGTCAAGTTTCCTGAAATCGGCCAGAACTTTGAGCAGGCCGTTGTCCTTGATCTTGTTCTTGGACGCGATGTCTTTCCAGCCGCTATCGCTCAGGAACTTGGCATTGCTCATGGCTTGGCTTCCTCGTCGTGGTACCCGGACATGTGGGCTGTCGGGAATTCAGTTTACGCCCGGCAAAACGCGCAGTCATCGTTGATCCGGGGCGCACCGCGGACCGCAACGCGATGCTTCGCGTGCGTGGCGCTGGCCGGCTAGAACCGCCAGGTGATGTTCAGCCCGAGCTCCTTCAGCTTCATCGCCTTGAAGTCGAATTTGATGATGGGTGCGATCGACACACCCTTGCCCAGCGGCACGCCGCGGGCCTTGATGATGTCCTTGATGAAGTCGGGCAACTTCAACAGCTCACCCTCGTTGGCATCGGTCTTTGCCGGCGGTTCGAGCAGCATCAAGTCGAGGCGCAACTCCTCGTTCGCGGTCTCGATCTGTTTGCGCAATACGGTGTAGGACTTGCGCGCCTCGGTGAGTTTTTTCTTGTCATCGTCGCCAGGCGGTTTCTTGCCTTCAAGCGTGGTGATCTCCTCGTCGAGCTTGACGAGTTGCTTCGCCGGCCCCTCGACCTTGCCCTTCCAGCGATCGGCCGCGCGCTTCACGGCGTCTTTGTACTTGTCGGTGGCTATGTCGCCCATGGCGCGCTCCTCGGCTCCGTCAGCGGATTGATCGATGTCTTGATCGAAGGCCGCATTGGATGCGCGACCCGGCCCCGCGTCCACCCCTAGTAGTCTTGTCGCACGGCGCCGCGCAGGTGATCATCGCGGCGCTGTGGCGCTTACCGCCAGCGCCGTTCGACAACGACAAGCCATGACCCCACCCACCCGACTTGGCAAGTACGAGGTCCGCCGCGAGATCGGCAAGGGTTCGATGGGTGTCGTATATGAAGCCTTCGACCCGGTGATCCAGCGACGTGTGGCGCTGAAGGTCATCCGCCAGGATGAATTCGGCCAGACGCAGGGGGTCGAGCTGAGCGCCCGGCTGCGGCGCGAGGCACAGGCCGCCGGCCGCCTCAGCCACCCCGGCATCGTCGCCATCTACGACTTCGGCGAAGACGACACCGCGGGCGGCGGCAATGTCGCCTTCATTGCGATGGAATTCGTGGAAGGCCGCGAGCTGAAGCAGTTGCTTGCCGATGGCCAACGATTGAAGCCGCAGGAGGTGGTGCGCATCGTGCTGGCGGTGCTGGCGGCGCTGCAGCACGCGCATGAGCGCGGCGTGACGCACCGCGACATCAAGCCTGCCAATGTGATCCTGCTTGCCGATGGCACCGTGAAACTCGCCGACTTCGGCGTGGCGCGCATCGAGACGTCCGAGCTGACGCAGGCCGGCACGATCATCGGCACGCCGATGTACATGTCGCCCGAGCAGATCCTGGGGCTGGCGGTGGACGGGCGCAGCGACCTCTTTTCCTGCGGCGTGCTGCTGTACGAGATGCTCACGGGCGCCAAGCCGTTCAACGGCTCGGTGGCCACCGTCATACGGCAGGTGCTCGAGGTCGAGCCGGTGCCACCGTCACAGGCCGACTCGACGCTCGGGCCGCGCTGGGATGCACTCATGCAACGCGCCCTGGCGAAGAAGCCCGAGCAACGTTTTGCCAGCGCGCGCGAGATGGCCGCGGCCGTGCAGGAAGCGGCGCACCTGGACGCCGACGTCACGGTGGCGGCGCCTGCCGTGGCGCTGGCGGCGCCGCCGGAAGTCGTCGTGGCCGCCTCAGGCCCGCGCTGGCGCGTCGTGGGCGCGGCGGCCGCCGTGTTGGCGGCAGCGGCCGCGGCGCTGCATCTGGCATGGCCCGTCGCTGCGCCGTCGGTCACGCGCATGCCTGTGGCGGCGAGTGCGCCTGGTGCCACGGCGGCGCTGGTTGTTGCGGTTCCATCGCCCGCCAGCGGCAGCGCCAGCGCGGCCACCCAAGCACCTGCGCTCGAACCGCTGCCAGCGGCCTCGATGCCGATTCCCGAAGTCATGACAGCGGCGTTGCCGACCCCGGCCCAAGCGTCGCGCCCGAGTGCCAACGCCTCGGTGCCGGTGGCCTCAACCAGGCTTCGTACCGAAGCCAAGGCGCCGGTATCGAGCGCGCGTGATTGGGCTGCGCGGCTCGACGCTGGCCGGCTCGAGGCCACGCCTTTGCCGGCGACCTTGAATGCGGCGCTGCGGCGCGCGCTGGATCCTTTCGACGCCGGCGATGCCGCCAGGCTCGTCGAGTTCGAGTCCTTGCTGGTGCAACAAAGGCCGCCGTTCGCTTATGCCCTCGCCGTCGCACAAGGCCGCCTGGTGCATGCCTGGGCCTGGGGCGTGGATGGCGCCAACGCCGGCATCAACAGTCGACGCCGTTGTGCCGAGCGGCACCAGGTCGTGTGTCAGGTGGTGATGGTGGACGGAGCCTTGCGTCGCCAGGCATTTTTCGACGTGGCACGCGGCCTCGGGGCACAGCCCGCGCCGGCCGTGCGTGCCGCCTTGATGCAGACGCTGGCGGACGCCGCGCCTGAGTTGCGGCGCGAACAGGCGGCGCGCCAAAAGAGCGAAGTGGCACGGGCCGCACCGCCCGAACGCGTGGCAGCGCCAGCCTCGACCGCATCGGCCCAGGCGCCGGTGGCCCCGGCCGATTGGACCAAGGCGCGCGCCCGGCTGCGCGAAGCGAGCCCGCGCGAACTCGACGCCGCACTGGCATTGCTACTTGGCGCAGAGTCGGCAAGCGAGCGCCGGCAACTCGAACGTTTCCAGGCGCAGATCAAACGGCTACGCTGGAAGAGCGCGCTGGCGATGGGAGTCACCGCCAATGGCCACCTGGCCTGGAGCTACCAACAGGGCGAGCCGCGAAGCGACTGGGCCGAAGAACGCGCGGTATCGCGCTGCGCGCAGGCGGCCAAGGGTGGCTGCGCGCTCGTGGCCGTGAATGGTGACTATCGCGCAGGCGCCTTGAACGACCTGATGGGACGTTTCGGTGCACGCTCGCAGGCTGTCGTGCGCGACGCCTTCCTACGCAGCGCAGTGCGTCAGTTTCCTTGAGACTCGCGCGCCTTGATCGACATCACTTTCGACATCACTTTCAACATCACTTCTCGGCAGCGGCCTTCTTTAGGGCCGTGGTGATTTGGTCCAACACCACGCTCGTCACGACCGCCGAGGCCAGGTCTTCGATCAGGCTCAAGTCGTCGGTTTCGGCGCCGCCGGTGGCCATGCCGTAGAGCTTGTCGCCGGGCAACCGGTTGAGCTGCACGGCCACGGTCGCCCTCGCGCCGGAACCCTTTTCCTTCACCGTCAACGCGCCGCCCAGCGTGAAGTTTTTCGTCGCGGCCGTCTTCTTGGCAACGGTGAGTTTCGACTTCGCGAGGGCCGCCTTCGCGGCCACCGTCATGGCCTTCGAGAGCTTGGACTTGTCATCCTTCGTGAAGATGGCCGCCACCGTGAAGTTGTCAACCTCGACATGGAGTTCGTTCGGCATGGTCACGCTCCGCTCGTCAGTTGCTGAAGTGCCTTGGCCGCTTTGGAGCGGTCGATCCTGATTTCGACGCGCCGCTCGATCGAGTGCTTGGCCCCTTTGTTCTCGGCCTTGGACTTGCCATGCGACTGGGTGTCGAACATGATCTTCGAACTGTTGAAATACGGCCCCTTCTTCAGCAGGTTCTTGACCGCATCGGCACGCTGATCGGTTTTCTTTTTGTCGTAGGCACTACTGCCGGTGGTCGACGCAAACGCCTGAATCTCGATGGGCAGGTCGCCCAGCGCGATCACGCTCACCAGTTGCGGCGCCTCATCCTTGATCTTGCTGACCCAGGCATGCAGTTCCTTGATGCTTAGCGACGAGAGGCTGTCCTGATCCTCGTTTTCGAAGAGCATGGGTGCAGGCTCCAGCAAGCTCGCCTTAAGGTTCGGCGGCGGGGCCTGCCGGGCCGGCTGGTCGATGATCAGTGCAAGCTTGAAGCTGAACTCGCGTTGGGCGCTTCCCTTGGAACCACCCAGCGTGGTGCCCAGTGAGAGTGGCCCTGCTTGAAGACCGACCTGCATACCTTCGGCGTCCAACCCGGCACCCATCGTCACGACCATTTCGACGAACGGCTTCTTGGTCTTGGCCTTGCTTTCGCCCAGCAAGACGCTGGCCGCCACGACAAGAGCGCCCTCACTCTTGTTGCTTCCCAGCATCTTGGGCTGTGCGCCGTCGAGGGCCAGTTCGAGTCCGTCTTCCGAGAAGGACGTTTTCCAGATGGCCTTGAATCCGAACTTCCCTTCGCCCTTGGCAAAGCCGCTCGGGTTGAAGAGGTCGTACTCCACGGCGACCGAGATCACGACCGAATCGAACGACTCCCAGTCGGCATGGCGGGAATCATTGGCATTGCCCGCGCCGTCCATCGCAAAGGCATAGGTGTCGTCGCCCACCGCGTACACCGCGCCGATCTTCAGGTTGCCAACGATGCCGAAGGGGTTGTCGATCTTTTTCATGGCGCACGACCTTTCAATTCGGTGAGTTGACGCCGCTGACTCCAAGCCTGCGTGCGCTGGTGGCATGGACTACCGGCATCAAGTCATTCTGCGGCAATCAACCGGCCCGGCGCTATCCCAAAGACTTGAGCAAGGCGGCGAGTTCGGGGTCCATCGGCGGCTCGGCATCAGCCGCTTCCTCCGCCACAGCTGCCGGCTCCTCCAGGCTGGCCAGCAGCGCCGCCAGTTCGTCATCGGGCGCGCCGCTGGCGTCGGCTGCTGCGGGCTCATCCGCCGCGCCGGCGGTGTCCTGCGTGGGCTCATCGGCGGCTTGCGCGATGGCCTCGCCTGCGCGTTCGTCTGCCGCGGGCTCCGGCGCCTCATTCGCCGCTGCTTCCGCTGCTTCCGCTGCTTCCGCCACTTCCTCGTCGGACGCCTTGGCCTCTGGCGCCGCCGCGGCCGGTGCGGCGCCGCCCTTGCGCAAGGCCGGCGCGAAGTCATCGCCCGCCTTTGCCGCCTTTGCATTGACCTTGGACTGCACCGCGAAGCGCGCCGCGGCCGGCGCCTTTCGCGGGGTGGCGCCGGCCACCGCAAGGCCATCGCCATTGACCGCAGCCAGGCCATTGAAGCGCACCAGCGCTTCGCCCTTGTGCGCCATCAGCGCATTGATGCCGGCGTCGCGCAACAACGACGCCACCTGCGTCGAGATCAGCCGGTCGGTGCAGGGCAGCGCGAGCGTATCGCCATGTTCGTCAGCGTAGTGGTGGAAGGGCAGGTCGTGGATGGCCGCAGGCGCACCCGGTTGTGCCAGCACGGCCAGCGCCAGCAGCGCCGGGTGGCCCCAGAGCATGCCGCGCAACCCGGCCTCGCGGTTGAACTCTTCGAAGGCAAAGGCCGAGATCGGGTCGCTCTTCTTGCCGTAAGGATGGCGCAGCAGGAAGCGTGGGCCGAAGAGCCCGAGGAACGACGACGCCGGCAACTCGCGCAAGGCGGCGAAGGATTCGCGCACCAGGCGGTGGGGTGGTTCCTTGCGGTCGGCAAACGGGTCGGTGTTGATGCCGGTGAGCAGCGAGGCCCCGGCGTGTGACGCCACCATCGCCGCGCGGCCCAGCAGTTCGGCGTGCGGCGGTGTCGCGTCGAACTGGTAGCAGCCGGCGACGTAGGTGTAGCCGCCATCGGCGTCCTGCGCAGGTGTCTCGACCAGCAGTTTGTACAGGCCGGCGTCACACAGATCGCTCACGCTGCTGAGGTCGGCGGCCAACTCTTCGGCGCTGAGGTCGATGAGGTGCACCTGCAACTGGTGGTTTGTCTCCAGGCGGCGCAACACGAAGTCGACGCCGCGCCACAAGGATTCGATGGTCTGGAAGTCAGGGTGGTGCAGCAAGGCGCGCATGGCGTCGCTCAGGCCGGCATCGACCGCGGCCACCAAGGCGTCTTTGTTCGGGCTGGCGGCGGTGTGCACAAACGGGCCGACCACACGCTGCATCAGGCCGGCCACGGCGGCGTCGGCCTGGCCCGCGCGTGAGGTCGACGTGCGGCCGACGAGCCGCGCGAAGTCGTCGAGCGTGGCGCCGCGCGCCGGCGCGCTGCCGCGGGCCTGCGCGCGGCGTGCCAGGCTCGAAACGCTGGGGCCGGCGGTCGCGGCCCAGGCCGTGACCTCTGCGGCGGCGGACGCGAACTGGCTGCTCTGGTTCAAGCGCTTGCGCAGCGAGGCGAGTTCTGCGAACAAGGGCACGGCGGCGTAGATCGGGTCCGGGTGGAAGGCCTCGAGGTCAGCCAGTGCGATGGCCACGGCAGCGCCATCGGCACCCAGCGGCAAGGTCAGCTTCAGGTTCAGCCGCTGCATCGCGTCTTCGAGCGTGTCGAATTCGACACGCAGTGGCTTGCGCCGCGCCAGTGCTGCGCCGGTGTCGAGCCGGCCGCGGCTGGCGCCGGCGCTGAAGTCGCCGAGGATGGCGATGCGCATCGGGCGTTTGGCGCTCCAGGCCGGCGCGTCCTGGCCGAGGCTGGCGAAATCGGGGCTGAAGCGGTCGCTCATGGCGGCTCCTTGGAGGCTTTCAAATGCTTGTGGGTGGGTGGCCTGCCAGCAGGCGCACGAAGTCCGCGGCCTCGGGCAGGCCGGTGGTAGCGATGGGCGCCGACGACTGGCCGTCGCGTTCGCACCACCACAAGGTGCGCCCGCGTGCCGGCCACGCCGGCCCGGCGTCGGTGTCCGTGCGCAGCGCGCCAAGTTCGGCATCGAAGCGCTCCGCATTCCAGTCGTCGATCAGCGCCGCCACCGCCAGGCCTTCAAGGGCCTGCAGCCAGCTTGCCGGTGCGTGGGGCTCGCGCGCGCCGCGTGCGCGCACGACGGTCAGCGGGAAATAGCGGCCGACACGGTCGACCGAGGGCATGAGCACGCCGACATAGCCCGGGCTGTGCACGAACGGCACATCGGCCCCGAGCGCGAAGCGCCATGTCGGCGCCGCCAGAAAGGCGCGCGGCCAGGCTTCGTCACCCTGGCGCCAGAAGGCCATGCCACTGGCCAGCCAATGGTCCCAGGGTTCGACGAAGAGCGGGGGCAGGCGGCGGCCGGCAAAGTCACCCAGCGCCGGCAGCTTGCCGTACCAACCGGGCACGGTGGCAGCCGCCATGTCACAAGGTCTCGGGGCAGCGAAAGGCCTGCATCTCGCGCATGCGCAAGGGGTTCAAGGCGCTCGACGAAATGATTTCGAGCCGCGCCTTGCGGCCATCGACGTTGAGCATCACCGTGAAGCGCTCGTGCTGCGGCGAGGCCTGCACTTCGTGTTGACCGATCAGCCGGAACAAGGCCCATGGCCCTTCGAAGAGCTGTGGCGCGCCGCCCAGGCTGAGCTTGATCTGCGAGGCCACGCGTGGGCTGGGCCAGGTGATGGTTTGCGCAACGGTGCTGCCGGCGGCGAACTTCATCACCTGGCCGTCGATGTCCAGCACCAGCTCCTTGATGCCGGCGTCCATCTCCAGCACGCGCAGGTCGACCTTGAAGCCCGGCACCTTGCCACCAGCGCGAAAAAAGGCCTCACGGATCTTGGCCGCGCGCTGGAACTCGGCCAGCGCCGCGCCGCCCGGAGGCTTGGTGCCATCGGGCAGCGGGCGGTAGGCCCAGGGTGTGACACCGATGTCCACCAGCGCCACGAGCTTGCGCTGGAAGAAGTCGTCGAGCTGGCCGCCGACGCCGAACACCTGGCCGAAGTCATCGGGCAGCACATCGGACTTGCTGCCCAGGGCAAACGGGTAGCGCCCGGCGATGGTCTTCGTGCATTGTTCAGACACGGGTCGGATCTCGGCGCTCAGGCCCTGGCGTTCGGCCACGCGGCCCTGCACGGCGCCGGCATCGGCCAGCGCCATCAGCATCGACTTGATCGGCTCGGGCTGCATGCCCGCTGCGGCCTTGGCGGCGGCACCGCCGCCACCGGTGGGCGGTGCCGTCTTGGTTTTTTGTGCGGCGTCGATGGCCGTGAGCTGCACGAAGACTTCATTGAAGAGTTTCATCGTGTCGTCGATTGGCGCCGGCGTGCCGCTGACCATGCGGTGCAGCTCGGCGAAATGATCGTCGACCATCATCTCCAGCGGCCGGCCCGGCGCCTTGGTGGCATCGACACCGGTGGCCCTGCCGACGACGGCAGCGATGTCGCGTTTGGCCGTCTCAAGCCGGTTCAGCGCGGAGCTGTTCACCGGGGTTTTCGCCGCGCCGGTGCCGGCGGCGGCCGCGGCCATTGCACCAAGCTGGGTTTCGCGCGCCACGGCCCGCAGGTACGAGGCCAGCGGTGAATCGGGCGCGGCAATCAGGCCGGCGACGGTGAGGCTGCGCTCGAGCGCGCCCAGGCGCACCAGGCGCACGTCGGCCAGGTACTGGTCCCACAGCTTGATGTACTCCTGCAGGTACAGGCGCCGCACCCGCGTTTCGAGCTCGCTGCTGCCGGCGCCCAGCAGGCTGCCCGCCGTCTGCTTGATCGATTCGGTGGGGGTGTTGACGTCCAGCACCCAGCGTTCTTCGGCGGCGAGCACGGGTGCCACCTTGGCGATCGATGACTTGAAGGCCTTGAAGTAGCCGTCGCGCGTGAACAGACCCGGGATGCCCTTGGTCAGGGGCTGGCCGCTGGCGCGCGCGAACACGCGCACGGCGTTGGGGCCGCCGGCCCCGGCCGCTGTGAAGTCGGGGAACTCGGCGCCGACACGGGCACGCTTCAGGCGGCTGAAGATGCGGTATTCCAGCGGGTAGGCAATGAGCATCTCGCGCACGTTGGCCACGAGGATCTTGTCCATAGTCGCGGGCGCTTGTGGCGCACCATGGGCGAGGGCGGCGTCGAGGTGCTGGGCCAGCGCGTCACGCTGCTCGGCCGACATCGTCGCCGCGAGGTTGTTGTCCCAGTCGAGCGCGACCCAGCCCTTGAACGACTCGGCCTCGAAGTGCTCGGGCGTGTAGAGCATCAGGTAGCCCTTGAGCGCCTCGTAGGCCAGTTCCAGGTCGTCGCGACTGGCCGCGCGCAGCCGCTCTTCGAGCCGCCTTGCCACGCGCGGCATCAAGGCGTTGTCGAGCAGCTTGCGATAACCGATCTCGGTGCCGGCGGCGACGTAAGGGCCCTGGTACAGGCCCAGCGAATTCAGCAACGGCGGTTCGTCGAGCTTGAAGGCCGCAGGCGTGGGCACGGCCACCACCCGGTCCAGCGCATTGGGCAGGAGCGAGAGTTCGGCGCCCGTGGCCGGCGGCACCGCGGCCACCGCGGCCTGGGCTTCGGGGATGCGCGACTGCACGTCGGCCAGGTAGGCCAGGTTGCGCGTGTAGGCCACAGCCCAGCCGGCCACCAGGCCGACAGCGGCCACCAACATCGTGGCCAGTGCCGCCAGCCGCAGGCGCCGGCGACGCGTCTCGGCGCGGCGGTTCACGCCCACCAGCCCCTGCTCGACGAACACCACTTCCTTCATCAGCCGCGTCAGGAAGAAGGCCTTGCCGCGCCATGACGGCACCGCCGACGCACGCTGCTCGACGCCGAAGGTGCGGCTCAGCGTGCCCAGCACACGGTCGATGGGCGAGCCCTCCTGCGTGCCGCTGGTGAAGTAAACACCGCGCACCAGGGCCTGTTCCTCGAGCTCGCCCCCACCCTGGAACACCTGTTCCAGGAAACCGCCGAGCAGGCCTTTCAGGCCCTCGAACTGCTGCGGGAAGGCAAACACCGCCGCGCGCCGCAACACGTCGGGCTCGCGCTGCATGCGTTCGATCAGGCTGTCGCGCAGACGCTTGCCAAGTGCGGTGAATTCACTGGCGAAGTCGCGCATCGGCGTGGCCTCGCCGGGCTGGGTCTGGTTGGGGTCGTGCGGGAACGAGAAGCCCCAGACCTGCTCGCGTTCTTCGCGGCTGAAGTCGCCGAAGGTCTCGTTGAAGCCGGCCACCAGGTCGCACTTGGTGACCAGCACGTAGACCGGCGGGCGCACGCCCAGGCGCGACTGCAATTCCTGCAGCCGCGTGCGCAGCTTCTGTGCGTGGTCCTTGCGGTCGGCCGGGCCCTGCTGCAGCAGGTCTTCGACGTTGACGGTGAGCAGCACCCCATTGAGTGGCCGGCGCGGCCTCGACTTGCGCAGCAAGGTGAGGAAGGTCTCCCAGGCTGCGGCGTCGTCGGCGCTGTCGGAGTCCTGCGAGGTGTAGCGCCCGGCGGTGTCGATGAGCACGGCCTCGTCGGTGAACCACCACTCGCAGTTGCGCGTGCCGCCGACGCCGCGCACCGAGGCCTGGCCCATCTTGCCGGCCAGCGGGAAGGTGAGACCGGCATTAAGCAGCGCCGTGGTCTTGCCCGAACCCGGCAGGCCGATGAACATGTACCAGGGCAGCTCGTAGAGAAACTGGCCGCGCTTGAACCAGCTCGACTTGCCGCTTTCGCGTGCGCTTTCGCCGAGCACTTTCAAAGCCTGGCTGAAGCGTTCGTGCAAGGCCTGCGCTTCGCGCTCGGCGCTGCTCGGGCCGGCGGCCAGCCCGGCCACCAGGCGCTTGTTGGTGCGCCGGCGGCGCCAGGCCTGCAGGCCCAGCACCACACCGAAGATCAGCAGCAGGGCCAGCAGCGCCAGCACTCGCTCGCCGGTGTCGTCCAGCGGATGGCGGCCACCGAAGGACAGTAGCGGGCCGGCCCACCACACCAGCGCCGCCAGCAGCAGCAGGCCCATCAGCGTCAGCGCCGTGGGCTTGAGCAGCGCGGCGAAAATGCGCTTCACGGCCGCGGCGCCTCGGCCGCCACGAACAAGGTGATCTCGACACGCCGGTTGCGCGCGCGCCCGGCAGGCGTGCCGTTGTCGACCAGGGGCTGCGTATCGGCACGGCCCTCGGCACGCAGCCGCGCAGATTCGACGAGTTTGCCGAGCTCGGTGCGAACGACATCGGCGCGCTCTTGCGACAAGTGCCAGTTCGACGGAAAGCGCGCGGTGCGGATCGGCTGGTTGTCGGTGTGGCCGGCGACCACCACCCGGCCTTTGAGCGTGGCCAATGCCTGCCCGATGCGCGGCAGCAGCGGCCGGTAGAGCGAGGCGATCTCGGCACTGCCGGGCTCGAAGAAACCGTCGCCCTTGATGAGCACGGTGGAGCGGTCGGCCAAGTCCTGCACTTCAAGCTGCCCGGCCTTGATCTCGGGTGCGAGCAGGCCCGCCAGGCGCGGCGTGGGTGCCGGCGGCGGGGGGGGGTGGTGGCGCAGCCTGCTGCACCTTCTTCGCGTCCAGCGCGGCCAGGCTGGCAAAGATGGCGTCGGCCGAATTCGCCAGCGACCAGCGCAGGCCGACATAGATCATCGCCAGCAACATCAGCATGGCCGCGCCCACCACCCACAGGGGCACGCCGTCGACGAGGCGCTGGCCACGCGCGGCCACGCCTTGCCAGCGCGGCGACAGCGCGCGCTCGGGGGTGCGCCCCTGGCCGAGCATCTGCGCCAGCCGCTGGCGCACGCTGTCGAGTTGCGCCGCGCCGTTGTCGATGACGCGGTAGCGCCCCTGGAAGCCCAGGCCGAGCACGACGTAGAGCAACTCCAGCAGGTGACGGTTGGCGTCGACGTTCTCGCTCAGCTTGCTCATCAGCTGGAAGACCTTCTCGCCACCCCAGGTCTCGTTGTGGAACTGCACCAGCAGGCTGTTGCCCGACCACGCACCCGAGCCGCCCCAGGGTGTGCTCGCGGCCGACTCGTCGAGCAGCGTGCACAGGATGTAGCGCCCGGCCACCACCTGCTCGTTGGGCAGGCCTTGCGCGCGTGCCTGCGACTCGAACTTGCGTATGCCGTCGGCCAGCGCATCGCGCAGCGCCGCGGGGTTGGGGTGGCGCGCGGTGTGGCGCACGCGCGGCGCGGCGGCCAGCAGCGGCATCGCGGCGTTGACCAGCGGGTTCAGGCTGCCGCTCATCATCGTATCCAGCGACAGCGGCACCTCCTTGCCGGCTAACACCTGAGGTGTGGGCACAGGTGCGGGCGCCTTGCCGGCACCGGCGGCGCCGCCGCGCCCCGCGCTGGGCTTGATGATCGTGCGGTCGGAGCCGAAGTCGGCGAAGGGGTCGTCGGCGTCGCTCATGACGGTGCGCTCATGACCATGCGTTCATGACCGTGGCTCATGACCGTGCCTTAGGCGCGCACTGCCCAGAACTCGATCTCGAGGCCGGGGAAGTCGCCGGCCACATGCATCGCCATGCCGCCCGAGCTTTCGAGCTGTTTCCACATCTCGTTGCCGCGCGTCTCGAGTTCGAAGTAGGTGAAGCCGGCATGGAACGGAATCTGCCGCGGCGCCACCGGCAGCGGCCGCATCGACACCCCCGGCAGCTGCAGGTTGACGAGGTCGCGGATGCGCTCGACGGTGCCGATCTTCACCTGCGTCGGGAAGCGCGCGCGCAGTGCGTCGCCGGGCAGCTGCGTGCTCACGGCCAGCACGAACTGCGCGTTGCGCTGCAGTTCCAGGTCGGGAATGATGGCCACGCGCACGTTGTGCTTGCGGTCCTGCAACTCGATAGCGATGGCGGTCTGCTCCATCACCATCGACAGCGACTGCCGCATCTCGTCCATCACCGGCTTGAAGCACAGGGCGAGTTCGTCATGCACATAGGCCGGCAGCTTGGCCGGGCGCCGGCTCTCGCGAAACGTGGCCAGCTCGCCCACCATGCTGGCGAGCACGTAGTACAGATCCTTGGGGTGCAGCAGCGAGGCCTGGCGCAACTGTGACACCAGCGGCTCGTGGCGGTTGATCAGCTCGAGCATCAGGAAGTCGGCGATCTCGCCCACGCCGGCGCGGCCGGGTTGTGCCAGCCGCGCCGCCAGCGCTTCGCCGCGCTGGTGCAGCAGGCCGTGCAGCTCGCGCAGGTGCGCGGCCAGCAATTCGTTGCCAGCGCAGTGCAGGGTCGGCGGGATGTAGTTCGCGTCCAGCACCAGCTTGTGGTCGGCGCGGCGCTCGAGCACCTTGCACAGGCCGATCGTGACCACGCCTTCGCCGGCATCGCGCGCCAGCATGATGCGCAGGTTGATGCGCCCCACCTGCAGCGGCGCCACGCGCTGGCCGCTGACATTGGTGTCGCCGACTTCGACCTCGGCACTGTGGAAACGCGGCGGCATCGAGCCGGCATCGGCCTCGGCGTCGGTCTCGGCCACGCCGGGGCGTTGCAGCGTGAGGGCCAGCACCACGAGCTGGTCGCGCGCATCGCTGGGCACATCGAAGGCGGCTGGCGCCGGGTCCTGCCCGGGCACGTCGAACGCCAGGCCGTCGGGCATCAGGCCTTGGGCCGCGGTGATGGCCACCTTGCCCAGGTTCAGCGCCGCGCTGTCCAGCGTCAGCGACAGGTGGCCCCAGGCATAGGGCACGGTCGCCGCCAGGCGCAGCTGCGCTTGCTGGCCGAGGAAACGGTCGTGCTGCTGAAAGTGCTGCGGCTGGAGGAACATGCCCTCCGTCCAGATCACCTTGTTGGTCCAGGTCATGGTGGCTGCGGCTTCACGGTACGTTGTGCGTGATCTGCGCCGGGAAGGTGATGCTGATCACACCTCCCAACGCGCAGACCAGCTTGGAGTTGTTGTCGAGCACAGGGATGCCGGTGATGAGCACGTTGGGCGCACCCGGCGCCCAGGGGCCGGTGGGCATGGGCGTGCAGGGCACGGGCACCGGCACCCCCAGCGCCGCGGCGGTGGCGGCGATGAAGGCCGGGTTCGCCGGCGAGCAGCACAAGGGGAAGGGCACGATGTTGGTGAACGGGATGATGTCGGTAATAACGCCATTGATGAGCGCACTGCTGAAGATGGGGCGCGGCGTCGGGTTGAAGACCGAGGGCGCACCGCCGAGCGAAAAGATGCAACTGGTGATGGCGGTTCCTGCGACTTGTTGCGGCATGGTGTTCCTCTCAACGTGCGCCGACCCAGACGGCGATGCCGCTGAAGTTGTCGTGGCTGGTCTTGCCACTTTCGGCCACGTGCTGCAGCACGAGCGTCTCCAGTTGAGCCAGCCAGGCGCTGGGGTCGGCCGCGCGGCTCAGGCTGGCACACATCTCGGCCTCGTCGACATACTCCCACAGGCCGTCGGTGCAGAGCAGGAAAACGTCGCGCGGCTGCAGCAGCCACGGGCGCGTGGCGGTGGCCACGAGCAGGTCTTCGGGTGGGCTGCCCAGTGCCGACTCCAGCTCGCTGCGCCGCGGGTGCGTGCGCATCTGCTCGGGGCCGAGCAGGCCGGCGTCGACCATCGACTGCACCACGCTGTGGTCGCGCGTGTGCGCCAGCATCAGGCCGTCACGAAAGAGGTACAGGCGCGAATCACCGGCGTGTCCCCACAGCGCCTCCTGGCTGGCGAGGTCGACGAACAACGCGACCACGGTGCTGTGCATGTCGCGCGTGGTGTCTGAATCGGACTGGTGTCGGCGCACCTGCGCGTTGGTGTCGAGTAGCAGGTCGTGCACTTCGTCGGCACGCGCCAGGGGTGCGGCCGAGACCTGGTCGATGATGTGGCGCACGACGAGCTTGGAGGCGATGTCGCCGCCGCCGTGGCCGCCGGCACCGTCGGCGACGACGCAGCAAAGGCGTCGCTCGCTGTGCCAGTGTCCGCAGGCGTCTTCGTTGTAGGCGCGGCCACCCTGGCGCGACAGGATCGCCAGCTCGATCTGTTGCATGGCGCTGTCGTCGCTGGCTTGCACGTCGATCACCGCTGGCCCCCGTCATCGTCGGCGCCGGCGCCGGCGCGGCTCGCGAAGCGCTTCACATGCTCGTCATAGGCGGTGAGGAAGGCGTCACCGAAGAGCGTGTGGAAGTCGTCGTTGGCATCGTCGCGAACGTGCGCGTAATGTTTGACGAAGGCCGCCCACAGCTGCGCCTGGCGGCTGGAGGGCAGCAACCGCTGCAGCCATGAACCCTCGTCGAGCTGGCCTTCCAGCGCGGCCGGGTCGAAGCGTTGCAGCACCGCTTCCAGTGCCGCTTGCATGCCGGCAACGACGCCGAACTGGTGCGAGCGCAGGTCGTCGTAGGCGTCGCGCATGGCCGGTGCAGCGGCGACGAAGCCACGCGCCGCAGGCGTCAACATGTGCTGCAGCGCGACCTCGGCGTTGGGCGAAAACTTCAGTGGGTTGTTGTGGCTGGGCACGATGTTCGTGCCCTGCGCGCGCAGCTCGCGCTTGACGGTGGCGCGCGCACCGAGCAGGTCGACGGTGCCGCGTGCGGCTTCGTGCAGTAGCTGGCCGATCAGTTCCATCAGCTCGGGCGTGAGCACCGGCAGGTCCAACGCCGGCGCATTGAGGCCGCGCCGAAATGCAGCCAGCAGC
>JANLYV010000592.1:0-17442 GCA_031365825.1 Rubrivivax sp. | reverse complement strand
ATCGACGACACGGCACCTTTTTCCAACCGCGAAATGGTGCCGGCGAGCTGGTTGCGTGCCGTCAGCGCGTAGCCCGCCAAGTCGGTCTAAAGCACAAAGCCCGAACCCAACTTCAGCTCTATCTCCACCTCCACATGCTTCAGCTTGAGCTGCTTCGCCGCCGCGGTGGTCATCGCCGCGCTGAGCTCGTAACCACCGCGCAGCGCCAGGCTCACCTGGGTCGTGACAGGCCCGGCCTCGATGCGGCTGATGGTGCCGGCGAACTGGTTGCGTGCCGTGGTCTTCATGGCCATCCTCTTGAGTGTTAGCAGTGCACCGGCAAGCACCGGCTGCTGTGCCAGCCAGGCCTCTTGCGTGCGCAGGAAGTGATGGTGCGCCGCCTGCAAGGTCGCCCAGGCGGCCATGAGCGCATGCGCCGTGGGCGTGAGCCGGCTGCCGCCGCCACCCTTGCCGCCGATGCTGCGCTCGGTGAGGGCGTCGCTGGCCAGGTTGCCCGCGCCCTCCAGCACCAGCCAGGCGCCGCGGTAGCTGTAGCCGGCAGTGCGCGCCGCCAGGTTGATCGAGCCCGTCGCGTCGATGGCTTGCAAGAGCGCGAAGAAGCGCGCGTCGAGCCGGCCCGCGAGCTTGAGCTCGGCGCTGAGCAGCGCGCCTTCCGTCATGGCGCTCGGCGTGCCACGCCCAGCAGCCGGCGAAGCAAGGGCGCCTGTGCGCGTGGCACTTGCGCGGGGGCATCAGGCTCGAGCGTCTGCCGCACGATCTCGCGGCTTTGCGCGCGGTCGAGGTCGACCTCGCGCACCACTCGCCCCTGGTCCATCAGCAGCGCGACGTTGGCCAGCGCCAGCACGTCGTCGATGTCGTGGCTGACCATCACCAGCGGGATCTGCCAGGCCGCGCGCAACTGCGCGAGTTCCTCGCGTAGCTGCTGGCGCAGCATCGGATTCAGCGCGGCGAAGGGCTCGTCCAGCAGCAACACGCCGGGCTCGCAGGCGAGCGCGCGCGCCAGCGCCACGCGCTGCTGCTGCCCGCCCGAGAGCGAGGCGGGCCGGCTGTGGGCCATGGCCGTGAGGCCGAAGTTTTCCAGCATCTCGTCGACGCGCATGTGCGCCTTGCGGTCGAGGCCGCGGCGCCAGCTCGTCAGCCCGAAAGCCACGTTGTCGCGCACCGAAAGGTGCGGGAACAGTGCGTAGCTCTGGAAGAGGTAGCCGATGCGGCGGCCGGCGGCGGCGATGTCGATGCCGGCAGCGCTGTCGAAGAGTGTGCGCCCGCCAATGCGCACATGGCCGCGCCGCGCTTGCAGCAGCCCGGCCATGGCCTGCAGCGTGAGTGACTTGCCCGCACCCGAGGGGCCGTACAGCGCGATCACCGGCGCATCGCTGGCAAAGGCGACATCGAGCTCGAAGCGGCGTTGGCCGTCCGCCACGCTGAGCTGGAGTGCGACGGCTATCATCGTCGTGCCGCGATCACGGCTTGCCGAAGCCATGACGCGCGAGCATGGCCTGCGCCTCGGCGCCCACAAGGTAATCGGCAAACGCACGGGCCTGGGCCTTGTGCTTGCCGGCGCTGACCAGCGCCAGCGGATAGCGCACCGGCGCATGGCCCTGCATGACTTGCACGACGCGAACCTTGGTGGCCATCAGCGCCGCGTCGGTGCGGTAGACCACGCCGGCGTCGACTTCGCCGCGCGCCACGTAGTCGAGCACCTGGCGCACGCTGTCGGCCGGCACCAGGCGTGGCTCGAGCGTCGCCCACAGGCCGGCGGACTCAAGCGCTTGCCTGCTGTAGCGACCTACCGGCACGGTGGCCGGCTTGCCGATGGCGACGCGCCGGACCGCGGGTCCCGCCAGGTCGGCCAACCGCGTGATGCCCGATGCTGCCGGCACGATCAGTACCAGCGTATTGCTCGCCACATCGCGCCGGCTCCCGGCATCGAGCAGCCTTTGGTCGGTGCCGCGCCGCACCGTGTCTTCGTCGGCGCTAACGATGATGTCGACCGGTGCACCCTGGCTGATCTGTTGCATCAGCACGCCCGAGGCGGCGAAGCTGAAGCGCAAGCTGACGCCTGGCGTCACGGCCTCGAAGCGCGGGGCGATCTCTTTGAAGGCGTCGCTGAGGCTGGCCGCGGCGGCGACGGTGAGTTGCTGCGCGCTTGCTACCGACGGTGCCAACGCCGCCGCCAGCAGCAGCATCCGGATCAGCTGGCGTTGCCAGCGATGACGGTTGGGGATAGGCATGGGCTGACCCCTTCAGCGCAGTGCGAAATAGCGGTTCGCCATGACCAGCACAGCCATCGACAACGCCGAAGTGATGAGCACAAGCGATTGCGCCAGATCGTCCTGCCCGGCCTGCACGGCGTCGTAGATGGCCATCGACGCTGTCTGCGTCTTTTGCGGTATCGAGCCGGCGACCATCAAGGAGGCACCGAACTCGCCCATGGCGCGAGCAAACGCCAGCAGCGTGCCGGCCAGGATGCCGGGCCAAGCCAGCGGCAGGGTCACGCGCAGGAAGACAGACCAGCGCGACTGGCGCAGGGTGCGCGCCGCGGCTTCGAGCGTGCGGTCGACCCCGGCGAAGGCGGCGCTGGCCGACATCAGCACCAGCGGCAAGGCCACCAGCGCCGAGGCCACCACCGCACCGTGCCAGTTGAAGATGATGCTGTAGTCGAAGTGCTCGCGCAGCCATGAGCCCAGGACGCTGTGACGGCCCATGGCGACGAGGATGGCGTAGCCGATGACCGTGGGCGGCAGCACCAGCGGCAGCATGCAAGCCGCCTGCAGCACGCTGCGGCCCGGGAAGCGGCTGCGCGCAAAGACCCAGCCCAAGGCCATGCCCAGCACCAGAGCTACCGCGGTGGCCAGGCTGGACACTTGCAGCGAAAGCAGGAGCGGAAACCAGTCGACGGCGGCGGTGGTCAAGATGCAGCGTTAAGAACCCAAGTACATAGCGATATTACTGCATGGAATCGGGCCCGATCGTGGCGCGGGCAAGCAGGTCGACGTCGAGCTGCAGGAAGAAGTGCGGCAGGTCGAGCAAGACCCAGTTTTCAACCAGCAAGCCAGCCTCGGCGCGCCACCAGTCCATCACCCGCATCGTCACTGGCCGTTGCGTCGCCGGCACGCCGAGGTAGGGCCCGGTGTGCGTCGCGTGGATGCTGGGCCAGCCGGTGGACGCGGCGTAAGCGCCTTCGCCGAAACGCGCACGGTGGTGGCCGCCTTTGCGGTCGGGAATGGCGGCAAGGAAGGGTTGCTGGTGGTGTTGCTCGAAGCCGCTGATGGCGCGCGTGGTGCCGATGCCGCAGGGGCCGTACCACATCATGTCGGGGTGCCAAAAGCGGCGCATGCCCATGCTCTTCAGGTCGCTGCGGTCGTAGCTCGACAAGCCGCCGATCATGGCCATCACCAGGTCGATGCAGGCCTGGCCGTTCGCTGGGTCGCTGGCGCCGAGTTGCAGACCGTCCTGCGTGCGCGGTCCCGGCACCAGGATGTCGCGGCCCGGGCTGGGGGGCAGCAGCGGGCGCCCGGTCTGGCGCGCCAGGTCCACCAGGTCGAGCAGGATGCGTGCTTCGGCGATGCGGCCATCGACAACACGATAGAACTCGCCGAAACGAAGCCACACCGGTTGGCCGTTAGGCGGGATGCCGAAGAGCGGCGCACGAAAGTGACCGACGAAGTGGCCGGTGCAGCTGGCCCACCAGCCTTCGCCGCCGTCGATGCGGCCGCCCCAGTAGCCGGCGAAGAAGAGGTCGGTGCGACGCTCGAGGTCGGGCAGCGCAGCGAGCAGCGGCGCGTAGTAACCATCTGCCACGGCCTCGGGGCCGGTGAGCGTGTTCACCGGGTGCGACACGACCCACATCGCGTCGGGCGCCAGCAGCTCGCGGCAGGCGCGGTCGAAGCCCGGGCCCGGCAGGCGTTGCATCGCCGCCCAGGCGGCGGCTTTGGTGGCGGCAAGCAGGGCGGGGGTGGTGGCGTTGGGCATGGTTGGGGTGCGAAGATGCATAGGTATGCAGCGACAGTCTAGGTGCAACACCGTCGCGTTTCAAGCCAGCGAAGCTGTAGATTGTGAAAATTCAGGGGTTAACCCTCAATCGTCCGCGGCACGGTGGATCACAGAATGAATACGTATGCGCTGCCACGCCACCTGCCCGTCACCGGCCCTGTCACGAGCCTGCATGTCGGCGTCGACATGAAAACCAACGTCACCTCGATCGATGTCGCGCGGCTGGCCGAGGTCTCGCAATCGGCCGTGAGCCGCACCTTCACGCCGGGTGCCAGCGTCTCGGAGCTGACGCGACGCAAGGTGATGGAAGCGTCGCGCAAGCTGGGCTACCGGCCCAACGCGCATGCGCGCAGCCTCATCACCAAGCGCTCGCGCATCATCGGGCTGGTGCTGTCGCAGCTGGAAAACCTGTTCTACCCGGCCGCGCTGCAGCGCCTGGCGACGCGGTTGCAGCGCGACGGCTACCACGTGCTGCTCTTCGTCAACGACACGCCGAACTCCGACGAACTCGTGAACGAGATCCTGCAGTACCACGTCGACGGCATCGTGCTCGCGGCCACCACGCTGTCATCAGGCCTGGCGCAGCGTTGTGCCGACGCCGCCATTCCGGTGGTGCTGTTCAACCGCGTGATGGCGGCGGGCGGCGCCGGCACGGTGAGCTCGGTGCGCTCGGACAACGTCGCCGGCGGGCGCGCCGCGGCGCGGCACTTTGCCGACACCGGCCATCGGCGCGTGGCCTTCATCGCCGGCAACGAAGAGTCGTCGACCAACCTCGAACGCGAGCGCGGTTTCCGTGACGGCCTGGCCGAGCGTGGCTTGCGCATCTGGGCACGTGGCATCGGCAACTACGACTTCGAACAGGCCTGCGTCGCCACGCGCGAACTCTTCAAGCCTGCGGGCGAGCGGCCCGACGCCGTGTTCGTCGCCAGTGACCACATGGCCTTTGCGGTGATGGATACCCTGCGCTTCGAGCTCAAGCTGCGTGTGCCTGAAGACGTGTCGGTGATCGGCTTCGACAACGTGCCGCAGGCCGAGTGGGCGAGCTACGCGCTGACCACGGTCGAACAACCACTGCAGCCGATGATCGAAGCCACGGTGGGCCTGCTGCAGAAGTACCTGCGCGATGAGACCGCGCCGCAGAGCGAGAACGTCGTCGTGCCGGGGCAGCTGATCGTGCGCGAGTCGGTACGCCGCGCGCTGGTGCCAGCGCGCAAGCGCAAGTAGAGGCGCAGCGATGGCCACCGCCCTGCAAGGTTTCGACGCCGAGTTTCGCGACCTCGAGCACTACATCGGCGTCATCACCGCGCGCATCTGGGAAGGGCGCCGGATCGACGACATCCACCGCTACTACAGCGCCGGCTGCGCCGTGGAAACACCCGGCAGCGTGAGCATCGGTGTGGCGCCGGTGATCGCCGGCACCTTGGCCACGCTGCGCGCTTTCCCCGACCGGCGCCTGCTCGCCGAAGACGTCATCGTCTCGGGTGACGCGTCGCAGGGTTTGCTGTCGTCGCACCGCATCTTCAGCCCGATGACGCATGCCGGCCCCGGTGACTTCGGCGCGCCCACGGGCCGCGCCGTGTACGCGCGCACGATCGCCGATTGCGTGTGCCTCAACAACCGCATCGTGCACGAGTGGCTGGTGCGCGACCAGGCGGCGATTGCGCGGCAGGTCGGTTCGCACGAGCGCGAGGTAGCGCAGGCCTGGTTGAACCAGCGCGGGGGCTTTCACAAGGCTGCGATGCCGGCGGCGCCGGCACCGTACAGGTCGTTGATCGATGGCGGCGAGCTGGCGCAGCGTTATGCCGAGGCCTACCGCGCCATGTGGCGGGGTGAAGGTTTTGCGGCCGCGGCGGCCTTGTTCGACGAGCACGCCATCGTCGCCTTGCCGGGGGCACAGACGGCGGTGAACGGCGCCGGCCGCGAGCGCTTCTGGGCCGGTTTGTTCGGCGCGCTGCAGCCGCAGCAGGTGGACATCGAACACCTCGCGGCCAGCCCGCGCGGCGACCACGTCACGCGCCTGGCGATGCGCTGGCGTGCGCGCACCCTGCATGTTAGCGACGGTGACCAGGGTGGCCAGGGCGGCCAGGGCCGCTACGGCCGCGCCAGCGGCCGCGCGGTGGAGCTGCTGGCGATTCACCATGCCGAGATCGAACAGGGCCGCGTGCAGCGCGAGTGGGTGCTGCTCGACGACGTTGCGACGTGGATGCAGGTGCTGGAAGTGCAGCGCTGACATGGCCCGCGTGCAGCTCAGGAACATCGCCAAGCGCTGGGGCGCCACGCTGGCCGTGAAACCGATGTCGCTGGACATTGCCGATGGTGAATTCATCGTGCTGCTGGGGCCGTCGGGCTGCGGCAAGACCACGACCATGCGCATGGTGGCCGGGCTGGAAGACCCCAGCGAAGGCGAGGTATGGATCGGCGAGCGCTGCGTCAACCAGCTCGAGCCCAAGGACCGCGACGTGGCGATGGTGTTCCAGAGCTACGGCCTGTATCCGAACATGACGGTGTTCGAGAACATCAGCTTCCCCTTGCGCATCCGCGGCCGTACCCAGGCCGAGATCGAACCGGCCGTGCGCAAGGCGGCCGAGCGCGTGGAGCTCATGGATTACCTGCAGCGGCGCCCGAAAGAACTCTCGGGCGGCCAGCGCCAGCGTGTGGCCCTGGCGCGCGCCATCGTGCGCGAGCCGGCGGTGTTCCTGATGGACGAGCCGCTGTCGAACCTGGACGCGAAACTTCGCGTGAGCATGCGCGCGCACCTCAAGCACCTGCACCATGCGCTGGGCACGACCACGCTTTACGTCACGCACGACCAGATCGAAGCCATGACCCTGGCCGACCGCGTGGTGGTGATGAGCCGTGCCGAGGTGCAACAGGTGGGCACGCCCGAGGCGATCTACAACGACCCGGCGAATCTCTTTGTGGCCGGCTTCGTCGGTTCACCGCCGATGAACCTGGTGGACGGCCAGCTCGACGACGGCGTCTTCACCGCGCCTGGCGTGCGCGTACCGGGCTTTGGCGCCATGACGCAGCGCCATGTGGTCTTGGGCGTTCGCGCCGAAGACCTGGGCGTTGCGCCGATGCCTACAAGCGATGCCGGCGAGGCGTTCGTGCACGGCGAGGTGTTCGCGTTCGAGCTCACCGGTGACGCCACACTGTTGACCTTGCAATGCGGCCCCCATCGCATCACTGCCAAGGCCGGCAAGGACATGCGCGCCAAGATCGGGCAGGCGCAGGCGTTCGACGTCAGCGCGCGCCGTTGTTTCCTGTTCGACGGCCAGACCCAGGCGCGCTTGCGCGTGTCGCTTGCGCCTGTGAATGTCCGATGAACACGCCCGCGATGCAGCGCCGCCACTTCATCAGCAGCACGCTGGCGCTGGCCACGGCCACGCCAGCACATGCGGCCGCCACGCTCGCCTGCCCCGGCCTGGCCGGCGTTCAAGCCGACATCAACCTCGTCGGCAACCCTTTGCCGGCGGTGCAGCATCTGGCACGGGTGGCTGAAGGCTGCAGTCAGCCCGGCCTCAAGGTCAGCTTCAAGCTCACGCCGCAGGCGCGCATCGAGACCGAGCGTGCGTTCGGCACGGCCGGGCGCTCTCCGTTCGACGCTGCCGTTATTTCCAACGGCGCGTTCAGCAACCTTTACAGCCAGCGCCGGCTCGCGCCGATGACCGACCTGGTGCAGCGATTCGGCGAACGCTACCGGCTCGAAGAGCGCATGCTGGTGCGTGTCGACGGCGAGGTGATGGCCATCGCCTTCATGCAGAACACGCAGAACCTGGTCTACCGCAAAGACCTGTTCGAGCGCCATCGGCTGAGCCCGCCCGCCACGTTTGCACAGATGCGCGAAGCCGCGGCCGCGCTCGCCGCGCGCGAACCCGAGCTGCGTTTTCCCATCGCCCAGGGCTATGCCAAGGGTTTCGACATCGCCGTGGAGTTCAGCAATGCGCTGGCCAGTCTCGGCGGCCGCTTTTTCGAGCCCGGCACGGCGCTGCCGGCCTTCCACCAGCCACCCGGCGTGGCGGCGGTGGAAGCGATGCGCGCGATGCTGCCGTTCATGACGCCCAACGCCTTGTCGTCGAACACCGACGACGTCATGAACCAGCTGCAACAGGGCACGGCGGCGGTGGGCGTGCTGTGGGCCAGCCGTGCCTCGCGCATGGACGACCCGGTGGCCTCGAAGGTCGTCGGCAAGATGGCTTTCGCCGCCGCGCCGGCCGTGCTGACGGGTGGCCTGCCGGCTGCGCACCTGTGGTGGGACGGTGTCGTCATGCCGCGTCACTTGATGGTTAGCGCCACACGGCGCGAGGCGGTGTTTCACGTGTTGATGCAGATGCTGAGTGATGACAGCGTGCGCGCCGGCAACGACCTGGCGATCTGGGTGCGATCGGCCTACCGCCCGGGGCGGTTCGGCGGCGGCGTGGCGCTGGCGCAGAGCGCGGGCGCGCGGGCCTGGCCGGCCGAGCCGTTCTTCTCGCTGGCCCATGGTGAGCTTGGCAAGGCTTTGCCCGATGCCATCAAAGGCGAACGGCAGGTAGCGGCGGTGCTCCAAGCCGCCGCCTCGGCTTACGTGCGTGCGGCGGCCGAGCAGGGTTTCGTCAAGGCCACCGCATGAAGACGCGCAGCTTTGTGCAATTCACGGCGCCTTCGGTGTTGCTGATGGTGGCGCTGTTGGCGCTGCCGCTGCTGATGACGTTCTGGCTCTCGGTGCGCAACTGCGCGCCCGAGATGGAGCTGGTGAGCGTGATGCAGACAGGCCCCTTTGGCGCGCAGCAGGTGCTCACCCAACGTGCGCGCGTCGATGCCAGTGGCAGCCCGATCGAGCATTGCCGCTTCGTCGGCCTGGACTACTACCGCAAGGTCCTGGGGCTGGCGACGGGTCCGGCCACAGGCGACGCCGAGACGCACAACGAATTCATGGCGGCGCTGCGCTTCACGCTGATCTACACGCTGTCGACCACGCCGTTCATCCTGGGCGGTGGCCTGTTGCTGGCGCTGGCCGTGCAGCGCACGGCGCTGTGGCTGCGTGGTTTCTTCATCGCGGCGTCACTGCTGCCATTCATCATCACACCGGTCGTCGGCGCCTTGGCCATTAAGTGGCTGTTCCGTGACAACGGTCTGGTGCCGCATGTGCTGGCGCAATTCGGCGTGCAGGTGTTCTGGATGGCGCAGGCCTGGTCGGCGCGGCTGCTCATCATCCTGTACGGCATCTGGCATGTGCTGCCCTTCGCCTTCATCGTGTTCTACGCCGGGCTGCAGTCGGTGCCGCAAGACTCGCTCGAAGCTGCCACGCTGGATGGCGCATCGCGCTGGCAGAAGCTGCGCTATGTGACGCTGCCTCACCTGATGCCGCTGGTGGTGTTCGTCACCCTGATCCACCTGATGGACGCCTACCGTGTGTTCGAGCCCGTGCTGGTGCTGACGCAAGGGGCCTTCACCACCAGCGTGCAGTACCTCACCTACCACGTGCTGCTGGAAGAGAACAACCCGTACAAGGCCAGCGCTGCGGCGGTGCTGACGGTGCTGGGCATCGCGGTGCTGCTGATCCCGTTGCTGCGTCGCACATGGCGCGAACAGCGGCAAGGGCATTGACGCATGAGTCAGCGCCACTCAAAGCTTATGACGCTGGGCCTCTACACCGGCCTGGCGCTGTGGCTGCTGCTGGCCTCGCTGCCTATCCTGTGGGCGGCCGTGATTTCGCTGCGCGACTACGTCGACGCCTTTTCGTCGCCCTTGAAGTGGACGGCGCCGGTCACCTTCGACAACTACCGCGGCCTGTGGATCGACAAGGCCTTCTATCAAAACTTCTTCAACACCGCGCTCGTGACGCTGGGCACGGTGAGCATCTCGCTGGCCGTGGGCTGCCTCGCCGGCTATGCGCTGGCGCGCTACCGCGGCGCGCTGGGCTTCTGGCTGCTGATGGTGGCGCTGGTGTTCCGCGCCTTGCCGCATTCGACGCTGCTGCCCTCGTTCTTCGCCCTCTTCGACGCGCTGGGTATGCGCAACAGCTATGCCTCGCTCATCTTCGTGCTGGTGGCCATCAACCAGCCCTTCACCATCTGGATGCTGCGCGCGTTCTTCGCCGGCATCCCGGCCGAGCTCGACGAAGCGGCGCTGGTCGACGGTTGCACACGCATGCAGGCTTTTCGCCGCGTCATCGTGCCGGTGATGTGGCCCGGCATCGTGACCACGGGGCTGTTCAGTTTCCTGCTCGCCTACAACGACTTCCTGCTGAGCTCGGCACTGACCAACGCCGAAAAGATGACCATGCCCGCGGCCATTGCCAACGCCATCCACGCCGAGAGCGAAACGCTGCTGATGCAGGGCGTGGCGGGCTCGGTGAGCATCGCCATTCCCTTGATCCTGCTCGTCGCCTTCTTTCAACGCCAGATCGTCTCGGGCCTGACCCAGGGCGCTGTCAAAGGTTGAGCGCGGTGATGCATCCACCTTGTCTTCCACACCGCGCCACGCAATTTCGGAGAACACCATGATCACGCCCGAGGCGCTGCTCGAAAGGGTCATCCCCTTCTCCAGCCTGCGTTACAGCACCGACGCCTTCATCGACTACTGCCTGCCCGAGTGCCAGCCCAAGTTCAACTACGCGCTCATCGGGCCTGGCGTGTCGCAGAACCCGAACCAGCCGGTGAGCCTGCGTGAACCGCACGGGTTTCAGGTGGGTGCGGTGTCGATCCCGCATGGCCGCATCAACCCGCCGCACATGCACTTCACCTGCGAAGTCTTCATCTGCACGCGCGGCGACTGGCGCATTCAATGGGGCTTCAACCCCGAGGCGAGCGCGGCCGACATCGGCGAAGGCGACATCGTCTCGGTGCCGACCTGGCTCTACCGCGGCTTCACCAACATCGGTGTCGACGACGGCTTCATGTTCACCGCGCTCGGCGGCGACGCCACCGGCGGCATCCTGTGGGGCCCGAGCACCCTGGCCGCGGCCGAGCGCCAGGGCGTCTACCTCAGCCACGACTACCGCATCATCGACACGCGCCGCGGTGACGCGCTGCCCGAAGGCACGCAGCGTCTGCAGCCGATGTCGGCGCAAGAGATCGCGGCGTTGCGCGTCTGGCCGGTCGAAGAAATGGCGCGGCGCATCGTGCGTTTTGCCGAGCTGCGCTGGTCGACGCACGGCCTGCTCGATTCGGCCCTGCCCGGCTGCGGTGGCCAGCTTGCGGCCGTGGTCGGCCTCGGTATGGTGCAAGACCGTAACCTGCAAGCACCCGTGCACAACGCGCACGGCGTCGCTATCGAATGGCTGCGCCTGCCGCCGGGTGGTCGGGTGTCGCGCCACCGGCTTCAGGAAAAACAGGTGCTCATCGTCAAGGCCGGCCGCATCGATGTCGGCGTCGACACCAGCGCCGGGCCCGTCAGCCACACCTGCGCTGGCGCGGCCTTGGCCTGGGACAGCATGTCGTTGCCGCCGGGCGAGTGGCGCAGCCTGAAGAACAGCGGCCCCGATGAGGCGTTGGCGCTGCTGCTCACGGCGGGCGACCAGCGCAAGGCCATCGAATGGGACGAGGCCGTGGTGCAGGCCGCGATGGCCCAGGGCCTGGCCATCGACGCCAATGGCCATGTCGCGTTGAAGCGTTTCGTCGACCGCGCGCAGCGCTGACGCTGCCGGCGGACGGGCCGCTTTCGCCATCCAGCAACAGGCGGGATCAGGGTTTATCCGCGATGCTTTGCATAGTCATTGCATACGCTTGCAATTCATCAGTTTGGCCCACAGACTCGGGCGAGTTCATCGAGGAGAAACGTTCATGGCTGCTGTACTTCATCGCCATCACCTGGCCACACAAATCGCCGTGGCGCTGGGCACCTGGGTGCTCGCCGCGCCGGGCACGGCCCTGGCGCAAAGCGCTGCCGGCGCAAAGCCGCCCGACACCGGTGCGATCCAGACCGTCAACGTCACCGCCAACCGGCGACTTGAAAACCAGCAGGACGTGAGCGTCTCCGTCACCGCCATCCAGGGCGCGGCGCTGGCCGAACGCAACATCACCGACCTGTCGCAGATGGAAGCCATGTCGGCCGGTTTCACCTTCAGCCGCTCGGGTGTGGACGCGCGGCCGTCGATCCGCGGCGTGCGCACAGAAAATGTGGCGGTCAACGCCGACACCACCATCGGCTACTTCGTCGACGGCATCTACAAGTCGCGTGCGCAGCAGGCCATGCTCGGCTTCGTCGATGTCGGCCGGGTCGAAATCCTGCGTGGCCCGCAAGGTACCTTGTTCGGCCGCAACACTTTCGGCGGCACGGTGGCCATCACCACCAACGAGCCCGAACTGAAGAGCCGCGAAGCCAGTGCCAATCTCGAACTCGGCAGCTTCGGCAAAGTGCGTTTCGACGGCGCCGTGAACCTGCCGCTGGGCGATGCCGCGGCGCTGCGCATCGCCGGCGTGGTGGAGAAAGCCGACCCGTGGGTGAAGAACGAATTCAACCCCGCCGCAGGCTTGTTCGACCGCGACCTGAAGTACCTGCGCGTCTCGTTCAAGCTCAAGCCCACGCGCGACTTCGACGCCGTGCTGCGTGCCGACGTCACCGACCAGGGCGGCCTGGGCGGATCGGCCTTCGGCTACAAGCTGGCAGGTACCTACCTGCACACACCGTCGTGCCAGCAACTCTTCAATGCCAGCTTCCTGGCGCTGAACACCCGTGGTGGCAACCGTGACGCGGTGAATGACTGCACACGTACGCAAGGCGCGGCGGCGGGCACCGGCGCCAACGCCATCGGCTCGGGCGTGGACCTGGGCGTGCCGCTGTTCAAGCCCGGCAAGATGGACCGCATCAACAACGACTACCAGTCCTTCCTCGATCTCAAGGACACCAATTTTTCAGCTGACCTGACTTACCGCCTGCCCGGCGTGACGCTGAAGTCGATCACCGGCGTGGCGGACTTCAGTGCCGCGCGCTCGCAGGACACCGACTTCTCGTCCTCGACCATCGGGCTGGACTACCAGA
Organism: Rubrivivax sp.; assembly: GCA_031365825.1. GTDB lineage: Bacteria > Pseudomonadota > Gammaproteobacteria > Burkholderiales > Burkholderiaceae_C > Rubrivivax. The sequence continues at coordinate 4,485 of JANLYV010000592.1, read as the reverse complement.
AGACTTCGGCCAAGACCCTGACGCAGGAATTCCAGGTGTTGTCGGCAGGCACCGGCCCCTTGGGCTATGTCGCCGGCGTGTACTTCTTCAAGGATGAACTGACCGGCCTCTTCATCAACCAGCAGCTGCCGCGCACCATCCGCTCTGACGCCGTGGCCGCGCCGATCACGCTGGCGCAGAACGGCGCTGGCTTTTATGACCTGCAGCGGCCGGAGACCAACTCGACGGCGATCTACGGCCAGTTCAACTTCCGCGCCAGTGATGCGGTGACGCTGACCGCCGGTGCACGCTACACGCGCGACAAAAAGGCCTTCAGGTTCGCCAATGCCAACGCGGTGTTGCCGCTGAATGCCGCCGGCGCACCCGACGGCAACCTGATCTCGCTGACCACCGTCGAGCCGGGTGCGGCGGCCTTCGGCACACCAGGCAGCAGCAACTGCACCGGCAGCAACAACCAGCCCGGCTTCAACTGCCTGGCGGGCACCAACACCGTGACGGGCGCGACCTACACCGACGCCACCTTCAGCAAGGCGACAGGCAAGCTCGCGGTGGACTTCAAGCTCAGCGCGAGCCAGCTGCTCTACGCCTCGGTGTCGACGGGATTTCGCTCGGGCGGTTTCAACTCAGGCCAGGCACTCGAATCGTTCCGCACCTTCAAGCCCGAGGAAGTCACGGCCTTCGAGGTCGGCTCGAAGAACCGCTTCATGGGCAACACGCTGCAGTTGAATCTGGCGGCCTTCAACAACGACTACACCAACCTGCAAGAGCAGCGCCAGGTGGCGGTGGGCAACACCACGGTGTCGACCATCTTCAACGCCGCCAAGGCCCGCTCCAAGGGCCTGGAGGCCGAGCTCGAATGGCGCCAGTCGCGCGACCTCACCCTGGGCGGATCGTTGTCGCTGCTGGACGCAAAGTACGGCAACTTCCCCGATGTCGCGCTGCCCTTCGGCACCTCGATCCTGGTGGCCGACGCCAGCGCAACTGCGCCGCAGACCGACGCCAACGGCATCGTCATCGCGCCCGCAGGCCAGCGCCGCATCTTCGCGCCGGGCTACAGCTGCGGCGTGGTGCCGGGCACCGGCGGCACGGGCCAGCCCGCGGCGCTGTTTGGCTGCGACCTCTCGGGCAAGCGGCTGCCTTACGCGGCGCGCTACCAGGGTTCGGTGTTCGCGCGCTACGACATCCGCCTGGCCGGTGGCGGCACGCTCACGCCGATCGTGGTGACGAGTTTTTCCAGCGGCTACTTCGGCCAACCGAGCAACGCCGAGGTCGAGAAGCAGGGCTCCTACGTCAAGGTCGACCTGAAGCTGAACTGGCGCATCAACGACAGCTTCGCACTGCAGGCCTACGTTGATAACGCTTCAGATAAGCTGACCATCAACCGTTTCGTCTGGGGCGGTGGTGGCAACCTGCAGGTCAGCGCGGCACCGCCGCGCACCTACGGCCTGAAGCTGTCGTACAGCAACTTCTGAAGCCGCCACCGATGGCTGTTGGCGCGCGCCGCATTCGCTGCACGCATGTGGGCTCGCTGCCGCGCGCGCAGGCGGTGGTCGACCAGATCTTCGCGCGCGAGCGTGGCGAGGCCATCGACGAAGCGGCATTCGACGCGGTGATGCGCGACGCCATCGACGAGGTGGTGCGGCGCCAGGTGGCCAGCGGCATCGACATCGTCAGCGACGGCGAGATGAGCAAGATCAGCTACGCCACCTACATCAAAGACCGCTTCACCGGCTTTGATGGCGACAGCCCCAGGCGCACACCGGCCGACCTGTCGGATTACCCTGGCTTCATGAAACGCCTGGCCAGCGGTGGCGGCACGCCGAGCTACCGGCGCCCCTGCTGCGTCGGGCCGATCGGCGTGAAGACGATGGAGCCGCTGCGCAAGGACATCGAGCATGTCAAGGCCGCCGCCGAAAAGCACGGCGCGCAGCAGGTTTTCATGAACGCCGCCTCGCCCGGGGTCGTGGCCTTGTTCCAGCCGAACCAGCACTACGCTGACGATGACCGTTATCTCGAAGCCCTGGCGCTGGCCTTGCGGCACGAGTACCACGCCATCGTCGACGCCGGGCTGATGCTGCAGATCGACTCGCCCGACCTCGGCCTGGGCCGGCACATGATGTACAAGGAGCTCGACGAAGCCGCCTACCTGGCGCGCATCGAGCTGCACATCGAGGCGCTGAACTTCGCGCTGGCGGCCATCCCGGCCGAGCGCACGCGCATGCATGTGTGCTGGGGCAACTACGAAGGCCCGCATCACCGCGACGTGCCGCTTCAAACCATCCTGCCGACGGTGTTGCGCGCCAAACCGCAAGGCCTGCTGTTCGAGACCGCCAACCCACGCCACGCGCACGAGTGGGAAGTCATCGAACAGTTCAAGGCGCGCATCCCGCAGGACAAGGTGCTGATCCCCGGCGTGCTCGACAGCACCAGCAACTTCATCGAGCACCCGCGCCTGGTGGCGCAGCGGCTGGAGCGCTTCGTTCACATCGTCGGCCGCGAGCGCGTCGTCGCCGGCAGCGACTGTGGCTTTGGCACCTTCGCCGGCTTCGGCGCGGTCGACGCCGACATCGTCTACGCCAAGTTCGCGGCGATGGCGCAGGGCGCGGCGATGGTGGCGGGCTGAGTCGCAGCTGTTTGCTGTTAGCTGTTGCGCTGGCAAGTCCGTGCGCGCGGGCGATCTACCATCGCGTGCTGCGCAGGCGGAGCATGCACATGAACCAGGTCGACATCGCCATCATCGGCGCCGGCATCGCCGGTGCCTCACTCGCCTACCGCCTTGCCCATCGTGCGGCTGGAAGTCGCAGCGTGGCGCTGCTCGAGCGCGAAGCGCAGCCGGGATACCACAGTACCGGCCGCTCGGCGGCGATGTTCGAAGCGACCTACGGCCCACCTTTGGTGCGTGCGCTGACGCGGGCCAGCCGCGACTTCTACGACGCGCCGCCACCCGGTTTCGGTGACGTGCCCTTGCTCACGCCGCGCGGCCTGCTCTACGTCGCCACGCGCGGCCAGGAAGCGCTGGCGGCGCAGCTGTACGACGAGCTGTCCGTCAACTGCCCGGCCTTGCAGCGCTGCAGCGCCGACGACGCGCTGGCGCGTGTGCCGGTGCTGCGGCGCGGCTTCGTCGTCAGCGCGTTGTGGGAGCCCGACGCCTGCGACATCGACGTGCACGCCCTGCACCAGGGCTTTCTTCGCGGTGCGCGACGTGGCGGCGCCACGCTGCACTGTGATGCGGCGCTGCTGGCGGCGCGGCGTGAAGGCGACGGCTGGGTCTTGCAGCTGGCCGACGGCAGCGACATGCGTGCGCGCTGCGTGGTCAACGCTGCGGGGGCGTGGGTCGACGAGGTGGCATCGATGTTTGGTGCCACGCCCATAGGCATCGTGCCGAAACGGCGCAGCGCGTTCACCTTTGCCGCGCCTGAAGGCATAGCCGCGGCCAGCTGGCCTTGCGTGATCGGCGCCGACGAGAGCTACTACTTCAAGCCCGATGCCGGGCGGCTGCTGGGTTCACCGGCCAATGCCAACGCAACCCATCCGCACGACGTCGCACCGGAAGAGCTGGACATCGCCAGCGGCATCCACCAGATCGAAGCGGCGACGACGATGACCATTCGCCGCCCGGCCAGCACCTGGGCCGGGCTGCGTTCGTTCGTGGCCGATGGTGAACTGGTGATTGGCTGGGACGACGCCTGCTCCGGCTTTTTCTGGTTGGCGGGTCAGGGTGGTTACGGCATCCAGAGCGCGGCGGCAGCGTCCGAGCTGGCCGCGGCGCTGATCTGCGGCGACGCCCCGCCGCCCGCATTGGCGCGGCACGGCGTCCTGCCGCAAGCGTTGTCAGTGCAACGCCTGCGTTAGCCGGTACCTGACTACTTCGCCAGCGTGTCGAGGCCGCCCTTGGCGACCACGCCGTCCTGTTCGGACGAACCACCCGATACGCCGATGGCGCCGAGGATCTTGCCGTCCACCGTGATTGGCACGCCGCCTTCGACCGAGGTGGCGCCACGCAGCGTCAGCACGCGCAAGCCGACGCCACCCGCGGCCAGCACGTCCTGCAGCGCCTTGGTCGGGCGGCGGTACATGGCCGAGGCCGAGGCCTTGTCCTGCGCGATGGCGGTGCTGGCGGTCTGGGTGTTGTCCATGCGCTCGAACGCCACCAGCTGGCCCGAGGTGTCGACCACGGCGATGGCCATCGGCACGCCGATCTTGCGCGCCTCGGCCACGGCGCCGGCTATCAGCTTGCGCGCGGTCTCGACGTTGACGTTGGCACCGTACTGCGGCACCTGCGCCAGGGCTGCGCTGCTGGCGGTGAAGAGCAGCGTGGTGGTGGCGCTCAGCGTGATCAGCTTCTTCAGGTTCATGCTTGTCTCCATGTGGGTTTTGGAACGGGGTGGGGAACGGCGGCTCAATGCGGCGCCAGGTCGGTGTAAGCCGGCGCCGGCTGCGTGAAGTAAGCGTGCAGGATCTGGTAGCACATCAGGTAGTTCTTCT
>JANLYV010000579.1:0-3890 GCA_031365825.1 Rubrivivax sp. | reverse complement strand
TGAGAACGCGGCCTTCGGGCCGCTTTTTTTTAGTAGACGCGCGGTGCTCATAACGACACGCCATAAGCGATTTAAGTAAAACGCACGGGGTGACCCGTAGAAAAGATCAGGACTGAAGGCAAGTAGAAGCCAGTCCTGAGCTCGTCGAAGCAGCCCTTCGACAGGCTCAGGGCGAACGGTGGTTCCTTATCGATTGATCGCGAATCCGTATCAGCCAGACACGCGCTGGTCGGCCAGCGCTGCACCCAAGGCGAGCGCACGCAGCTTGGCCTCGGCCACATCGCGCGACATCGGTGCGAGGCCGCAGTTGGTGCAGGCGATGAGGTGCTGGCGCGGCACGAACTGCAGTGCGCGGACCATGGTGTCGGCCACTTGCTCGGGCGTCTCGATCACGTCGCTGGCAACGTCGATCACGCCGACCATCACATCCTTGCCCTTGAGTAAAGCCATCAACTCGGCCGGCACCTGCGAGTGGTAGCACTCCAGCGAGACCTGCTTGATGCTGCTGCGCGCCAGCGCCGGGAACACCTTCTCGTACTGGCGCCATTCCTGCCCCAGGGTCTTCTTCCAGTCGTTGTTGGCCTGGATGCCGTAGCCGTAGCAGATGTGCACGGCCGTCGTGCAGGTCAGGCCGTGTGCAGCGCGCTCGAGGGCTGCGACGCCCCAGGTCGCGGCCTCGTCCATGAAGACGTTGAAGGCCGGCTCGTCGAACTGGATGACGTCGATGCCATCGGCCTGAAGCGCCAGCGCTTCCTGGTTCAGCAGCTCGGCGAAGGCCATGGCCATGGTCACGCGGTCACCGAAGTGGCGGTCGGCCACCGTGTCGACGATGGTCATCGGCCCGGGCAGCGTGAACTTGGTGCGGCGTTTGGTGTGGGCGCGCAGCAGCTGCGCTTCGGGGGCGTGCACGCGGCCGCGCAGGCGCAGTGGCGCCACCACCTGCGGCACCATCGCCTTGTAGCGTTCACCGCGGATGCCCATCTCGACCTTGTGCTCGAAGTCGATGCCTTCGACCTGTTCGAGAAAGCCGTGCACGAAATGCTGGCGCGACATCTCGCCGTCGCCGATGACGCTCAAGCCTGCGTCTTCCTGGGCCTTGATCCACAACAGCGTGGCGTCGGCCTTGGCACGCTGCAGCTCAGGCCCACTCATGCGCCACTGCGGCCACAGCTTCTCGGTCTCGGCGAGCCACGAAGGCTTGGGCAGACTGCCGGCAATGGCGGTGGCGAACATGGGCGTGACCTCTTGGCTGCGTGCGTCGATGCGCGGGCCGAAGGTTAGCCCAGCTGCAGCCGGTCGCGCTCGCCCAGGCCGGGTAAGCGCTGCAGCTCATCCCAGGCTGCAGCATCGAAGCCAAGCCGCCACTGCCACCACAGCGTCGTGCAGCGCGCCACGAGCGCGTGATGCGTTGCCTCGCGCTCTTGCGCCAAAGGCTGGCGCAGCAAGGGCCCGCGGCCCTTGATACGGCGCTCGGCGTTGCCACCGAAGCTCATGTGGTCGGCCCCGTCCAGCCACAACAGCGCGCGTTGACCCGGCGGCAGGCCCTGGTAGACGCGCTCGCGTGATTCGCCCGTGCTGAAGGAGCCGAAGGGGTCGCCGTCGAGTGAACCCGTGACCGCAAGGAAGGGTTTGGTGATGGCCGCAAAGGCCTCGGCCGGTGGCAGGCGCACATCGCTCGATGGGCTGAGCGCGATGAAGGCCTTCAGCCGTGGCTCAAACAACTGCGTGGGCACGACGAAGCGTTCGCCGGCAAGCGCCTGCGTCGTGCGCGCGCCGAAAGAATGGCCGGCCATGCCGATGCGGTCCAGCCGCGCATGGCGCCAGGGCGAAACGCCGGTGCGTTGACGGCGTTCGATGTCGTCGAGCACGAAGCGCACGTCGGCCACACGATCGATGAGCTGCGGCGCGTTGGCCGCCGCGCGCAGGGTGGCCACGCCCTGGCGCCACACCGCCGAGTCGCTGCCAACGTGCTGCACATGCAGCACCAGCATGCCCGCCTCGCTCCAGGCTTTGCCCCAGGCGTCGCCACCCTCGCGGTTGCCGCCCAGGCCATGCGAGTAGATCACCACCGGCCAGGGGCCCGGACGCTGCGGCACGCGCACGCGTACCGGCACGTCGCGCGAGCGCTTCGGGTCGTGCCAGGTCTCGTCGTAGCTGCTGCCGTCCTGCGCCAGGGCCGATGGCCCCAGGCCAGTGGCGGCCAGGCCGGTGAGTGCAGAGCCGGCGATGAGCCAGCGCCTGCGCTTGAGGTGCAGATGATTCATCTGCCCGATTCTGCGAGCACGCTGTTGCCGTCGTGTTGCCGCCTTCGTGCTGCCTTGGTGCCGTCGCTTGATCGTCGCTTGATCGTCGCTTGATAGTCGCGTCGGCGGCCTTGGTCCTGCCACGGCCGGTGCCCGTCGCACAAGTCCGTGCGTTCGCGGCACCCGGTTACGCTGTGCGGCCATGCCTTCCTTCGAGCTCAACCAGGCCCTGCCCGCCGAAATCACCGGCAGCGCGCAAGGCTGGCTGACACGCTACCGGCGCTACCCCGTCTTCAGCGCGCCGTGGGTTCGTGGCCGCACGCGCGCGTGGTCGGTGCTGCTGATGATCTTCTACGCCACGATGGTGCTCAGCGCGGTGATCGATGCGCCCGATGCGCGCCCGCTCGGCGGCCTGGCACAACTGGCGTTGCAGCTGACGCTGCCGTTCCTGATCGGGCCCTGGTTGGGCTACTGGGTGCGCCGCCAGGCCTGGCCCCAGCGCCGCGAAGGATTCACCCTCATGGCCATGATGGTGGTTCTGGTGGCTACGCTCTTCGTGCTGCAGTTTCGCTATGCCGAGCCGGCGAAGCAGTGGATCGCCGAGCAGATGGGTACTGTCGATGCCAGCGGCAAGCGCAAGCGCTACATGCTGTTGATCGGCATCAACGTCAGCTCGGGCGACGAACTCGTGCATGGCAGCGGCACGCCCAAGCTGCGCCCAGGGGTGGACGATGCAGTGCTGGCGGCTACCAACGCCACCACCTCAAGCCTCATCTCGCTGTGGCTCGCTGGCGGTGTGGCCTTGATTGGCTGGCGGCGCGAGCGCTCGGCGCTGGCCGCCCTGGCGCAGCAGCAAGAACTGGCGCGGGCGAAAGCCGCGCGGCGCGAAGCGGAGCTGCGCCTTTCGGTGCTGGCGGCGCAGGTCGAGCCGCACTTCTTGTTCAATACGCTGGCCAGCGTGCGCAGCGCCATCGCCACCGACCCCCCACGCGCCAGCGCCATGATCGACGGCCTCGTCGAGTACCTGCGGGCCGCGATCCCGCAGCTGCGCAGCGACGGCGGCGCGAGCACCACCGTGGCCAGCCAGTTCGACATCGTGCGCGCCTACCTGGGGCTGATGGCCGCACGCATGCCGCGTCTGCAGCTGCAGTTGCAGCTGCCGCCAGAGCTTGCCAGCGCACGTTGCCCGCCGCTGATGTTGATCTCGCTCGCAGAAAACGCCGTGAAGCATGGCGTCGAGCCGAAGATCGGTGCCGCCTGCATCGAAGTGCGCGCGCAATGCCTCGATGGCGCACGGCTGCGCCTTTCGGTGCTGGACAACGGGGTCGGTTTCGGTGGTGCCGGCGGCGTTGGCGGCTCGGCCGCGGGCAGCGGCCTGGGCCTGGCCAACCTCCGCGAGCGGCTGGCGCAGCTGCACGGCAGCCAGGCCAAGCTAACGCTCGAAGCACGTGCCAGCGGCGGTGTGGCGGCGACGCTGGAGCTGCCGCTGGAATTCGACGAAACGAAGGAGTGAGCATGCCGCGTGCGCTGATCGCCGAAGACGAGGACCTGCCGCGCGCCGAGCTGCGGCGCATGCTGGCCGTGGCCTGGCCCGAGCTCGAGATCGTGGCCGAATGCGAACACGGCGTGGCTGCGGTCGAAGCACTC
>JANLYV010000551.1:0-6797 GCA_031365825.1 Rubrivivax sp. | reverse complement strand
GCACCGCTACGCCTGGGGCTTTGCTTATGACGCGCCAGTCGCCACGATCGCCGCCATCGGTTTGTTGCTGGGCCTGCTCTTCAACAAGAGCCTGCGCGAGTCGCCGTTCAAGGGCCCGCCGGTGGTATGGCTGTCGGTGTTCATCGTGTGGATCACCATCTCGTGGTTGTTCGGCTTCGACCCGGCCGGCGACTACTACCAGTGGATCAAGGTGATAAAGATCCTCATGATGGTCATGGTCGGCCTGGCGGTGCTGCGCACGAAGATGCACATCTTCGCCTTCGCCTGGGCCTCGGCCTTGTCGATGGGTTTGCTCGGTGCCAAGGGCGGCTATTTCACGCTCGTCACCGGCGGCGACAACCGGGTCTGGGGTCCTGAGGGCTCTTTCATCGGTGACAACAACGAGTTCGCACTAGCCTGCGTGATGGCCATCCCCTTGCTGCGCTTCCTGCAGATGCAGCTGCCTCTGGGCTGGCAGCGGCATGCCATGACGGCGGTGATGACCTTGTGCGTGGCTGCGGCGCTGGGCAGCCAGTCGCGCGGTTCGTTCCTCGCGCTGCTTGCCATGGGCATCTTCCTGTGGTGGCGCGGTGGCAATCGTTTCGTCGGCGGTGTCGTCATCTTCGGCGTAGGCATCGGGCTCATCGCCTTCATGCCTGAAGGCTGGTCGCTGCGTATGCATTCGATTGACAACTACGAGACCGACGCCTCGGCGCAGGGCCGCTTCAGCGCCTGGTGGACTGCCTTCGGCATTGCAAAAGACTACGTGACGGGGGCAGGGTTTCTGGCGGCGCGGCACGAGCTCTTTGCGCGCTATTCGCCGATCTATCCGCTTACGGGCAGTGTGCACGCGGCCCACAGCATCTACTTCCAGATCCTGGGCAACCATGGTTTTGTCGGGCTGTTCCTGTTCCTGGGCCTTTGGTTCAGCACCTGGCGTTCGGCGGCATGGCTGCGCGGACAAGGCAAGCTGCATGCGCAGGCACTGTGGGCGTCGCAACTGGGCAGCATGATCCAGGTCTCGCTTGTCGGCTACCTGGTGGGCGGGCTGTTCCTCAGCCTCTCGTACTTCGACCTGGCCTACAACATCATGGCGCTGGCGGTGCTGTCGGTGGTGTGGGTCAAGACCCGAGCCTGGGAGCGCGAGCCCGTCTATGAGCGTCACTGGAAGACGATTCCAGGCTTGGCATCGACATCGGTCGTGCCAAGAGGCAGTTAGGAACGGGTCGATGCTGAAATCGCTATTGAGTGCGCTGTCGCCGGGTGGTGCGAATGGCCGCCTGTCGATCCTCCTGTTTCATCGCGTCCTCGCGCGCCCGGACCCGCTCTTCCCCGATGAAATCGACGCCAATCGCTTTGACGACATCTGCTCCTGGCTTTCGGCCTGGTTCAACGTAGTGCCCCTGGACGAGGCCGTGCGAAATCTACGTGATGGCGCCTTGCCAAGACGGGCTGCCGCCATCACTTTCGACGACGGTTATGCCGACAACCATGACATCGCATTGCCCATCCTGCGTCGACACCGGTTGCCAGCAACCTTCTTCGTGGCCACCGGCTTTCTCGGCGGTGGCCGCATGTTCAATGACAGCGTCATTGAATCGATCAGGCGATCGACCCTCAGCGCGCTCGACCTTCGAGATACCGAACTCGCCACATTGGGCCCATTGAGTCTCGACGGACTTGCAGATCGTCGACACGCCATTGAATTGTTGTTGCGGTCGATCAAGTACCTGCCGAACAACGAACGCGACGCTGCCACCGGGATGATTGCCAAACGCGCCGGCGTTTCGCTGCCCAGCGACTTGATGATGACCCGTCAGAAGGTTTGCGCGCTGCGCGACGCGGGCATGCAGATCGGTGCACATACCGTGACCCATCCCATCCTGGCGCGCATGGATGCGGCAGCGGCGCGTCATGAAATTGTTCAAAGCAAGCGCGACCTGGAGTCCATGCTCGGTGAGCGCGTCTCACTTTTCGCCTACCCCAACGGCAAACCGGCGGAGGACTACAACAGCGAGAGCGTCGCATTGGCGCGAGAGGCAGGATTCGAAGCGGCAGTGTCCACGTCCTGGGGCGCCGCGCGCCGCACCGGTGACCTGTTCCAATTGCCGCGCTTCACGCCATGGGATCGGTCGCGTTGGGGTTTCGCTATGCGTCTGGCGCGAAACCTTGCAGTCGTGCCTGTGCCGTCCTTGCGCGCACCACTTGAAAACTAGAATCACGCGCGCCGCATCACATTGGACCCAAATTGAGCCCGCCACCACTTCCGTCAGACCGCTCCTTCGGCATCACCTTTGTTCTGGTATTTGCACTTCTGGCTGCCTATGCGTGGTGGACATCGGCCACGTGGGCGCTGTGGCCCCTGGGGCTGGCGGCCCTGACGCTGGCCATCACGATGCTCCGGCCCAAGACTTTGGCGCCCCTGAATCGTCTGTGGATGAAGTTGGCGGCGCTGCTCAATCGTGTCGTCAGTCCTGTCGTCATGGGCGTTATTTTCTATGGACTTTTCACGCCCGTCGCCTGGTTCATGCGCGCCATCGGCCGCGACACCATGCGCCGCCGGTTCGATCCCGAGCTTCAAAGCTATTGGATCGAGCGCACACCGCCTGGGCCTGACCCCCAAGGTCTTCCCGACCAGTTTTAGCCGGAGCCCAAGATGGCCTTCATCCGCGAATTGTGGAAATTTTTGAGCGCGCGAAAGAAACTCTGGATGCTGCCGATCATCATGCTGATGGTCATCATTGGCGGTCTGCTGATCTTCGCCCAAGGTTCGGCGTTGGCGCCATTCATTTACACCTTGTTCTAGGCCATGCGAATTCTTGGCATTTCGGCTTATTACCACGACGCCGCAGCTGCTCTGGTCGTCGACGGCAAGATTGTTGCCGCGGCACAGGAGGAGCGATTCACGCGCAGGAAGCATGATCCCGCATTCCCGGTGAATGCCATCCAGGCCTGCCTTGAACTCGGTGGCATGCAGGCGCGGGACGTCGACCACGTCGCTTTCTATGACAAGCCATTCCTCAAGTTCGAACGGATCCTGGAGACCTACTTCGCCTTCGCGCCGCGTGGCTTCACGTCTTTTCGACAAGCGTTGCCGCTGTGGCTGAAAGAGAAGCTATTCCAAAAACGACTGCTGGTGAAGGAATTGCAGGCGCTTGACAAATCCGTCGACTGGGAGTCGCGGCTGCTGTTTTCCGAGCACCACCTGAGTCACGCCGCCAGCGCCTTTTATCCCTCGCCATTCCAGGAAGCCGCCGTGCTGACCATGGACGGCGTTGGCGAATGGACCACCACTTCGCTGGCCATTGGCTCTGGCGCGGACCTGAAGGTGTTGCGTGAAATTCATTTCCCGCATTCGATCGGGCTTCTCTATTCCGCGTTCACCTATTACACGGGATTCAAGGTCAATTCGGGCGAGTACAAGGTCATGGGCCTGGCACCCTACGGCGAGCCGCGCTTCGCGGCAAAGATCAAAGAACACCTCATCGACATCAAGGACGACGGCAGCTTCAGGCTCAACCTCGACTACTTCGACTACTGCACCGGCTTGACGATGACGAACGGTCGTTTCGACGAGCTGTTCGGTGGCCCCGCGCGTGGTGGTGAGGGCCGGTTGACGCAGCGCGAAATGGACTTGGCTGCCTCGGTGCAGGCCGTTACCGAAGAGATCGTCATCAAGCTCGCGCGCGGCGTAGCCAAACAAACAGGCCAGAGGAACCTGTGCCTTGCCGGTGGCGTGGCGCTGAATTGCGTGGCCAACGGCAAGCTCCTGCGCGAAAAGCTCTTCGATCGCATCTGGATGCAGCCGGCCGCAGGCGACGCGGGTGGGGCACTTGGTGCTGCGCTGGTCGCAGCCCATACCTTCAAAGGCGCACCGCGCACGGTCAACGGGCCTGGCGACGGCATGCAGGGCTCTTACCTGGGTCCGAGCTACACAAATGACGACATCACCCGACGACTGACCGCGGCAGGTGCCGTGTTCGAGCAGCTCTCACAAGCCGACATGATCGAGCGCGGCGCGCAGGCACTGGCCGCAGGCAAGGCGCTGGGATGGCACCAGGGGCGCATGGAGTTCGGGCCGCGCGCGCTGGGCGCTCGCTCGATCCTCGGCGACCCACGCTCGCCGACGATGCAAAAGCTGCTCAACTTGAAGGTCAAGTATCGCGAGTCGTTTCGGCCTTTCGCGCCGTCCGTGCTGCGCGAGCACGTTAGCAATTGGTTTGATATCGACGAAGACAGCCCGTACATGTTGTTGGTGGCGGACGTGCTTGAGCGTCATCGCATAGGCATGACCAGCGAGCAAGAGAAGCTCTTTGGCATCGACAAGTTGAATGTGCCGCGCTCCACCGTTCCGGCAGTCACGCATGTCGATTATTCAGCTCGCATTCAAACCGTGCATCGTGAAACCAATCCGCGCTATCACGCATTGATCTCCCGTTTCCACGAGCTCACGGCGTGCCCGGTGGTGGTGAATACGAGTTTCAATGTGCGCGGCGAACCCATTGTCTGCACGCCGGAAGACGCCTTTCGCTGCTTGATGGGCACTGAAATCGACGTCCTGGCTGTGGGCGACTGTCTCTTGTACAAAGAGCAACAGCCACCGGAGTTGAAGCTGCGCTACGAAGGCGCATTCGATTTGGACTGATGCCGCGGACACCGTGACATTGACACATGACTCGTCGTGAGCGAACCCGGCGTGAGTGAAGTCGAGCCTGAAGGCGGCGCCACGGCATCGAGCGCTGTCAAGTGGACGGCGCTTGTACTCGTGCTGGTGCTGGGCTTCGCCTTCGTGCTTCTGGTGGCCGAAGCTGGGGTGCGCCTGCGTCAATGGATTCGGACGGGTACAGCGCAGAGTTTCACCGAGATGTACCGCACCGAAGAGGCCATCGGCCTGCGCGTGCTCAATCCAGGCTTCCGCAGCCGTGCCATCACCATCAACAGTACCGGGTTCCGTGGGCCGGAGATCGCCACGCCCAAGCCCAGGGGCGTCATCCGGGTCGCTTTCCTCGGTGCGTCCACCACCTTCTGCGCCGAAGTCAGCAGTGACGCCGCGGTGTGGCCCAGCATCGTCATCGAACGTTTGCGTCAAGCCTATCCGCAGGCCAGGTTCGATTTCGTCAATGGCGGCGTTCCTGGCTACACCGTCGCGGCATCACGCAAGAACCTCAAGCACCGGGTCGCAGCGCTTGAGCCCGACATCATCATCGTCTATGAGGCCACTAACGACTTGAGTGGCGAGGTGCGCTATCGCGCGGTGCAGGCAGGCATCCCAGGCGCGGCCGAGGCTGGAAGGCAGTCCTGGTTGGAGCGCCACTCGCTGTTGTGGGAGCTCGTGGTGAAGAATCTGCGCGTGTTGGAAGCGCAGCGTGATGTTGGTGCTGGTCACGCGCAGCGACTTTCTGTCGACGCGAAAGAACTCGGAATATGGTTCGAGCCTGAGCTGGGTGCCTTGTTGCGCGAGGCCAAGTCGACGGGCGCCCTTGTTGCCGTGGCCACATTCGCGACCCGACTGCGCGCCGACCAGACCGTCGAAGCGCAACGTGATGCCGCCATCTCCGCGCGGGTCTATATGCCGTTCATGAGCATCGACGGCCTCGTGGCGGGGTATCGCCGCTACAACGACATCATCCGGCAGGCCGCCGCAAGGGAAGGGGCTTTGTTGATCGAAGGCGAGGAGCGCATTCCCGGGGACGCGGCACACTTTGTCGATTCGGTGCACTTCAGCGACGCGGGCAGTCTAGCCATGGCGGAGCGCGTGTTTGCCGCATTGGCGAGCGACCGCAACGTCGTGGAACGCATACGCCAGGTCAGCGCAGCACCGTAACCAACTTTGCCGCGCCTGCGATCCCGATCATTTGCACTTGCCATGAAGCAGAACATCACCGTCGTCATTCCCTTCTACCAGCAGCAACCGGGGTTGTTGGCCAGGGCATTGCATTCGGTGACCGCGCAGCAGGTTGATGCCACGTTGCGTGTGGTCGTCGTGGACGACGAGTCGCCGGTGCCGGCCCAGGATGACATCAAGCAGGCTGTGGCGAGTGGCCTCAACGTCACCGTTATTCGCCAGCGCAATGCGGGCCCTGGCGCGGCGCGCAATGCCGCGCTGGACACGGCCGGTGGCGCCGGCGACCTGGTGGCCTTTCTCGATTCCGACGACATGTGGCGGCCGCAGCACCTTGCGCGGGCTCTGCGCGCGCTTGACGCCGGGCACGACGTCTACTTCAGCAACTTCATGCAGCTCGACGCTGCGAGGCCCGCGTTCGAGCGCGCTGGCCGCCTGGCTGATGGCGAGCACTCGGCTGAACACATGGCCATCGACGAAGGCGATGGCCTATGGAGCTATCGCGGCGACATGATCACGCAGGTGGTGGTGGGCAACCTCATCGGCACACCCACGGTGGTGTACCAGCCGGAGCGTTTCCCGAAGCACCGTTTCCGCACCGAATACCGCCGCGCTGGCGAGGACTACCTGTTCTGGCTCGGCCTGGCCGCACTCGGCGCGAAGTTCTGTTTCGGCACCGTGCCGATGGTCGACTGCGGCCGCGGCGTGAACGTCTACGCGGGCTCGGGCTGGGGCACCGACGGCTTCGCAAGGCGGCTCTTCGATGAACGCACCTACCGCGTCGCCTGCGAGCGCGAATTTGCGTTGTCACCGCGCGCACAGGCGCACGTGGACCACGAAAAACGCCGCCTGGCCAAGGCCTTCAGTGCCGATGTGCTGCACCGCTTGCGCCATCGAAAGCCGGTGGACTGGCGGCTGGTCAAGGCCTACTGGTCGGCACGGTGGAGTGAACGGC
>JANLYV010000532.1:0-18965 GCA_031365825.1 Rubrivivax sp. | reverse complement strand
TGCTGCGCGCCCGTGCCAACAACCAGGGCAAGAACCCGCAGTGGACGAGCTCGTTGCGGAAGTCCTTGGGGTTGGCGATGCCCGCGGGCTTCTCGATCTTCTCCAGCTCGCCGTTGAGCGAGACGCGGTCGAAGACCTCGCCGGTGTCGGTGTCGCGGTACTCGTGGTCTTGTATCCAGTAGTCGGCGTAGGTCACGTAACGGTCGAAGATGTTCTGGCCGTATTCAGAATAACTCTCAAGGTACGCGGTCTGAATTTCCTTGCCGATGAACTCGGCATACCGCGGCGCGAGCTGCTCCTTGATGAAGCCGACGTATTTGTCCTCGACTTCCTTGGCGAACTGCTCGCGTTCGATCTGCTGCTCCAGCACGTACATCAGGTGCACCGGGTTGGCGGCGACCTCGGCCGAATCGAAGTTGAAGACCTTGGACAGGATCTTGTAGGCGAATCGAGTGCTCACGCCGCTCATGCCTTCGTCGACGCCGGCGTAGTCGCGGTACTCCTGGTAGCTCTTGGCGCGTGGATCGGTGTCCTTGAGGTTGTCGCCGTCGTAGACCAGCATCTTGGAATAGAGCGATGAGTTCTCGGGCTCCTTCAGCCGCGTCAGCGTGGCGAACTGGCTCATCATCTTCAGCGTGCCCGGCGCGCAGGTGGCCGCGGCCAGCGACGAGTTGCGCAGCAGCTTTTCGTAGATGTGGATCTCTTCCGAAACACGCAGGCAGTACGGCACCTTGACGATGTAGATGCGGTCGAGGAAGGCCTCGTTGTTCTTGTTGTTGCGGAAGGCCTTCCACTCGCTTTCGTTGCTATGCGCGAGTACCACGCCGTCGAACGGAATGGCGCCGAAACCTTCGGTGCCCTTGAAGTTGCCTTCCTGGGTGGCGGTAAGCAACGGGTGCAGCACCTTGATCGGCGCCTTGAACATCTCGACGAACTCGAGCAGACCCTGGTTGGCCAGGCACAGGCCACCCGAATAACTGTAAGCGTCAGGGTCGTCCTGGGCATAGGTTTCGAGTTTACGGATGTCGACCTTGCCTACCAGCGACGAGATGTCCTGGTTGTTTTCGTCACCGGGCTCGGTCTTGCTGATGGCCACCTGCTTCAGTATCGACGGGTGCCTCTTCACGACCTTGAACTTGCGGATGTCGCCGCCGAACTCGTCCAGCCGCTTCACGGCCCACGGGCTCAACACGCGGTTGAGGTAACGGCGGGGGATGCCATATTCGCTCTCGAGGATGGGCCCGTCTTCGTCGGTGTCAAACAGGCCCAGCGGCGACTCGTTCACCGGTGAGCCCTTGATGGCGTAAAAGGGCACTTCCTGCATCAGCTGCTTCAGCCGTTCGGCGATGGAGCTTTTGCCGCCACCCACGGGGCCGAGCAGGTAGAGGATCTGCTTCTTCTCCTCCAGGCCCTGCGCCGCGTGGCGGAAGTACGAGACCACCTGTTCGATGGCATCTTCCATGCCATAGAACTCGGCGAAGGCCGGGTAGACCTTGATCACCTTGTTGGCGAAGAGGCGCGACAGCCGCGGGTCGTTGCGCGTGTCCACCGCCTTGGGCTCACCGATGGCGCGCAGCATGCGCTCGGCCGCGGTGGCGTAGGCGATGGGGTTGCGCTTGCACTCGGCGAGGTAGTCCTCGAGCGAGATTTCCTCTTCGCGCGTGCGCTCGAAGCGGGCGGTGAAGTTGCTGATGACGTCCATGCGGACCTCCTGGTGCAGGTAGAGATGTCGAGTGGGCTTAGTGGACTAAGTGCCCTTGGCCATCTGGGAAGTTGTGATGGAGTCCCGGCTTCACCGGCCCGGGCGCCATCACAGCTTTCCTGTCTGCATCTGCGGCAACTTTTCGCAGCGTGTTCACAGCATGAACTCTTTTTCTTTTAGTCGAGTATGCAAAGAACGCGGCTTTGTGGGGTCAATTTGTTGATTGATGTTCCTACGAACCACCACGTCTAAGCTGAGAACGCGTCGCGGCGGCAACACGATGACTGAGGGCCCGAGATCTTGGTGCGATGATGGTGCGATGAACCGCAACCTCGTCTTGCTGGCCTTGTGTCAAGGCCTCTTCCTCACCAACAACGTCACGTTCATCGCCATCAACGGCCTTGTGGGTTTGGCCCTTGCGCCGGTGGGCTGGATGGCGACGCTGCCTGTCACCGGTTACGTCGTCGGCGGTGCCTTGAGTGCGCCGCTTGTGGCGCGTGTGCAAGCGCATGTCGGGCGCAAGCGTTCGTTTCAACTCGGGCTTGTGGTTGCAGCGCTGGCCGCTGCGGTGTGCGCCTATGCCATCAGCATCCAGGCTTTCTGGCTGTTGGTGGCGAGCACCGTGGTGGCGGGTTTTTACAGCGCCAACGCATCGCTGTACCGCTTCGCCGGGCCGGAGCTTGTCGCGCCGTCTTACAAGGAGAAGGCCATCTCGCTGGTGCTGGCCGGCGGCATCATCGGCGCCTTCATCGGGCCGAATCTGGCCAGTGCCACGCGCAGCATGTTGGGGGCGCCTTTTGCCGGTGCCTACGTCGCCTTGATCGTGGTGGCGATCGTGGCATTCACGGCACTGTCGTTCATCAATTTCCCGCCACACAAGACGCCCGCGCCCGGCGCTACGAGCGGCCGGCCCTTGCGCGAAATTGCCAGGCAGCCGACGTTCGTCATCGCCGTCTTCGCCGGCGCGCTGGGCTACGGCGTGATGAACCTGCTGATGGCGGCCACACCGATTGCGATGCAGCAGTGCCGGCACCCGTTCGAGAGCGCGGCGCTGGTGCTCGAGTGGCACGTGCTGGGCATGTTCGTGCCGAGCTTTTTCACCGGGCACCTGATCAAACGCTTCGGCGCGCTGCCGGTGATGGGTGTGGGTGCGCTGCTCAACTTCGCCTGCGTGATCGTGGCGCTGAGCGGCGTCGACCTGATGCAGTTTCTGGTGGCGCTGGCGGTGCTGGGTGTCGGCTGGAACTTCCTCTACACCGGCGCGACCACGCTCTTCACCGAGACCTATAGACCTGAAGAGAAGAACAAGGCCCAGGGTGCGATGGACACCTGCGTCTTCGCCACCATGGCGCTAACCTCGTTCGCTTCGGGCGCGCTCGTCACCACGCAGGGCTGGACACTCTTGAACTACGGCTCGCTGGTGCCGATGGTGCTCATCAGCGCCGCACTGCTGTGGCTGACGCTGCATCGGCGCGCGCTGGCGTTGCCGCGCATTGCGCAGTGACAGGCAGCTGAATCAGCCCTCACTCACACCGAGCTTGACCAGCAAGCCGTTCAGTTCATCGAGCGAGCCAAATGCGATGGCGATCTCACCCTGCTCGCCACGTTTGGTGCGGCGCTGGATGCGGATGTCGACGCTGGCAGTCAAGGCGTCGGCCAGTTGCTCTTCCAGCCGCAGCAGATCGCGCGACTTGTCGCGCTTCACCCGCAGCAGCGTGCCCTGACGGCCAGGCGAGGCCTGTTGGGCGGCGAGCTTCTCGGCCTCGCGCACGCTGAGTTTGCGCGCGACGATCTGCTGCGCGGCCATCAATTGCGGCGCCGCCGCCAAGGGCAACAAGGCACGCGCGTGGCCCATGTCGAGGTCGCCGGCCAGCAGCATCTGCTGCACCGGCTCGGCCAGCTGCAGCAGGCGCAGCAGGTTGCTCGCCGCGCTGCGTGAGCGGCCCACCGCCTGCGCCGCCTGTTCATGTGTGAGCTTGAACTCGGTCACCAGGCGCTGCAGGCCTTGCGCTTCTTCGAGAGGATTGAGGTCCTCGCGCTGAATGTTTTCGATCAATGACATCACCGCGGCGACTTCGTCGGGCACGTCGCGCACGAGCACGGGCACGTTCTGCAGGCCGGCCAGTCGCGCGGCACGCACGCGGCGTTCGCCGGCGATGATTTCGTGTCGCTCACTGCCTGCGCCACCAACGCGCCGCACGAGGATGGGCTGCATCACACCTTGGGTGCGGATGCTTTCCGCCAGCTCGTAGAGCGAGCCTTCGTCCATGCGCGTGCGCGGCTGGTACTTGCCGGCCTGCAGCTGCGCCAGCGGCAGCATCAGCGGTTCGCCGGAAGGCGACGCGGGCGCGTCGCCGACCTTGGGGCCGAGCAACGCTTCGAGGCCGAGACCGAGGCCTTTGGGTTTTTTGGTGACCATGGTGCGATTGTCTTATGCGCTTGGATGGCGCCGCCGACGCCGCTCTGCCGCCGGGAACAGCAGCTCGCGTTCCAGCCATTGCCGCAGGCGCAAGATGCGCGGCTCCTGCCGGCTCGGTGCCGTGGCCAGGTATCGCACGACGGCGTCGACGCGCAGCATCAACACCTTGTCGTCGAAGCGCCGCCAATGGCCCGCGTGGCGAGCGGCGAGCACGTCTTCGCTGTCTTTGCTGCCGAGGATGCGTTGCAGCGATTCACCCTCGATCCAGACATGGCGGCCGTCATCATGCACGCGCACTGGCACGCCGGCATGGCTGTGAAAGTGGCCCTGCTCGCGGCGCCAGACCACGCTGCGCACGAGGTGTGCGATGGCCTCGATCCACGCCACGCCGACGTTGGGCACGAACGAGGTGACAAAGAGCACCAGCGCGGCCAGCCCCAGTGCAAGCGGCAGCAGGAACACGCTGGTGTGCAGCGCCCAGGCCACGAGCATGGCGATGGCGGCCACCAGGAACGATCGCCAGGCGAGCCGCTTCATCGCCGGCCGCGTCGACACGACGCTTGACTTATGCTTCGTGGCCAACAGCGGCCGCGCCAAGCGGCCACCCACCACCTAGACGTTAGGCCCCCGCCATGGTTTACACCGCTTTTGTTGACGGCCAGGAAGGCACCACAGGGCTGCGCATCCACGAGTACCTGGCGAAGCGGCGCGACGTCGAAGTGCTGCGCATCGCACCCGAGCGGCGCAAGGATGCGGTCGAGCGCGCGCGACTTTTGAATGCCGCCGACGTTGCCTTCCTCTGCCTGCCCGATGCGGCGGCGCGTGAAGCAGCGGCGCTGGTCACCAACCCGCGCACCTGCTTGATCGACGCCAGCAGCGCGCATCGCACGCTGCCCGACTGGGTGTTCGGCCTGCCCGAACTTTGCGCCGAGCAGCGCGTGCGGCTGCGCCAGAGCAAGCGCATTGCCAACCCCGGCTGCCACGCCAGTGCTTTCATCCTGCTGCTGCGGCCTTTGGTCGACGCCGGGGCGGTGCCGCCAGGCTTGGCGGTGAGTGCGACATCCATCACCGGGTACTCGGGTGGTGGCAAGAAACTGATCGATGCCTATCAAGCCAGTGCAGGGTCTGGTGGCGAGCCTGCACTTACTTCGCCGAGGCCCTATGGGTTGTCGCTGATGCACAAACATGTGCCGGAAATGATGGCGCACACGGGCCTGGCCACCAAGCCGATCTTCATGCCCATCGTCGGCAACTTCTACAAGGGGTTGGCGGTGAACGTACCGCTGCACTTGTCGCAGTTGGCCCCGGGGACGACGGTGGAAAGCATGCAGCGCGTGTTTGAGCAGCGTTATGCCGGCGAGCGCTTTATCCGGGTCATGCCGCTGCGCGACGCCGCGACGCTGGAGACAGGCTACTTCGACGTGCAGGCGGCAAACGACACCAACCGCGTCGACATCTTTGTCTTCGCCAACGACAGCCAGTTGATGCTCATCGCGCGGTTGGACAACCTGGGCAAGGGCGCCAGCGGCGCCGCCGTACAGGCCATGAACGTGCACCTGGGTGTGGACGAAGGCCTGGGGCTGGACTGACAACTCAGCGCGCCGAATCGGGTTCCAGCGCGCGGTAGTGGTAGTCGTATGCATGGGTAAAACCGAGAGAACGGTAGACCGCGATGGCCGGCGCATTGGCAGCGTCCACCTGCAAGTAGGCGGTGCGCGCACCCTGTGACACTGCGGTATGCAGCAGCTGCGTGCACAGCGCCTTGGCGAGCCCCTGGCCGCGCACCTCTGGTACTGTGAAGACGTCGTAGAGCCCGACGTATTCCCCCTCGCGCGCAAACTGGCCACAGGCCAGCAGCTGGCCGTCGCGGGTCATCAGCCAGCCTTCGTAAGCTACGGGTGACAAACGCAGGCGCTCGGCATGCGCGCTGCGCTGTACCGGCGGCGTGGCGCGCAGTTCACCCACGGTGCTGGCATAGCGCAGCGGGTCGACGCGCTCCACGCGAAGGCCGGGAGGCAGCGCTGGGCGGCTGGATGTGGCTGCAACGGCGGCGGCCATCACGTGCGTGTCATCGAAACGTTCGTAGCCCGCCGCAGCGAGTTCAGCGTCGAGCTCAGCTGGTTGTGAAAAAGGCGTGATGCGCACCACCAGCGGCAGGCTTGCGTCGCGGTAGATGGTTGCCGCCCGGCGCAGCTTCTCGGCGAGCGGCAATCGCCCCGGCGCGACGGCGTTGATCGATCGCGCGCGCTTGGCCTTGCCAGGACAGAAGCGCACCAGCCAGCCGTCCAGCCACAGCTGCTGCGATGGCGCGCTGGCGTTCAGGCTCGCGTCCTCGACGCTGGCGAGCTGCGCCTCGTTCACGGCCGCGCCTGCAAGCGCTGCACCAGTTCGCGCGCAAACTGAACAAACGCCACCGCGCCCTTCGATGCGGGGTCGAACACCACACCCGGCTGGCCGTAGCTTGGCGCTTCGGCCAGGCGCACGTTGCGCGGGATCACCGTGTCGAAAACCTTCTCGCCGAAGTGAGCCTTCAACTGCTCGCTCACCTGTTGCTGCAAAGTCACCCGCGGGTCGAACATCACTCGCAGCAGGCCGATGACCTGCAATTCGGCGTTGAGGTTGGCATGCACCTGCTTGATGGTGTTGACCAGGTCCGACAAACCCTCGAGCGCGAAGTACTCGCACTGCATGGGGACGATCACACCGTGCGCTGCGCAGAGGCCGTTGAGCGTGAGAAGGCTCAACGACGGCGGGCAGTCGATGAGCACAAAGTCGTACTGCGTGACGACCGCCTGCAGCGCCAGCTTGAGGCGGCGCTCGCGGCGCTCGAGCTCGACCAGCTCAACCTCGGCACCGGCGAGTTCGCGGTTCGCACCGAGCATGTCGTAGCCGCCCTTGGGGCTTTTGATACGCGCTTCAGCAATGGAGGCCGACTCCAGCAGCACGTCGTAGATCGTCAGCGCCAGCGTACGCTTGTCGACGCCCGAGCCCATGGTGGCATTGCCTTGCGGGTCGAGATCCACCACCAATACGCGCTGACCCATCTGCACCAAGCCGGCTGCAAGGTTCACGGTGGTGGTGGTCTTGCCGACACCACCCTTTTGGTTGGCGACGCAAAAGATACGCGGCGCCGCGGCCTGTAGCGCCGTCACTGCGCGCCCAACCGGATACCGAAGGCCACAAGAAATATGCCCGCAAGTTGTTCCAGCAAGCGTGTGACTCGCCTGTGTGCCCGCACCTTGGGGATGACCAGCTGCGCAAAGGCACATAACGCCAGGCCGTAGGCCGCAGTGATGAGCGCGATCGTGACCGCCATGGCAAGAAAAGTTACCATGCCCTGGTGCCGCGCCGGGTCGATAAACAGCGGGAAAAAGGCCATGTAAAAGACGATGGCCTTGGGGTTGAGCAGGGTGATGACGAAGGCCTGCCTCGCGTAATGCCCGGGCTTGATGGCGACGGGCGACGGGTCCGACGCTTTGGCAAATATCAGGCACAAACCGATCCAGGCGAGGTAGGCCGCACCCAGGTACTGCACGCCCTTGAACCACGCCGGATGCGCCGCGAGCAAGGCGGCCACGCCGGCCACGGCAAGCCACATCAGCAACTGGTCCCCCACGATCACGCCCAAGGTTGCGGCAGCGCCGCCTCGCAGCCCGCCTTTGCCGGTGGACGTCAGCAGTGCGAACGTGCCAGGACCGGGCAATGCCAGGAACAAGAGGATGGCGGCGCAGAAAGCGCCATAGTCGGCAATGCCAAGCATGCGGGGTCCTGAATAAGCGGCGAGTCTAGCGGTGTCAGCGTTGAGTCGATTGGCCAGCGCCTGACGAATGTGCGCGGTGCCAGCGCGACAAGAGCGTAGCGCAGTTTGGTCTAGGTGCTGCGTTCAGCAGGGGCGGCGTCAGACTGTTTGCCCGACGTCGGCGGCCTTCAATCGCATACAAACCACACAGCGTTCGGCGTCCAGTCCAGGTACGGCCAGACGTTTCACGTGAAACGCGTCAATGTCGGCGGGCAGCGCGGCCAATTCGTCGTGTGGAGGTCGGCCCTTCATTGCCAGCCATGCTCCGCCGGGCGCCAGCGATGCGCGCGACAGGCGCACGAAGTCGTGAAGGCTCGCAAACGCGCGCGCGATGATGAGGTCGAAAGGCGGCAACGCCAGATTCTCAACTCTGGCGTGAACGCCTGTTAGATTTCGCAAGCCTAGGCTAGCCGCTACTTGCATCACAAAGGCTGCTTTCTTGCCGACTGTGTCCACGCAGGTGACCTGCAGCGATTCAACGAGCGCTGCAGCCACGACACCCGGCAGCCCGCCTCCGCTTCCGACATCGAGCATCCGGCCGCCGTGCGGCAAGGCGCGGCGCAATGTCGGCACGATGGCAATGCAGTCCAGCAGGTGCTGCCTCAGCATGGCGTCGCGCTGGCGTAGCGCCGTCAGGTTGTAGGTGGAATTCCAGCGCTGCAGCAGGTCGAGGTAGGCCAACAACAACGCGACCTGCATGTCGGTCAACGCAACGCCTAAGGCCTGCGCACCTTCGCGCAACCGTGTGGCCTCAGGCAGCATCCAGCGCGGCTGGAGGCGAGCGGAAAGACCCGCTGCGCCTCTTGAGGTGCACCAGTAGCAGGGAAATCGCAGCGGGCGTCACGCCGGAAATTCGGGACGCATCGCCCAATGTTGCAGGCCGGTGGCGGTGGAGCTTCTGTCGCACTTCGAACGAAAGCGCTGGTACCGCGTGATAGTCGATGCCCGCGGGCAAAACCAAGGACTCAAGCATCGAGGCGCGCTCGACGTCGCTGCGTTGCTTATCGATGTAGCCAGCATATTTCAGGCCGACTTCCACTTGCTCGATTACCGCATCGGCGTCAACCGCACCCCAAGCTTTTCGCATCGTTTCACGTGAAACGTGGTCGGGTACTTGGCGGTCTTTCTGTCGGCTCTGAGCAATCTTGGCAAGCTCGCACACCGAATCGAAGTCGACCCCGGGCCGGCGCATCAGGCCCGCCAGGCTGTACTCGTGCTCGAGCGCTTTCCCCAGAATCCGCTCGGCGGCCGCCGCCGGAACGGATTCTGGGCGAACCCAGGACGAACGCAAACGCTCCAGCTCTGCAGAAACGCGATCTCGTTTGCGGCTGAAGGCATCCCAGCGCTGGTCATCCACCAGTCCGAGCCCTCGGCCCACCTCGGTCAGCCGCATGTCGGCGTTGTCCTCCCGCAGCTGCAAACGGTACTCGGCTCGACTGGTAAACATGCGGTAGGGCTCAGTCACACCCTTGTGCACGAGGTCGTCCACCAATACCCCGAGGTAGGCTTCGTCGCGCCTGGGCAACCAAGCACCTCGGCCGAGTACCTGCAGTGCCGCATTGGTACCGGCAAACAGCCCCTGCGCCGCCGCTTCTTCGTAGCCGGTCGTGCCATTGATCTGCCCCGCACAGAAGAGCCCGGCAATCACCTGCGTCTCGAAGCTCGTCTTCAACGACCTCGGATCATAGTAGTCGTACTCAATGGCGTAGCCCGGACGGAGAATGTGCGCTGCTTCAAGCCCAGGGATCGACCGCACCGCCGCCAGCTGCACGTCGAACGGCAAGGAAGTCGAGATGCCATTCGGATAGATCTCGTGTGTCTCCAGCCCCTCCGGCTCCAGAAAGATCTGGTGCGACTCTTTGTCGGCGAAACGATTGACCTTGTCTTCGATGCTCGGGCAGTAGCGGGGCCCGATGCCGCCGATCACGCCAGTGAACATCGGGCTGCGGTCGAAACCGCCGCGAATGATCTCGTGTGTGCGCTCACTCGTGTGCGTGATCCAGCATGGCAGCTGCCGCGGATGCTGGTCGGCGCGGCCAAGAAAGCTGAACACGGGCACGGGATGGGTGTCCCCGGATTGCTCTTGCAGTTTCGAGAAGTCGATGCTGCGCCCATCCAGGCGCGGCGGTGTTCCCGTCTTCAGGCGCCCCTGCGGCAGCTTGAGTTCCTTCAACCGCGCCGAAAGACTCAGCGCCGGCGGGTCACCGGCGCGGCCGGCGCTGTAGTTTTGCAGCCCGACATGGATGCGGCCGTCGAGAAAGGTTCCTGCCGTCAGCACCACCGCGCGCGCGTGGAAGCGCAAACCGACCTGCGTGACAGCGCCGGCCACGCGGTCACCCTCAAGCAGCAAGTCGTCCACCGCCTGCTGAAACAACCACAAGTTGGGCTGATTTTCGAGCCGCCTGCGCATGGCTGCGCGATACAGGACGCGGTCAGCCTGCGCACGCGTCGCGCGCACCGCCGGCCCCTTCGAGCCATTCAAAATTCGGAACTGGATTCCGGCTTCGTCGGTGGCAGCGGCCATCGCGCCACCAAGCGCGTCGATCTCCTTGACCAGGTGCCCCTTGCCGATGCCGCCGATCGACGGATTGCAACTCATCTGTCCCAGCGTCTCGATGTTGTGGGTCAGCAGCAACGTGCGGCAGCCCATGCGCGCGCTGGCGAGAGCCGCTTCGGCGCCAGCGTGGCCACCGCCGATGACGATGACGTCGAACGCTTGAGGATGGATCATGGAGCCGGCAATTCTACGAGCGCCGCGTGAGCCGACAAGCGCGCCCGCGAGTTAGCAGCTGCACGTGCAATTCTGGCGTTAGCATCAGGGCATGCAGTGCCGTTCAAACTGCGGCGCCTGTTGCACGGCGCCTTCAATCAGCTCGGCCATTCCGGGCATGCCAAGTGGCAAGGCCGCGGGCATGCGATGCATTCAACTCGACGCTGACGAGCGCTGCCGTCTTTTCGGTCGCCCGGAGCGACCCGCGGTGTGCATGTCACTGTCACCGTCGACGGCGATGTGCGGCGACACTCGTCAGCAGGCGCTTACTTGGCTGAGGCGTCTGGAATTGCTCACAGCGCCGGGGGTGCACCGTGACCCGCCCGATGCCTGACACAACGAAGTCAAATGCACCAACAGCAGCGCCGCGTGGCCCGCATCCAATGCGGTAGCCAAGCGGCGCTCGTCTAGGGCCAGCACGGCGAGCATGAAGCGACGAACAAACGTCGCATGCACTCCCCGTTCAGTGAATCCTTGTCTTGGGAAACGAGGCGCTTTACAGCCAACCGCCGCCGTAAGGGA
The DNA here is from genome assembly GCA_031365825.1 of Rubrivivax sp. Taxonomy (GTDB): domain Bacteria; phylum Pseudomonadota; class Gammaproteobacteria; order Burkholderiales; family Burkholderiaceae_C; genus Rubrivivax. Next base: position 7,753 of record JANLYV010000532.1, on the reverse strand, counting down.
TGCCCATCAGTTCCGCAAAGAATTCCCACATGCTGATCTCCTAGGGGTTAACGAAAGGTTGACGACAACCTTCCATGACCTGAATTTCAGCACTAATCGGCAAACTCTTTACCTACATACGCTGGCAGCTTGACAAGGCTCAGGCGATGTGGTTGCGGTTGCAACAGGCTTGGGCGCGAGGCGCCGCCGCCATCACACGATGCTACGTGGCGATCAAATCAAGCCCAAGGACACCGCCTTGAAGACAGCCTGGTGCTTGGTCGACACATGCAGCTTTTCCCTCGCATTGCGCAGGTGAAAACTAACCGTATGTCTGGAGATTCCTAGAATCTGCGCGACCACGCCCGCGCTCTTGCCCTCCATCGTCCACTTCAGCACCTCGCGCTCGCTGGCGGTGAGATGGGGAACGTCGGCATCCGGCGTCGGCGTCGGGTTCAAGAGTCGCACCGCCGCGCCTTGCGCATGCACTGCCAAAAGCTGCAAGTCGGCCATCAGGCGCACAAGCGCGGCGTCGTCTTGTGGCAGCGGCGCATCGCGGTCGACGCCAAGTAAGAAGTGCTTGCCATCGGGCAGATGCAGCGCCATGGAGATACCGGTGCGATAGCCGTACTGCGCCTGCATGTCCCACAGATCTCCCACGCCGTCCTCGACGTACATCTGCTGGTCGTAAGCAAACGGAATGCTCAGCCGCTTCAGCCGCTTCAACACGGGGTCGCGCAAGCTGTTGTCGAGGTTGCGGTGCGCTTCGATGAAAGCCTCGGGCGTGTTGCCAACAGGCACGAAGTGCGCGGGCTTGCCGGGCTCGTCAATGACCAGCGAGCCCGAGATGATGCCGAAATCGAGTTGATGGGCGAAATCAACCAACCGCCGCTCGAAGCTAGGCTTGTCGGGCGCGTGGCTGATATCAAGGTAGTCCTGTCGTTTCATTGGGCAACACCTGCTACTGCTCAAGTGTGCAGGTTGTTACGTTGCTTTTGTGGCGCCAGACTGAAGCCCTATCAACTTGAACCAGGGTGAAATTCATGGAACTGCCTTGCTGGAAGATCAAATCCTTGCCCGCCGTCCTGTGCACCACTGAATTGTGCGACAAAGCGCCATCGGTCATGAACCCCATCTGGGCCCGCTGCTACCCAAGAGTTGACAAGCCTGACCTGTTTTGTGGACAAACGACGTGGTCGTACGAAGAAAACGGGGCGCTGGCCGCCGTCGGCTGGGAGTGGGTGGAGCTCCGTCACGGCGTCGCCGTGCTGGCTGACCCGATGTCGCTGCAATCCAATGTCGACTTCACGTCGCCACTTGATGAAGTCTGTGACGACGGCGAAAAGATCATCTTGCTGAACACGCTCGTGTGCTACCTGCCGTGGCAGCGCCACGTTCGCAGCATGCTCGACACCGCCCGCACCAAGCAAGCCGCGATGTCGCCCATGCACATCCCGCCCGGGCGCGGCGGCTTTGCCGGCTTCGCGATGGCTGCCTGATCCGCCTCTGCGCGAGCCGAGTTCGCGTAACAGCCTGGCCCAGAAACGGCGAGGGAATCAAGCTTTGAGCGCAGCCCGGCGCAGCGAGTGCGCCACGTAGACCAGGCACGCGAACGTCAGCGCCAGGCACACCACTACCGGGGTAGCCAGCTCTGGCAACGTGCTCGGCTCGCCCTTGAGCACGCGGCTCATCAAGGTCACTTGCGACAGAGCCGGCACCAGCAGGTGCCACGACTTCTCACCCTCCTGATTGAACACCAGCAGCAGCGGCAGCAAGGACACCGCCAGCACCACCACGGTGGCGTTGGCCTGAGCCTCCTTGAAGGTCTTGCAGCGTATCGCGATGGCCATCAGCACGGCTGCCAGCGCGCCCGCCAACGGCGCCAGCAAGGCGACGAAGGCCAGAGCCTCGGTCGGCCCAAAGCGGAACATGGCTGCGAGCGTTTCACTGCGCAGCAACCACTGCCCGGGCAGGAAGCTGAAACAGCTGAGCACGGCAATGAGCATGCCCACCGCAGCCACCGCGCCCCATTTGCCCAGCACCAGTGTGAATCTCGATCCGGGGTTCATCAGCAGGGGTTCGAGCGAGCCGCGCTCGCGCTCACCTGCGGTACTGTCCAACGCGGCATTGAGCGCGCCGTAGAGCATCGCCATCAGCACGAAGAACGGCACCATCGTCGCCAGCTGCGCGGCGCGAGACGCCGGTTTGGCAAGGTCGCGCTCCTCCAGTTGCACCGCTTCGAGCATGCCCGCCGGCACACCGCGCGCGGCCAGCCGAAGCATCGCTTGCTCCTGGTTGAAACCGCGCAGCAGGCGCTGCACACGCGCCAGCGCCGACTGCGCGCGTGAGTTGCCGCTGCTGCCCACGAGTTCGACGATAGGCACGTCGCCGCGCGCGAGTTGCGCCTCGAAGTCAGCCGGGATCACCAGCACCGGTTCGCCCAGCCGGTTGCCCTGCAGCGCCCGTTCGTAGTCGGCCGGGGGTTCACGCAACGTGTAGGTTTGGCGTTGCAGGTAGTTGACCAGCGTGGGCGCGTGGTCGGTGCCTTGTACCAACAGCTCACGCGCCTCCGAGCGCTTCTCAATGCCGGAGACCAGGGTCGAGATCAGCACCAGCACCAGGGGCCCGATGGCCACGGAGCTGAGTAGCACCACCGCCAGCGTGCGCCGGTCGCGCAGCGCATCGATCAGCTCTTTGCAAAAGACAATCCACGCCGACGTCATCACGGCGCGGCTGCCCCAGGGTTCGCGGCCTCATCGGCGCCGTAGGCCAGCGCGACGAAGGCGTCCTCGAAGTCCGTTTCGCCGGTTCGCGCAAGCAGTTGCGGCACGCTGCCCTGAGCGACTGTGCGGCCGCGTGCCACCACCACCACTTCGTCACACAGGCGCTCGACCTCCTGCATGATGTGCGTCGAGAAGACGATGCACTTGCCTTGCTCGTCGCGCAACTTGCGCAAGGTGTCGCGCAAGGCGCGCGTGGCCACGACGTCCAGGCCGTTGGTCGGCTCGTCGAGCACGATGTTGGGCGGGTCATGTACCAGCGCCCGCGCCAGCGCCGTCTTCATGCGCTCACCCTGGCTGAAGCCGTCGACGCGCCGTTCCAGCAGTTCTTCCATTGCCAACAAGGCTGCCAGTTCAAGCGCACGCTGATTTGCGGCCGGCGCGGCCAAACCATGCAATCGACCGTAGTAGACGATGTTCTCGCGCGCCGTCAGCCGCGGGTACAACCCACGCGCGTCGCTCAACACACCCATGCGCGCCAGCGTCTGGCGCGGCTGCGTGGCGACGTCGATGCCGTCGACGTGGATGCGACCGCTGTCCGGTGTGATCAGCGCCGCGACCATGCGCAAAGTGGTGGTCTTGCCGGCGCCATTGGGCCCCAACAGCCCGGTGATGCAGCCGTCGGCAGCGTGCCAGCTCACCTCGCTCACGGCCTTCACCTCTTGCCGCCTGGCGCCGCGGCCGTGCACGAACGATTTGGCAAGTTGATCCACTTCGATCATGGCGAAGCCTTGGCTTGCGGCCACAGGAATGGTGGCGGCCGCGGAACGTTCGTCACGCACGCGGCGTCCACGGCCAGCGCCTGCTCATCGCTTTCGGCATCGATGAAGCGGAAGAGCACATCGCGCATGCAGCCGATGCCCATCACGCCATGCCCGGCGTGAAGCACGACGACGTGGCGCGCCTTGGCACCCAGCGCCTGCGTCACACGCTCGCCGTGGCGTAGTGGTGTGGCCGGGTCGGCGCCGCCCGAAAGCACGAGCGTGGCCGATGGGGCGGGGCTCAGCTTGTAGAAAGCGGCGGGCACGCTGCCCTGCGGCCATGTTGTGCAGACGCGGCGATAGAACCCGGCGTAACCCGAGCCGAAATCGACCCCGGGTATGTCGCCCGCCGCCGCCAGGCGCGGCAGGTCTTCCGCGCAGATCACCGAGAAGTGCATGCCTTGCGCCGGGCCGCGCCGGCCCGTGCCGAGCGACATGCCCAAGGCCATCAACGCATCGAATCGCCCCTGCGCCGCCTCGGCCAAGGCCAGCGGCAGGGCCGCCGTCAACGCCGGCACATAGAGCGGCTGGCGCACCATGCCCAGCACCGTGTCGCGCGTCAACACCACAGACTCCATGGCGCCCGTTACCGGGTGCCGCAGCGGCACCTCGTGCGGCAAGGATTCCAGCATCGTGCGCCAGGACTGGCTCAGATCTGGATAACGGTGCGCACAAGCGACCGCGGCCCTGCAGGCGCGGAAAACGGCCTCCAGCGCTGCCTGGTTGTCGACTGAAAACGCGGCCGGCAACACCATGTCGGGCGGTGCCACACCATCGAGCACGGTGCGGCGGACTCGCGCCGGAAACTGGCGCTGATACTCCAGCGCAGCACGCGTACCGTACGACGCGCCCACCAGGTTGATGCGCTCGGCGCCGAGTGCGTTGCGCACGGCGTCCGCGTCTTGCATCGCCAGCGGCGTGGTGTAGTGGCGCAGGTCGCCATGCGGCAACTTGCGCAGGGCGTCTCGGCATTCGGCCAGCAGGCGCTCCTGGTGTGCCATGTCGACGCTCTCGCGCAGCGGTGCGGTCACGGCCGCCGGTTCGCAGTACAGGGGCGCACTGCGCCCTGTGCCGCGCTGGTCCACCAGCACGATGTCGCGCCGGTTCGAGAGGCGCGCCAGCAGCCGCGCCACGGTGCCCGCCACGTCGATGGCACTTTGCCCCGGCCCGCCGGCGAAGAAAAACACCGGGTCGGGGTGCTTGTTGCGTGCCAGCGCGGGCAACACGGCGAAGTGGACCTCGATGCTCACACCTGCTGCAGCAGCGGGGTCGAGCGCGCGTGTCACATGGCCGCAAAGAGCCTCGGTCTCGACGCCGCTGACGCGGCATGGCGCAAGCTCGGCGGCATTCGCTGCGCCGGGCACGGCAGCCAGCATGCCCAGGGTGAGCAGCGTCAGGGGCGATGCACGCATGCTGCGGCAGGCTCAACGCAACATGGTCGCGAGTTCACCGTTGGCTATGAGCTTGATCAGGTCGTCGGCTCCGCCCACCAGCACCCCTTTGACGAAGATCATCGGCAGCGTTGGCCAGCCCGTCCACATCTTCAGCACCGTGCGCCGGCGCCATTGGTTGAAGTAGCTGCCGTATTCGATGTAGTGGTAGGCCACACCCGCGGCGTCGAGTGCCTTGCGCGCCTTGCGCGGGTAGGGGTTCTGCTTCATACCCAGCACCACCACGGCGTGGGCCTTGATGGCCTCCTGGACCTTTTGCACGATGCTCTCGTGATGGCGCGCCACGGTCTCGCGCACGGCAGGGTGGATCGAGGCTTCGGGCAGAACGTGTCGCGGCATGGTTAGGCTCCTGGCCAGCAGGGTAACCCAGGCTCACACGCGGCGCGATTGCTGCGGACTTTGGGAGCAGTCAGCTCAGGTGCGCCGCCGCGAGCAGCTCGCGCGTGTAGGGCTCGCGCGGCGCAGCGAAGAGCGCCTCGGCTTCGCCCTCTTCGATGACGTCGCCACCCTTCATCACCATCACCCGGTGCGACATGGCGCGCACCACCGCAAGGTCGTGGCTGATGAAGATGTAGCTCATGCCGTGGCGCTGTTGCAGCTCGGCCAGGATGGCCAGCACCTGCTGCTGCACGGAGACGTCCAGCGCCGAGGTCGGCTCGTCGAGCACCAGCACCTCGGGCGCCAGCACCACTGCGCGCGCGATGGCGATGCGCTGGCGCTGGCCGCCCGAGAACACGTGCGGATAGCGCTGCAACACACCTGACACGCCGTGGCGCTCGGACAAACCGACTTCATCGAGCATGGCCAGCACCAGCTTCTCGCGCTCGGCTGCCGCAAGCTCGCTGCGATGCAGGGCCAGGCCTTCGCCGACGATCTGCCCCACCGTCAAACGAGGCGACAAGGACGCGAACGGATCCTGGAACACCACCTGCATGCGCCGGCGCATGCGCCGCAAGTGCTCGCGGTCGGCGTTGTCGACGCGCTCGCCGCCGATTTCGACCACGCCGGCCGCGATCGGCTGCAAAGCCAGCAGTGCCATGCCGAGCGTGGTCTTGCCCGAGCCGGATTCACCGACGATGCCCAGCGTTTCACCACGCTTGAGCTCCAGCGTGGCCCGGCGCACGGCGATGAAGTGCTGCGTCCTGAACCAGCCCCTGGGGATGGGGAAGCTCACCTGCACGTCGCGCCCCTGCACGAGGATGGGCGCGTTGCTCGGCACCGGCTGCACCACGCGCTGCGGCCGGCTGGCCATGAGCTTCCTCGTGTAGCTGTGCTGGGGTGCGGCGAAGACCTGCGCGGTCGGCCCCATCTCCACCAGCTTGCCGCGTTCCATCACGCCCACACGATGCGTGAAGCGGCGCACCAGGTTCAGGTCGTGTGTGATGAAGAGCAGCGCCATGCCCATCTCGGCTTGCAGCTCGTCGAGCAAGGCCAGTATCTGCGCCTGGATGGTGACGTCGAGCGCGGTTGTCGGCTCGTCGCAGATCAAGAGCCGGGGCTTGCAGGCCAGCGCCATGGCGATCATCGCACGTTGGCGCTGGCCACCCGAGAGCTGGTGCGGATAGACATCCACGCGCTTCTCGGGCTCGGGGATACCGGTGCGCGCCAGCAGCTCGACGGCCCGTGTACGTGCGGCGTTAGCACGCAAGCCTTCGTGCAGCGCTAGCACTTCGCCGATCTGGTTGCCCACGGTGTACAGCGGGTTCAGTGCCGTCATCGGCTCCTGAAAGATCATGGCGATGCGGCTGCCGCGGATGCCGCGCATTTGCGCGTCGCTCTTGGCCACCAGGTCTTCGCCCTCGAACCGGATGGCGCCACTGGTGCTGGCGCCATCGACCAGGCGCAGCACCGACAAGGCCGTGATCGACTTGCCCGAGCCCGACTCACCCACCAGCGCAAATTTCTCGCCCGCGGCAATGCTGAACGACACATCGTTGACCACGGTTGAGGCACCAAAGCGCACGCTCAGGTGTTGCACGTCCAGCAGGGTCGCCATCAAGACTTCCTCGTGTCGAAAGCGTCGCGCAGCGCGTCGCCGATGAAGGTCAGCAGCAACATCGTCAGCACCAGCACCAGGAAGGTCGGGACGATGATCCACCACGAGTCGAGGTTTTCCTTGCCGAGCTTGAGCAGCTCGCCCAGCGAGGCGGTATTGGCCGGCACGCCCAGCCCGAGGAAATCAAGCGAGGTCAGCGCCAGGATCGCGCCGCTCATGCGAAACGGCAGGAAGGTGATCACCGGCGTCAGCGAATTGGGCAGCACGTGGCGCCGGATGATCTGCGCATTCGACAGCCCTAACGCCCGAGCTGCTTTGACAAATTCGAGCGAGCGGTTGCGCAGGAATTCGGCGCGCACGTAGTCCGACAGCCCCATCCAGCCCCACAGCGACAGCAACACCAGCAGCAGCAGCAGCGAGGGATTGAAGATCGACGCGAAGATGATGAGCAGGTAGAGCTCGGGCACGGCGCCCCAGATCTCCACCAGGCGTTGCATGAAGAGGTCGACCTTGCCGCCGAAGTAGCCCTGGATAGCGCCGGCGAGGATGCCCAGCACGGTGCCGGCGAAGGTCAGCGCCAGTGCAAACCAGATGCTGACGCGAAAGCCGTAGACCAGCCGGGCCAGCATGTCGCGGCCCTTGGAGTCGGTGCCCAACCAGTTGCGTTTGTTCGGCGCGCTGGGCGACAGCGCCGGGTCGAAGTAGTCGATCGAATCGGCCGAGTGGGGGTTCAGCGTGAACAGCGCCAGGTTGCCGGGCTTGGCCAGCAACTCGTTGATGAACGGG
>JANLYV010000608.1:0-1966 GCA_031365825.1 Rubrivivax sp. | reverse complement strand
GGGTGGTTGTGGGGCGCGCGATCATCTCGTCCAGCGGGCCGGCCGAGCGGGCGTAGTCACCGGCCAGCTTGTCGATGAGGGCCACTTCGGCTCGCAGCTTCTCGGGCGTGCCCACCAGCGTGACATCGCGCAGCGCGATGGCGCGGTCGTGCACGCTGCCCCGGAAGTTGATGGCATAGCGCTGCTTGACGCTGTTGACGTCGCCGATCGTCGCCAGGCTGTCGTTGATGCTGGCGACCCGGACGGTGCCGAGGACCGTGAGTGCCGCCATCAGGACCGTCAGGATGCCGAAGCCCAGACCGAGTCGCGTGCGAAGGCGCAGATGGGAGAGGCCGAAGGCGTTGCTGTTCATGGCGTGTGTCGTTTTGGTTGGGTTGGATGGCGGTGGTGACCCGCCAGTACAGGGTTGGTTAGAAGCTCGTCCATTCGTCATCGGTGCCGGTGCGTGCCAGCGGGGCAGCAACAGCGCTGGCCACGGGCTTGACGGCCGCTGCGGGCGGCTTGACCGACGGCTTGGACTTGAAGCTGGGCCGCACGACATTGGAGGCTGCCTTCGCAACGCTCGGCGCGCCCGTCTGCATGCTCTTCGGCACGCCGTCGACCAACTTGAATACCGAGACCGCGCCCACCAGCTGCTGCGCCTGGCCCTTGAGGCTGTCGGCCGCGGCGGCGCTTTCTTCGACCAGCGCGGCGTTCTGCTGCGTGGCCTGGTCCATCTGGTTCACCGCATCGCCGATCTGCGCCACACCCGAGCTTTGTTCCTTGCTGGCCGAGCTGATCTCGCCCATCAGGTCGGTGACGCGGCGGATCGAGGTGACCACTTCGGCCATCGTCGCGCCGGCCTGGTCGACCAAGGCGCTGCCCTGCTCGACGCGTTCGACGCTGGCCGTGATCAGGCCCTTGATTTCCTTGGCCGCATCGGCGCTGCGCTGCGCCAGGCTGCGCACTTCGCTGGCCACCACGGCAAAGCCGCGGCCCTGCTCGCCGGCGCGCGCGGCTTCCACCGCGGCATTGAGCGCCAGGATGTTGGTCTGGAACGCGATGCCGTCGATCACGCTGATGATGTCGGCGATCTTTCGCGAGCTGTCGTTGATGCCCTTCATGGTCTGCACCACCTGGCCCACCTCTTCGCCGCCGCGCGTGGCGACGGCGGAGGCGTTGACGGCGAGCTCGTTGCCTTGCTGCGCGTTGTCGGCGTTCTGCTTGACCGTCACGGCCAGTTGCTTCATCGAAGCGGCCGTCTGCTGCAGCGCCGAGGCCTGTTCTTCGGTGCGGCTCGACAGGTCGTTGTTGCCCTGTGAGATCTGGCCCGAGGCGCTGGACACGGCTTCGGCATTGCCGCGCACGTCGCTGACGATGTGCGACAGGCTGTCCTGCATGCGTTTGAGCGCCGCCAGCAGGCTGGTGGTGTCGCCACTGCGCGTGTGGATCTCCATGCTCAGGTCGCCGTCAGCCACGCGATGGACCAGAGCAGCTGCGGCGGCCGGCTCGCCGCCCACTTCCCGGACGATGCTGCGGGTGATGACCCAGGCAATCAAGGCGGCCAGCGCGATGGCGGCGGCGCACAAACCAAACATCAGTGTCTGGAACCCCTGGGCCACCGCGCGCACCGATGCGGACTCGGCCTTGTTGCGAGCCTCTTCCAGGTCGATCAGCTTGTTGACCGAGGCCAGCCAGGCCACGTAGGCCGGACGCGCTTCTTCCAGCAGCAACTGCGTTGCCTCCGGAATCTTGCCGGTCGACCGCAGATCAATCACCCGGGCGGTCAACGGAAGTGCGCGTGCCTCCACTTTCTTGATGCCTTCCAGCGCGTCCCGCTCGTCCGGGGTGGTTGTGGGGCGCGCGATCATCTCGTCCAGCGGGCCGGCCGAGCGGGCGTAGTCACCGGCCAGCTTGTCGATGAGGGCCACTTCGGCTCGCAGCTTCTCGGGCGTGCCCACCAGCGTGACATCGCGCAGCGCGATGG